>MGON01000114.1:5957-16330 GCA_001795345.1 Chloroflexi bacterium RIFCSPLOWO2_02_FULL_71_16 | reverse complement strand
CCGACGTCCGGGATGGGCTCAAGCCGGTGCAGCGCCGGATCCTCTATGCCATGTACGAGGAGGGCCTTCGCCCCGATCGTCCATTCCGCAAGTCGGCGAACGTGACCGGCATCGTGATGTCGCGCTACCACCCTCATGGGAACCTGCCGATCTACGACGCGCTCGTGAGGATGGCGCAGGACTTCTCGGTCCGCTACCCGCTGATAACGGGGCAGGGGAACTTCGGCTGCTTCTCTGGCGACACGAAGGTCGAGCTCACCAACGGCGAGAAGAAGACGTTCCTCGAGCTCATCGACATGGTCCGCCACGGCCTGCGGGGCGACATCTTCACCATCGACCAGCACCGCAACGTGCGCCTCAAGCCGGTGCGCGCGCCGCGACTGGTGCGCCGCGACGACCCGGTCGTCAAGGTGACGCTCTCGAACGGCAACGAGGTGGTCTGCACGCCCGACCACCGGTTCATGCTCCGTGACGGCACCTACCGCGAGGCGCAGGCTCTCCGCCCGAAGGACCAGCTCATGCCCTTCGCGCGGACGGCCATTCCGGAGCGCCTGCACCGCACCGGCGCGTTCCCGATCCCCGCCAGCCTGCAGGTGCGCGTCGACCGCGTCGAGCCGGCGGGCCGGGCGGACGTGTACGACCTGACCGTCGACGTGACCCAGAACTTCGCCCTGGCCGCCGGCGTGTTCGTCCACAACTCGATCGACGACGACCCACCTGCCGCGGAGCGCTACACCGAGGCCAAGCTGGCCCCGATCTCCCTCGAGCTCCTCACCGACATCGACAAGGAGACGGTCGACTGGGAGCCCAACTACGACGGCCGGCACATGCAGCCGCTCGTGCTCCCGGCCCGCCTGCCGAACCTCCTGGTGAACGGCTCCACGGGCATCGCCGTCGGCATGGCGACCAACATCCCGCCTCACAACCTCCGCGAGGTCATCGCGGCGACGAAGCGTCTCATCGACGATCCCGAGCTGACCGCCAACGATCTCTGCGAGACGATCCTCGGTCCGGATTTCCCCGGGGGCGGGACGATCTACCGCTTCGAGGAGCAGCGCAACGTGGAGACGAGCGCGCCCGAGCGGGTCGACGCCATCCGGCGCGCGTACGCCAACGGCCGTGGCCGCGTGGTCATGCGGGCGAAGGCGCACTTCGAGGACATGAAGGGCAACCGCTCCGCGATCGTCGTGAGCGAGCTGCCGTACGCGGTCAACAAGGCTTCGTTGATCGAGAAGATCGCCGAGCTGGTCCAGAGCAAGCGGCTCGCCGGCATCTCGGACATGCGGGACGAGAGCGACCGCGACGGCATGCGCATCGTCATCGAGGTCAAGCGGGATGACGACCCCGGCCGTGTGCTGAACAGCCTGTTCAAGCACACCGCCATGCAGTCGGCCTTCAACTTCAACATGCTCGCCCTCGTCGAGCAGCAGCCGCGGACGCTCTCGCTCAAGGACATCCTCCACCACCACATCGAGTTCCGGCGCGACGTCATCAAGCGCCGCACCGAGCACGATCTCCGGAAGGCGAAGGACCGCGCGCACATCCTCGAAGGCTTCAAGATCGCGCTCGACCACATCGACGAGGTCGTGAGGACGATCCGCGCCAGCAAGTCTCCCGAGACGGCGCTCGCCTCCCTCCAGGCGAAGTTCGGCCTCTCCGAGGTGCAGGCCCGGGCCATCCTCGACATGCAGCTGCGCCGCCTGACCGGCCTCGAGCGCGCCAAGATCGACGAGGAGTACGAGGCGACCATCAAGCTCATCGCCGAGCTCGAGTCCATCCTCGCGAGCCCCCGCAAGGTCCTCGCCCTGATCAAGCGGGACCTCGACGAGCTCGCCGAGGCCTACGGCGACGACCGGCGGACGAAGGTCGTGGATGACGTCGTCCGCGAGATGAGCGACGAGGATCTCGTCGCCGACGAGGACGTCGTCATCACCGTCTCGAGCCGCAATTACGTGAAGCGGATCCCGCTGTCGACGTACCGCGCGCAGCATCGCGGCGGCCGCGGCGTCATCGGCATGGCCACACGCGAGGAGGACGATGTCGAGCACCTCCTGGTCTCGCGGACGCACGACCGCCTGTACGTCTTCACCGACCGCGGCCGGGTCTTCGCCCTGAAGGTCCATGAGCTCCCGGACGCGAGCCGCACCGCGAAGGGCACGCCCATCCAGAACATCCTCGAGGCGATGCAGGCGGGCGAGCGGGTGTCGGCCCTTGTCGCGCTCCGCGACGCGGCGAAGGCCGAGCACCTCGTCATGGCGACGCGGCGCGGCTTCGTCAAGAAGACCCCCATCGCGGAGTACGCGAACGTGCGCCGTGCCGGGCTCATCGCCATCCAGCTGCGCAAGGGCGACGAGCTCGCCTGGGTCACCTCCTGCACCGACAAGGACCGGATCCTCCTCGCCACGAAGAAGGGGAAGGGGATCGTCTTCAAGGCGACCGACGCGCGGCCGATGGGCCGGCAGACGCAGGGCGTCACCGGCATCCGCCTGGGGAAGGGCGACCGCGTCATGGGCATGGGCATCGTCCGGCCCAAGACGCAGGTGCTCTCGGTGACGGAGCACGGGTTCGGCAAGCGCACGGACGTGGAGGAGTTCCCGACGCAGGGCCGCGGCGGCCAGGGCGTCATCCTCGCGGCGCTCACCACGAAGACGGGGGACGTCTCGGCGGCCCGGATGGTCGACGAGGCCACCCAGGAGGTCCTGCTCATCACCACGACCGGTGTCGTCATCCGGGTGCCGCTGGAGCAGATCCGGGTGCTATCGCGCGCGACCCAGGGCGTGAAGGTGATGGCCACAGGCGACGCCAACATCGCGTCGGTCGCGACGTTCTCGTCCGGCCGCACGTCGCAGACGGAGCTCGGCATCAAGGACTGACCCCGTTACATGGCCTAGGAGTCCCGGCTCGGGCGCTTGCGCACGGAGCCGGGCGACGACGGCCACGTACGAAGTACACGGGCCGGCGGGTGTACCCAAGGCGTACGTTCCCCTCTATCCAGCGGGTCGCGAAGTAGCGATCGGGCCCATATGCCGTTGTCCTAGGCGCGCCCTGGCTGATACGGTCGGGCTGCGACCGAACGGCCGGGCGCTCGAGGGCCGATCTTTTGGGGAAGGGTAACGATCTGATCTCGCTCGAGGACGTCAGCAAGCGCTACCCCAACGGGACGTATGCGCTGCGCGACATCGACCTGCACATCGAGGCGGGTGAATTCGTATTTGCCGTCGGCTCATCGGGTGCCGGCAAGTCCACCCTGAACCGCCTCCTCATCCGCGAGGAGCTCTCGACGAACGGAAGGGTCGTCGTCGATGGGCAGGACGTCGGGCGCATGACGCCCGGCAAGGTCCCGCATCTCCGGCGCAAGGTCGGGATCGTGTTCCAGGACTTCAAGCTCCTGCAGACGAAGACCGTGTACGAGAACGTCGCGTTCGCTCTCGTCGTCACCGGGCACGGCCACCGCGTGATCCGTGAGGAGACCGAGCGCGCGCTCGCACTCGTCGGCCTCACGCCGCGGCGCCGCCACTTCCCGCGCGAGCTCTCCGGCGGCGAGCAGCAGCGCACGGCGATCGCGCGAGCGCTCGTCATGCGCCCGAAGATCCTCGTCGCCGACGAGCCGACCGGGAACCTCGACCCCGTGACCACGTGGGAGATCATCAAGCTGCTCGTCCGCGTGAACGAGATGGGGACGACGGTCCTCATCGCGACCCACAACGCCGAGATCGTCAACGCGCTCCGCCGGCGCGTGATCCACCTCGACCACGGGCGGATCATCCGCGACGAGCGCGAGGGGCTGTACGCCGCATGACGCGCCTCACGTACATCCTCGGCGCTGCCTGGCAGGGGTTCTGGCGCAACCCGGTCATGAGCATGGCCTCGACGTTCACGGTCGCGCTCATGCTCCTGCTCTTCGCGTTCTTCCTCATCGCCGACCGGGGACTCCAGTCGGCGGTCTCGCTCCTCGAGTCGAAGGTCGAGCTGGTCGGGTACCTGTCCGACGACGCGGCCGTCTCGGAGATCCTCGACCTCAAGGCGCGGATCGAGCGGGACCCCGCCGTGTCGAGCGTCACCTACGTGAGCAAGGACGACGCGCTCGCGCGCCTCCGCGAGCTCAGCGAGCAGCGCGCCGACCTCGGCCCGGTCGAGGACATCGGCGTGAACCCGCTGCCAGCGTCGCTCGAGGTCAAGCTCCGTAGCGCCCAGGAGAGCCGCCGGGTGGCCGAGGAGATGCGCGCCGAGGTCGGTAGCGGCGTCGTGACGGACGTCGTGGACAACCCGCAGGTCGTCGACAAGCTCCTGACGATCACGCGCGTCCTGTCCTTCGGTGGGTTCGCGGTGCTCGGGATGATGCTCCTCGTCGCGCTGTTCGTGATCGTCAACACGATCCGGATCGCGGTGCACGCGCGGCGGGACGAGATCGAGATCATGAAGCTGGTCGGCGCCACCAACTGGTTCGTGCGCTGGCCATTCATCCTCGAGGGCATGCTCGTCGGCGCCTTCGGCGCCGCCGTGGCGCTCGCGGCGCTCATGGCCGCGTCGGGGCCCGTGACGAACGCCCTCATCGGCTTCCTGGACATCCTTCCGGTGTCCCTGGGCCCGAACTTCATCGGCCAGCTGGCGGCCGGCGTGCTTGGGTTCGCCCTGCTGGTCGGCGCCGGCGGCGCGACCATCTCCGTCAGGACGCACCTCGCCAAGTGAGAGGCCCCTTGACCGCGACCGACTTCGGGTGCGAGGATGCGCCAGCCATGGGAGCTCCCCGGACCGTCCGGGGAGGTGGGGTCGGCCGCTGGCGGACGCTCGCCGTCGCGCTCGCGGCGCTTGCGCTGTTCGTCGTTCAGGTCGCCCCCGCGTCGGCCGACCCGGACGAGGACAGGCTCGCCGAGCTTGCCCGCCAGAAGCAGGAGCTCGAGCGCGCCGTCCAGGTGTCGCGCCAGAACGCCGAGCGCTACCGGCAGGAGGCGAGCCGCTTCCAGGCCGCGGTGAGCGCGGCGAACGCGCGCATCAACACCCTGGCGGCGCAGCAGGCCGCCGCGCAGAGCGAGGCCGACTCTCTCCGGATCGAGATCGAGATCGCCCAGGAGCAGCTCTCGCTCGTCGCTTTCCAGCTCACCGAGACCGCGGCGCTCATCGGATCGCTAAAGGCCGAGGCCTCGGCGAACGAACGACAGCTCGCGCGGCGGCAGGACCTCTACGCAGTGCACCTCCGAACGACGTACCGGCAGGCGCAGATCAGCCCTCTCGAGATGCTCCTGTCCTCCGGCTCGATCACGCAGTTCACCGACCGGGTGCAGGCGATGGTGCTCATCAACCGGCAGGACCAGCAGCTGGTGAGCGAGATCCGCTCGCTGCGGGCATCGACCGCCGAGAAGGAAGCGACCGTCGCGCAGAAGCAGCAGGAGATAGAGGGCCTCGAGGACCAGATCGAGCGGCAGAAGGCGTCCCTCGCCACCAAGAAGGCGGACTACGAGCGGATCGTCGCGGAGATGAAGGCGAACATCACGACGCAGGCGGGCGTGCGATACGAGGCCCAGGTGAACAAGAACGCCGCCGTCGGCGCGCAGCACCAGGCGAACTCCGAGGCCGCGAAGCTCAACCGCGACCTAGAGCGCACGGAGGCGGCGTACGCGCAGCTCGCGGCGGAGCTGGCCGCCCGCAGCGGCCTGGGCGCATTCAACGGCCGCATGGCCATCTGGCCGGTGAACGGGACGGTCACGTCGCGCTTCGGACCGCGCTGGGGCGGCTTCCACAACGGCCTCGACGTCGCG
Source organism: Chloroflexi bacterium RIFCSPLOWO2_02_FULL_71_16 (assembly GCA_001795345.1). Taxonomy (GTDB): domain Bacteria; phylum Chloroflexota; class Limnocylindria; order P2-11E; family P2-11E; genus GWC2-70-10. Next base: position 10,574 of record MGON01000114.1, on the reverse strand, counting down.
GCGCCTATGTACACGCCGCTCCGCGCCGCGGCCGCGGGCCAGGTCGTCACCGTGGGCAAGCCGTACCTCGCGTACGGCGACACCGCGACGGTCGTGATCATCGCGCACGGCTCGAACTTCTCGACCCTCTACGGCCACATGAGCGACCGGCCGGGCCCGACGGTCCGCGTCGGGCAGACGGTCACCGCCGGGACGGTGATCGGCTACATCGGGATGACCGGCTGGACCACCGGACCGCACGTCCACTTCATGACGATCGTGAACGGACGGGCCGTGGACCCCATGCCGTACCTGCCGTGACTGCGCGCATCCGGACGGCCCTCCTCGCGGCGCTCGTCGTGGCGCTCAGCGTCGTCTTCACGGCGCTCACCCTCGCGGACGCCGCGGAGCACGCGCCCGCCGCCAGCCGCCTCGTCCAGATCCTTCCTTAACGCGCTCACCGCGCACTCCTGGACCGTAGCGGCAGTCCCTTTCGAGTACGTGACCGGGGTCATCTGTCGCCTACGACATTGACCGACCCCCGAGTGCGTGGGAGGATGGCCCGCGTAAGGAAGGAGGTGATGTGGATGAGCGATGCCAATGGGAAACCAATGACCCACGGCGGCTCATCTCCGGCTTCCATCATGGATCTAGAGGTGATCGCGACCTAGCCGGGTCACTGGTGACCCCGAAAGAGCGGCGGCAGAAGTGCCGCCGCTCTTTCTTTTCCCCTCGCCCACTACTCTCGCGAGGATGCCGAAGCCGAAGGAGCGGACCGAAGAGGCCGCTGACGACGCGGGGGAGAGGGTCAAGCCCGTCGCCGACAACCGGCGCGCCTTCTTCAACTACCACATCGACGAGCGCTTCGAGGCCGGCCTCGCCCTGACCGGGAGCGAGATCAAGTCCGTCCGCGACGGCCGCGTGGACCTGCGCGACGGATACGCGCGCATCGACGGGAGCGAGGCCTGGCTGCGGAACGTGCGCATCGCGCGCTGGCCGCAGGCCTCGCCCTTCGAGCCGGACGACCCGATGCGCGCGCGGAAGCTCCTCCTACACAAGGGCGAGATCGGCCAGCTCGCGGGCGCGGTCTCGCAGCGCGGCTACACCATCGTCCCGCTGCGCCTGTACCTGAAGGCGGGCCGGGCCAAGGTCGAGCTCGGCCTGGCGCGCGGGAAGCGCCAGTACGAGAAGCGCCAGGTGATCAAGGAGCGCGACGCCAAGCGTGAGATGCAGGCCGCCATCCGGCGGCGGGTGCGAGGCTCCTAGCCGGCGGCGCGCTCGCGCTCGGCCTCGAACCGCCCGTGCAGCTCGAGCGGCGCGCGCTTCTGGCGATAGCGGAGATTCAGCATCTCGACGAAGAGCGAGAAGGCCATAGCGGCGTAGATGTAGCCCTTGCCGACGTGCTGCCCCGTGCCTTCGGCGACCAGCATCACGCCGATGAGCAGCAGGAACGAGAGCGCGAGGATCTTGACGCTGGGGTGCGCCTCGACGAAGTGGCTGATCGCGCCGGCGGATAGGAGCATCACGCCGACGGCGACGACCATCGCGGTCACCATGACCCAGACGTCGTTCGCCATGCCGACCGCGGTGATCACCGAGTCGAGCGAGAAGACGATGTCCATGACCAGGATCTGCCCGATCACCATTACGAGCGCGCCCCGCGTGGGCGCGGGCGCGTGCTCTTCGTGGACCGCCTCCAGCTTGTCGAAGATCTCCCACGTCGCCTTGGCGATGAGCACCAGCCCGCCCCCGAGCAGGATGAGGTCGCGTCCCGAGAACGGCCGCACCAGCACGAACAGTGGCTGGGTGAGGCTCATGACCCACGAGATCGCGAGTAGCAGCCCGATGCGCATGAGGAGCGCGAGCGAGAGGCCGAGCCTCCGCGCCAGGGCCGCCTGCTCCGTCGGCAGGCGGCCCGTGAGGATCGAGATGAAGACCACGTTGTCGATGCCGAGGACGATCTCCATCGCGGTGAGCGTCACCAGCGCGACCAGGACCTCGCCGCCGAGCTCGGGCATGGCGGTCTAAGGCTAGTGGGCGGCGACGGCCGGCACGCGAGGTCTCCCTAGCGAGGGCTGAGCTGCAGGATCAGGACGACGACAGCGGCCGTCACGGCGAAGATCGGGAGCGTGAGCGCGAGGAACACGGTGACGTCCTCGGTCCGCGGCGGCTCAGGCAGGGTGCGTGGCGCGTCCATGTGATGCCTCCTTCGGTCGGCGTCCCCACCGACCCACACGGGGCATGACGCACCACGGCGCTCGTCAGGGGGCCCATCAAGCGTAGCGAGCGCCGGGCCTGCCTGCCAAGTCCCCTTCTGGCCCGGCACGGTTGCTGCACTGTGTCGGGGCGGAAATACGCTGAAGGAGGTCCCACGTGGGCCTGATCGCCTTTCTCGTGATGGGACTGATCGCTGGCTTCATCGCGCGCTGGATCATGCCGGGTGCCCAGCCGATGGGCTGGATCCAGACGATGGTGGTCGGGATCGTCGGTTCGCTTGTCGGCGGAACGCTGGCGGCCCTGATCTTCGGCGGGACGCTCGACATCTCGGCCGCCGGCCTGATCGGATCGATCATCGGCGCGCTCATCGTCCTCTGGGCGATGTCACAGTGGGGCGGGCGCCGAGCGACCGTCTAGCACCCTTCCACACGTGACCCTCGCCGCGACCTGCGGCGTGGTCTAGAGCGACGGACCGCGCGCGGCTCCTCCGCGAGCCGCCGCGAGCCGCCGCGGGCCGGGCGCTCCTACTTGTGTTTCCTGTGCTTCGTGCCGGCCGCCCTATCCTCGCGCGGCACGAAGGGGGGAGCACCGTGGACATCGACCGGTTCATGCAGGGATACAAGTCCGCCTGGGAGAACAGGGACGAGGCCAGGTTCTGCGCGCTCTTCGCGGAGGACGGCGAGTACCACAACACCCCGTTCGCCGTTCAGCGCGGCCACGCGGAGCTCGCCGAGTACTGGCGGAGGGTGAAGCTCCAGGAGGACGTTCACGTCACGTACGACGTCCTGGCCTCCGGGTCGACGACCGGGGTCGCGCACTGGCACACCACGTATCAGGTCGCGTCGGAAGAGCTGTTCCAGATCTGGGCACGGTCCACGGGAACGAGCCTGCCGGCGCGAAAGCCGGGCGATCCGCTCCCTCGGATGGTCCTCGACGGCGTCCTGCACGCCCGCTTCGAGGGGGATCGCTGCAAGGAGTGCCGGATCTGGTGGCACAGCATGCCGCTGTGATCCACGCGGCGCCTGCCGGCGCGCCAGAGGCCGTGGCCAACGAGGTGCTGGCCCTCGAGGCCTAGACGCTGTGGAGATGGGGGAGGGTCGAACTCCCCGTCCAAAGCGATCGAACGATCCGCGTCTACGAAGCCTGTTCGGCGAACTTGAATATCTCGCGGCCCCGAACGCGCACCGACACGCCCACGGTCCCGCCAGATCGGCTGTCTTTGGCCCGCTCACCGATCGTCGGCGGGCCGCACCTCCGCTTTCTCGTCCTCACCGGTCCGCGGAGGCTGGTCCGGCGGGACGCTCACTGCTTAGGCAGCGAGGGCGTAAGAGTTTGTGGCAGTTATCTGCCTGCCGCTCGGTTCACGGAGTGAACGGCAACCCCGGCTCGCAGCTGATCGCTCTCCTGCCCTGTCGAAACCACGCATCCCCGTGATCCCGTGAGGGACGAGGTCCATTGTACGCGCCTCGATCCGGTCGCCGGCCCGGCGAGCGACCGCAAGACCCATACGATCGGGGATGTGAGGATGCAGGTCGTGATCGCGGCAGCGCTCGTCGCCTGCTCGACGGGAGCCATAGCTCCATCGCCGTCCCCTTCGGCGACCGCGACCCCACGGCCCGCGACGTCGGCGCCATCACCGATCCCGACACAGGCCGCCAGCCCGACCGGCACCGGCACGGCACCGCCGTCCATCGCCGTCCATTACGTGGCGATCGGGGCCTCGGACACGGTCGGGGTCGGTGCGCTCGACCCGGAGCGCGGGTCCTGGCCCGCGCGGATCGCGGACCTGCTGCCGGCGGGGGCGACCTACACGAACGTGGGCGTGTCCGGCTCGCTCGTCGCCGACGCCGCCCGCGTGCAGCTCCCGGCGGCGATCCGCGCCCGGCCGACGCTCGTCTCGACCTGGCTCGCGGTGAACGACCTGAACGCGGGCGTCTCCCCGGCCGAACACGCCGCCACGCTCGGACGGATGGTCGACGAGCTGGTGGCGAAGACGGCCGCGCGGGTCTTCGTCGGGAACGTGCCCGACCTCCGCGCCGTCCCGCTGTACGGCGACACCGACCCGGAGGTGCTGATCGCGGTCGTGAACGCGTACAACGCCGGGATCGCCGGGGTGGCCGCGAGCCACGGTGAGCGCGTCGTCCTGGTCGATCTCTTCACCGGGTCGGCCGCGCTGATGACCGACGTCACCGTCGCGCCGGACGGATTCCACCCCTCCGACGCCGGCTACGTCCTCATCGCCGAGCGTTTTGTCCGGGCGATGCGCGAGGCCGGCATCCCACTGCGCTCCTCCTAGCAGCCCGAGGCAGGCGCAGCGCGGGTGACGCGGCGAAAGCGGGGATGGAGCGCGAGCGGGAGTGGAGGGGCCCCGCGCGCTCAAGTTCCGCCGCTGGGCAAGGTCCACACCTGGGGAGGCCGACC
>MGON01000114.1:1442-5924 GCA_001795345.1 Chloroflexi bacterium RIFCSPLOWO2_02_FULL_71_16 | reverse complement strand
CCGGTGCGCCGGCTGAGCGCGATCAGGAGGCGGGCAGGGTCTCCGGCGTGACGGGCTCCAGGGCGGCCTCGACAGGGGGCGCGGGCGCGTACTGCCGCACCGCGCGGTAGTACAGCGAGAGCCCGACGACCATGAACGTGATCGCGACGGCGAGCACCATGCGCGGCTCGATGAGCGTCATGAGCAGCGACGCCGCGAACGGCGCGATCGTCCCGCGGATCCCGAGCAGGAACGACTGGGCGGTCGCGTAGTCGAGCACGCGGCCCGGCGGCGCCGCCTGCACCACGTTGGTGTGGTAGGTGATCTCGAAGCACGCGGTCACGATGCCCTGGATCACCGCGAGGGGGACGAGGAACCAGATGCTCGGAGCGAACATGTACGTGAGCGGGACGAGCAGCAGCAGCGACGAGCCGTATGCCGAAAGCTGCAGCGAGCTGCCCCGGTCGATCATGCGGCCCCAGAAGAGGTAGGCGACGATCGCGGTCATCGACGCGAGCGCGGCCGTCGCTCCGACGAACGAGTTCGGGGCGTTGAAGTGGTCCACCAGCATGATCGGCACGATCACCACGTTCATGAGATTGCCGAGCCCGAAGACGGTGTTCGCGGTCAGCAGCCGCCGGTACCGGTGATCGTTCCAGATCTCACGCGCGACGGCGAACGTGCTGCGCCGCCCCGCCGTGGCGGTGCGGCCCTCGTCGCGGATCCAGAAGAAGCCGATCGCGCCGGGCAGCGAGAGGAGCGCGACGGCGGCGAAGACGTACGTCGCCGGCACGACGTCGATCACGATGCCCGCCGTGGCCGCGGCGGCGATGCCCGCGATGCTCGCGCCGATGCGGACCTTGCCCATGGCCTGCGCGCGCTCGCTGCCCGGGTAGATGGCCGCCATGACGGCGGTGTACGCCGCGATGTTCGAGATGGTGATGACCCAGAAGGCGAGCGTGGTCATCGCGAGCATCAGCGGGGTGGTCGCGACGAGGACGCCGGCGATGAACACCGCGCGCGACGCGGTGACGACGCCCGCGACGACCCGCACCGCGGGCAGTCCCGAGAGCAGGTAGATGCCGATCGGTGACAGGAGATGCCCGATGAACGGGGCCGCGACGACGAGGGCGACCTCGAAGGACGAGCCGCCCATCCGTCGCACGACGACCGGCATGAACGCGAGCAGGACTGCCGCATACAGGCCGGCGCAGACGGCGCCGAAGACGTCGATGCGGAAGTTGCGGCGGAGCAGCTCCGGGGAGTGCGGGAGGCTCATCGCCTCGAACCTAGGGGAGCGCTGGTCCGGGTTCTGTACAGCCGGATGCGCTCAGGCCCGATGGATCCGGATCAGCTCCCGCCGGGTCGTGGTGGACGGCCGTACCGCGGGTGCCCCTCCGGCCCCGGGCCGAAGGTCCGTCGCGGCCCGTATCCGGGAGGGCGGAAACCTCCCGGCCTGGGCCCACCGGGACGCGGCCCGAACCGAGGCCCGACGGGCCCGCGGGCCCCCGGCGCGGTCGAGCTGATGATCACGCGCCGGTTGGGCTCGTTGCCGACGGACTCGGTGCGCAGTCCGGCCGTCCCCTGGACGACGAGATGCACGACCCGGCGCTCGTAAGCGAGCATCGGCTCGAGGGTCACGGCCTGGCCGGTCGCCCGCACGCGCTCCGCGACCCTCCGCGCGACCTCTCGCAGCTGGTCCTCGCGCCGGCGCCGGTACCCCTCGACGTCCACGGGCACGTGCACCGTGCGCCCGACCTTCCGCGAGGTGATAGCGGAGACCACCTGCTGCAGGGCCACGAGGTTCTCGCCGCCGCGTCCGATCAGGACGCCGAGCTCCGCGCCGGCGACCTCGACCCCCTCGCGGCCCGGGATCTGCTCGATCTTCACGTCGGCATCGACCCCCATGACGTCCAGCAGCGCGGTAAGCACCTCCGCTCCGATGGGAAGCTCTTCACCGAACGCCGGTGCCGGCTCCTCGTCCTCGTCCGCCGCCCCGGCGGACATCCCGCGGCTTGGCTCCGCGCGCCGGTCCGCCGGACGGCGCGGCACCTCGGCCTCATCCACATCCGGCTCGGGCTCGAGGGCCTCGGTCTCCTCGTACGAAAGCAGGACGCGCGCGTCCTCGCCGCCCATGCCGAGCATGTTCGCCGGCTTGCCCCGGTCGAGGATCTCGATGTCCACCTGATCGCGGCGGCGACCGAGCTCGCGAAGGCCGCGCTCGATCGCCTCCTCGACGCTGCGGCCGCTGAATTCGTCGCCGCGGATGGGGCTCATCGCCTGCGTCTCCTTCTCCCTCGCCGCCGGCTGGTCTCCTGCTGGACGTCCTCGCTCCCTTCGGACAAGGGTGCCGGCGCCGCCGCGGGGGCCGGCCCGCCCATGTCGCGCTCGACCTCGTTGATCGCCTCGCGCTGACCCAGCGCGAGCGCGCGGTCGGCCGGCGTCGGGATGCCTCGGAGGAATGGGAGCCACCGTGTGAGCTGGCCCCATCCGGTCACGAAGTACTGCTGCACGATCTGGAACAGGGTCGTTGCGACCCAGTAGAGCGCGAGCCCGGCGGGGAACTGCGCCGCGAAGAAGATCGTGATCGCGGGGAAGTAGTAGGCCATCGACTGCATCATCCGAGCCTGCGGCTCGAGGTTCTTCGGCTGCGCGGCGGGCTGGGCCATGAGCGAGGCGACGAGCTGGGTCACGCCGGCGACGACCGGCAGGATGAAGATCGGGTCGGTGGCGCCCAGCCCGGCAGAAAGCCACGGCAGCCACCGCGCGGTGAGGTCCAGCCCCTCGCTCGCCTCCAGTGGATTCGGGATGAAGGACCAGCGGATCGTCTCGAACTGGGCACCCGTCAGTGGGGCGATCTCGCCCCCGATCCCGCCGCCCAGCCCATAGGTCATCTGCAGCATCGCCGCATAGAAGGCGAAGAGGATCGGCATCTGGACGAGGAGAGGCAGGCAGCCCATCGCCGGGTTCACTCCGCGCTCCCGGTAGAGCTTCATCTGCTCCTCGGCCATCTTCTGGCGGTCCTTGCCGTACTTCTGCTTCAGCTCGGCGAGCGCGGGACCGACCTCCTGCATCGCGCGCTGCGAGCGGATCTGCGTCACGAAGAGCGGGTAAAGGACCAGCCGGAGGGCGACGGTGACGAGGACGATCGCCAGCCCGAAGTCGGACAGCAGCCCGTACGCGGCGACGAGGAGGTTGATGACCGGGTGCACGAGGAACGCGTTCCAGACAGCGGTCATACCGAGCGACCTTCCCTTCCGGGCACCGGGTCATATCCGCCCCGGGCGAAGGGGTGGCACGACAGGAGGCGTCTGGTCGAAATGAAGCCGCCGCGGAGGAGGCCGTACCGCTCGATCGCCTCGGTGGCGTACTCCGAGCAGGTCGGCGTGTAGCGGCAGGCAGGCGGCAGCATCGGGCTGACCGCGGTCTTGTACCAGCGCAGGAGGCGAAGGGCGAGCGCCGTCACGACGGCTCCGGACCGAGGACCGCCTCGAGCCGCCCCGAGATGGCCGCCCGCAGCTCGTCCGGGGCCGCCCGCAGCGCGGGGGCGCGCGCGACGACGAGCAAGTCCGTTCCCGGCGCGGCCCGACGTGCGCCGACGAGCGTGCGTATCGCCTCGCGGACCCGTCGGCGGGCGCGGTTCCGGCGCACCGCGGTCCCGAGCGCGCGCGGCGACGCGACCGCGACACGGATCACCCCGAGCGCGTTCGGCTTCGAACGGATGGTGAAGTGCGGATCGACGGTCAGCGCACCTTCCTCGCGAACGATCTCGATGTCCCGCGTGCGGCGGAGCCGCTCCGCGCGCATTCGCGCGCTAGCGACTGACCGTGAGACGCTTGCGGCCGCGCGCGCGGCGCCGCGCGAGGACGTTCTTGCCCCCGGTCGAGCTCATGCGGGCGCGGAAGCCGTGCACGCGCGCACGACGGCGGCGCTTCGGCTGATACGTACGCTTCACGTCGGATCCCCTCTCGGCTGGATGCTTGTCGGAAAGAGCCGGATTCGCACGGTCGATATGACGGTGCCGGTCAGCGACAAGTGTATAGGTGGGAACGCGGTGGTCGCTGGGGTATAGTTCGCGCGCTTCCAGGGGAGCGTGATCGGCAGACGGATCCCTCGCGATCCTTCCGGCGTGGTCAGGGCGATCCCGTACTGCTCGAACGATGGGAAGGGCACCATTGGCTTCAGAACGTTCAGAGCGCCGGATGGACCTCAAGGAGATCTGGGCAGCCGCGCTCGGCGAGCTGCAGATCGGCCTGACGAAGGCGAACTTCGACACCTGGTTCAAGGAAACGGCGGTCGTCTCCGAAGAGGACGATGTCTTCTGCGTCGGGGTCCCTAACGCCTTCGCCCGCGAGTGGCTCGAGAACAAGTACCGCGGCCAGGTCCGCCAGGCCCTGCAGCACATCGTCGGCCGGACGGTCGACGTGAGGTTCATCACGGCGCCCGCGACGGCGGCCTCCACGCGGGCCTCCGCCGGGATCCGGCCGTCCATACCCGCGGCGG
>MGON01000114.1:0-1428 GCA_001795345.1 Chloroflexi bacterium RIFCSPLOWO2_02_FULL_71_16 | reverse complement strand
ACGCCCGCGGCGGCCGGCGAGCGCCGGGAGCCCTCGGCCGTGCTCAATCCGCGGTACAGCTTCTCGACATTCGTCGTCGGGTCCAACAACCGCCTGGCGCACGCCGCGGCGCTCTCGGTCGCCGAGCGTCCCGGCCACTCCTACAACCCGCTGTTCATCTACGGGGGCAGCGGCCTCGGCAAGACCCATCTGATGCACGCGATCGGGCACGCCGTCATGTCGCGCCACCCGAGGAAGCGCGTGATGTACGCCACGAGCGAGAAGTTCACGAACGAGTTCATCAACTCCATCCGAAGCCAGAAGCAGGAGGAGTTCCGAGAGCGCTACCGGCGGATCGACGTGCTGCTCATCGACGACATCCAGTTCATCGCCGGCAAAGAGGGCACCCAGGACGAGTTCTTCCACACCTTCAACGCCATCCATGAAGAGGGCAAGCAGATCGTGATGTCGAGCGACCGCCCACCGAAGGCGATCGCGACCCTCGAAGAGCGGCTGCGGTCGCGGTTCGAGTGGGGCCTCACGGCGGACATCTCGCAGCCGGACCTCGAGACACGGATCGCGATCCTGCGGACCAAGGCCGAGGCGCAGGGCGTGGCGGTCCCGCCCCCGGTCATCGACTTCCTGGCGCAGCGGATCGTTTCGAACGTCCGTGAGCTCGAGGGGGCGCTCACGCGGATCGTCGCGTACGCGACGCTGAACGCCGTCCCCATCACGACCGAGCTGGCTCAGCAGATGGTCCAGCACATCCTGTCGAACCCGCGCCGCCAGTCGCTGGCACCCGACAAGATCGTCGAGATCGTCGCCCGCTACTACCAGGTGCCGGTGGAGCAGCTCCGTGGGAAGGCCCGCGACAAGCAGATCGTCCTGCCGCGCCAGGTCGCGATGTACCTGATGCGCGAGGAGACCGAGGCGCCCCTGCTCCGGATCGGCGAGGCCCTCGGCGGCCGCGACCATTCCACCGTCCTCCACGGCTGCGACAAGATCGAGCGGGAGATGGCGGACAACGACGACTTCCGGCGAGAGGTGAGCGCCCTTCGGGAGATGCTGTACTCCGAGTGACCGGTCCCCGGCCCAAACAGCCCGACCGCGCAAATACGGCCATTTCTGTGGATAAAGCCTCCAGGCGTGTGGACAAGAGCCACCATTTGTGGACAAGGGGGGCTGGGCGACTGTCTCGGAAGGGTCGGATCGTCGGATCGGCCTACGATCGCCTGGCACCCGTCCCGGCGATCCCAACGCTCGTCCACAGCGGCCGGGATACGGAAAGGCTTGGGCCGATGCGTCGGGGAGGCCCAAGCCGTATGTTCCACAGCACTACTACGGCGGCCACGTATCCATACATACATCTATCCACTGACAGAACGGGAGGGCCCGCGTGAAGGTCACCTGCCTCCAGGAGAACCTCATCCGAGGCCTGCAGATCGCGGG
>MGON01000113.1:4257-6435 GCA_001795345.1 Chloroflexi bacterium RIFCSPLOWO2_02_FULL_71_16 | reverse complement strand
TCGCGCGTGCCACAGGCGGTCCCACCCCTCAGTCGCCATCGCGTCCGCGTATCCGCATTCGCCGCGTCATCCGCGGTGCGCCTCACCTGAGCTCGGCGAGGCGGCCGACGCGAGCCCTCGTCGCGAGCGGATCGTCGCGGCGCTGTGATGAGGCGATCCTGGTCCGCCACCGCAAGCCGCGCTTTGATCCGCGAGCGACGAAGGGTGAGAAGGAGGCCGCCGAGCCGGGCGGCATCGTGCGACGTGCCGGCCTTGACAGCGTGCTCTAGGCTGCGCGCGGCAAGCCGCGCGGAGAAAAGCCGGGCAGCAGAGGGAGCGTGACTCGATGCCGAGATCCATTTGGCGCGGGGTGCTGAGCTTCGGGATGGTCGCTATCCCGATCCGGATGTATCTCGCGACCGAGAGCAGCTCGAAGGTGTCGTTCAACCTCCTGTGCCCGGAGCACAAGAGCCGGATCAAGAACAAGCGCTGGTGCCCGGAGGGCGATCACGAGGTCCAGTGGGGCGACGTGATCCGTGGATACGAATACGAGAAGGGGAGCTACGTCGCGCTCGAGGATGAGGACCTCGAGAAGCTTCCCCTGAAGAGCAGCAAGGCGATCGACATCGCGGGCTTCATCGAGGACGAGGAGCTGCCGGGACCGGTCTACTACCAGAACGCCTACTACCTCGAGCCGGAGAAGGCGGCCGCCAAGCCGTACAAGCTCTTGCAGAAGACGCTCGAGAAGAACAAGCGCGTCGCGATCGCGAAGTTCGCGCTGCGGGACCGCGAGCGCCTCGTGTCCGTGCGGCCGCTGGACGGCGTGCTGCTGCTGAACACGCTCCACTGGCCGGACGAGATCCGCGACACCGAGGACCTCGACCTGCCCGAGGACGTGAGCGTGAGCGCCAAGGAGGTCCAGATGGCGCAGACGCTCGTGGACGCGATGGCGATGAAGTTCGAGCCCGACGAGTTCAAGGACGAGTACAAGGAGGCTGTCGACGACATCGTCAGGGCCAAGGTCGAGGGCAAGGAGGTCATCGAGGCCGCGGAGCCGGAGGCCGAGACGACCGTCGTTGACCTCATGGCCGCGCTGAAGGCGTCCGTCGAGCGGGCGAAGAAGGGCGAGAAGGCCGCGGGGAAGGCGGGGACGGCCCGCCGGGCGGCCACGGGGCGGAAGAGCACTGCGAAGAAGCGGAAGGCTTCTTAATCGCGCTCACGCGCAGTGCTGGACGGCGGGGAGAGCCCGTTAGGCTCGAGCCCGTGCCACAGAACGTGCCCGACCCGACGTCGCCGACTCTGATCCAGCTCGACGAAGCCCGCTCCGGGGTCCCTCGGTCGGTGCCACCGATGCGGCCGCGGCTCGCGAGCGGCCCCTTCAACTCGCACGAGCACCTCTTCGAGGTGAAGTGGGACGGCGTCCGGGCTTTCATGGGCCGGGACCGCGACGAGCTTCGCCTCGTGGACCGGGCCGGCGGCGATCTCCTCCGCGCGATCCCCGAGATGCGCGACGCGAAAGTACCGGAGGGCGTCCTCCTCGACGGCGAGGTGATCGTGTGCGACGCCCGGGGCCGCCCCTCGTACGACCTCCTCGCGGGCCGCCTCGGCCCGCGCGCGGCGAAGCGCGGGCGGGGGCCCATCTTCGTCGCGTTCGACCTCCTCTATGAGGGCCATCGACCGCTCCTGCGCCTTCCACTCGAGGAGCGGCGGACCAGGCTGCTGCGGCTCGGGATGGGAGATCGCCGCGTCGCCGTCCCCGAGCACCTTGCGGACGACGGCGAGCCCTTCTTCGACGCCGTCCTGGAGTACGGACTCGAGGGGATCGTCGCCAAGAAGCGCCGCTCGCCCTACGTGCCCGCCGGGCGGAGCGCGGACTGGCTGAAGCTGCACGTCACGCCGCGCGCGGACGTGGTCATCGGCGCGGTGGTCGTCGACGAAGCGCGCGGCGCGCGGCGCCTCCTCTGCGGGTGGACCGCGCCGGGCGGGCTCGCGTACGCCGGGGAGGCCTACGTCCCGCCGTTCCTGGGCCGCTGGGTCGACGAGGCCACGCGCGGCTTCGCCTCGGACCGCTCGCCCTTCACGGCGCCGCTCGGGATGCGCGCCGGGCTGCGCTGGCTGCGCCCGCAGCTCATCGCGATCGTCGAGCACGCGGGCGCGCCCGCGGCGGAGCTCGAGGACGCGCGTTTCCGCTCGCTGCGG
>MGON01000113.1:894-4249 GCA_001795345.1 Chloroflexi bacterium RIFCSPLOWO2_02_FULL_71_16 | reverse complement strand
GCGCGAGGAGCCGGTGGTGGTCGAGTCGGAGCCCGTGACCGGGCCCGCGGAGAGGCCACGCCTCGTCGTCCTGCACAGCCTCCCCTTCGGTCCGATCGAGGGATGAAGACGGCAAAGGCCGAGTAGATCGAACGAGCGCCCGGCTCTGCCGGCGCGAGCGAGTCCGCAGGCAGCGGAGCGTGCGCGGCGAAGCGGAGGACGAAGGCGAAGCCGAGTCCCACGCCGACCGCGCGACGAGCGTAGACTTGGAAAAACCCCGGAGGTCCGCTTGATGTCGAAGTTCGTGTTCGTGACCGGCGGGGTCACCTCCTCCCTCGGCAAGGGCATCACCGCAGCATCCCTCGGCAGCGTGCTCGCCGCGCGCGGGCTATCAGTCGCGTCGCTGAAGATGGACCCGTACCTGAACGTCGACCCCGGGACGATGTCCCCGTATCAGCACGGGGAGGTCTTCGTCACCGAGGACGGCGCGGAGGCGGACCTCGACCTCGGCCATTACGAGCGGTTCATCGACCGCAACGTCACGCGCGCCTCCAACCTCACGACCGGCCAGATCTACAACGCGGTCATCGCCAAGGAGCGGCGCGGCGACTACCTCGGCGCCACCGTGCAGGTCATCCCACACGTCACGAACGAGATCAAGGCGCGCATCCACCGGGTCGCGCGCGAGGGCCAGGCCGACGTGGTGGTGGTCGAGGTCGGCGGAACGGTCGGCGACATCGAATCACTCCCCTACCTCGAGGCCATCCGCCAGTTCCGCAACGACGTCGGCCGCGACAACGTCCTCTACATCCACCTCACGCTCCTGCCGCGCGTCGCCACCGGGGAGCTGAAGACGAAGCCGACGCAGCACTCCGTCAAGGAGCTGCGCTCCATCGGCATCCAGCCCGACATCCTGGTCGCCCGCGCCGACGAGCCCATCGACGAGGAGCTCCGGGAGAAGATCGCCCTCTTCTGCGACGTGAAGACGGAGAACGTGATCGCCGAGGCCGATGCGTGGTCCATCTACGGCGTTCCGCTCATGATCGAGGAGGCAGGCCTGGGCCGCATCGTGGTCAAGGAGCTGGGCCTGGACGCCGCCCCGCCCGACCTCTCCGCGTGGCAGACGCTCGAAGACCGGATCCGCAACGCACGCATCCCGCTCGAGATCGGACTCGTCGGGAAGTACATCATGCTGCCGGACGCTTACCTCTCCGTCGCGGAGTCCATAAAGCACGCCGCGTGGGCGGCCGGCTGCGAGCCGCGCATCCGCTGGGTGGACTCCGAGCGGCTCGAGCGCGGCGGGGACGACGAGCCGCTGGTCGGCCTCGACGGGATCGTCGTGCCGGGCGGCTTCGGCTACCGCGGGATCGAGGGCAAGGTCCTGGCGGTGCGGTACGGGCGCCTGCGGCGGGTGCCGACCCTCGGCCTCTGCATGGGGATGCAGTGCATGGTCATCGAGCTCGCGCGGACCGCGCTCGGCAGCGAGGACGCGAACTCGACCGAGTTCGACGCCTTCACGCCCCATCCGGTGATCGACCTGCTGCCCGAGCAGCGCGACATCAACGACAAGGGCGGCACCATGCGGCTCGGCTCGTACCCGTGCGTGCTCGAGGAGGGATCGCTCGCCCACGAGGCGTACGGCCAGCCGATCGTGCTCGAACGCCACCGGCACCGGTTCGAGTTCAACAACGCGTACCGCGAGCTGCTCGCCGGCCACGGCATGCGCTTCAGCGGGCTGTCGCCCGACTCGCGGCTGGTCGAGATCGTCGAGCTCCGCGACCACCCCTTCTACCTCGGCACGCAGTTCCATCCCGAGTTCAAGTCGCGGCCGCACCGACCGCACCCTCTGTTCGCCGCGTTCATCCGCGCCGCCCTCGCGTACGCGCGCGCGAGCGGACGAGCCGGAACGTCGGCCGCGGCAGGCGTGGAGGCAAGGCCATGAGGCTGTTCCTGGATACGGCCGACTACGACGAGATCGAGACCGCCGTGGGCTGGGGCGTTCTGAGCGGCGTCACCACGAACCCGACGCTCATCGCGCGCGCCGGCCAGGACCACGAGACGCAGGTGAAGCGGATCTGCGAGCTCGTAGGGGACGTCTCGGCCGAGACGGTCACGGAGCGGAAGGACGAGCTCGTCGTCGAGGGCCGCCGCCTCGCCTCCTGGCACAAGAACGTGATCGTGAAGGTCGCCTCGACACCCGACGGCCTCGCGGCCGGCAAGGTGCTGGCGGGCGAGGGCATCCGCATCAACGTGACGCTCTGCTTCACCGTCAACCAGGCGCTCCTCGCCGCTGAGATCGGCGCGTACATCATCAGCCCATTCGTCGGACGGCTCGACGACATCGGCGAGGACGGGATCGCGGTCGTGCGCGGGATCGTCGACGCGTACCGGCAGCAGAGCATCAGGACGAAGGTGCTCGCGGCGAGCCTCCGCCACCCCATGCACGTGACCCAGTCGGCGCTCGCGGGCGCGGACATCGCGACCATGCCGTTCAAGGTCCTGGAGCAGATATACAAGCACCCGCTCACGGACATCGGCATCGAGCGATTCATGGCGGACTACCGCAAGACGCAGGAGCCACAGCCGGCTCGACGCTAGCCATCTGATCGGCGCTCGGGCGGGCGACGCAGCCAGGAGGCGCTCCGGAAGCGCGTCGACCTCCCTGTCGCTTCGAGGTCAGGAGCTCGATCCGTCTTCGCGTGACGGATCTGATGCTTCGACGCTCCCGCTCGCGAGATCGCCTGCGCCCACCGCGGCATCACCCGCCCTCGCGCCGACCAGTTGACGCCGAGTCCTAACGCCGGGGTGGCTCTCCGACGATGAGCTCGCGCGGGTCGGCCCCGGCGACGCCGCAGAGGTCGAGGACGCACAGCATCATCGCCGTCTCCGGCTCGGTGCGGCCCTGCTTGATGGCGAGATCGGTCGCGTACAGCGCCTCATAGGCGCGGGTGACGTCGGCGCGCGAGATACGGCGCGCCTCGCCCTGCCAGCGAGCGATGGCCCCCGGGGACGATCTGATGGCCTTGGCCATGCGCTCGGCATCGGCGCTGCTCTTCATCGCGGAGGCGAAGAGCAGGACGCGGAACTGCCAGAGGAGCAGGGCGAGGATCTGCTGCGGCGCCTGGCCCTCGCCCAGCAGCCGCTCCAGCGTGCCGATCGCGCCCCGGGTGTCCTTCCGGACGACGGCACGAGTGAGGTCGAAGATCTCCGTCTCGATCGCGCCCGCGACGAGAGCGCGCACGTCGGCCGCCGTTATCGGAGCGCCGCGCGCGTAGGTCGTGAGCTTCCGAAGCTCCTGCTCGATGCGCTCGGTGTCGGGTCCCACCGCGGCGGCGAGCTCGTGGACCGCGGTCGGCTCGAGCGTCGCGCCGGCGAG
>MGON01000113.1:0-799 GCA_001795345.1 Chloroflexi bacterium RIFCSPLOWO2_02_FULL_71_16 | reverse complement strand
GACGAGGTCGACCTTCTCTGCCGCCTTGGCGGGCGACGAACGCGCGCGGCGGCGCGGCTGGATCCTCTCCGTCGTCGAAAGGACGAGCGCCGTCTCCGGCGGGAACGACGCGATGAATGACGGGTCGGCGATCGCCTCGGCCTGGTCGACGACCACGACCCGTCGCTCATTCGGATCGTCGAAGAGACCCTGGCTCCGGCCGCTCATCGCGATGGCCGCGGCCGGCTCGGTCCGGGCGTCATGGCGCGTGACGCCGAGCGCGTTCCCTAGCTGCGGCGAGGGCAGCGCCGCCAGGTCGCCGGGCGCGGTCGGCGAGCCGGATACGAGCGCCGCGACCAGCTCAGCGAGCCGGAGGCGCGCCCGGAACGGATCCTCCCCGATCAGGAGGAACACCGGCCTTGTCGGTGCGGACGTGGATGCGGTCGCCATCGAGCTCCACCTCCACGGTGCCATGCCGGTCGGTGCGGTACACGGGGACACCGGCGAGGGCCGCCAGGGTCTCCGGTGTCGGGTGACCGTAGCGGTTCGCCGCGCCGACCGAGATCAGGGCGGCCTCCGGCCGCACAGCCTCCAGGAGCGCTGCCGCGTGAGGGGTCCTCGCGCCGTGATGCGGCGGTACGTACAAGCGAGCCTCGAGCGCCGTCGGCGCTAGAAGGAGGTCGGCGACCGCGTCGTCCGTCGCATCTCCCATGAACAGGATCCGGCCCTCGGACGTCTCACCGAGGAGCACGAGATTCGCGAGGCTGGGTGAGCGGTCGCGTCCGGGCGCCAGCACACGGAACGTGACGGAGCCGGATCG
>MGON01000112.1:3405-7032 GCA_001795345.1 Chloroflexi bacterium RIFCSPLOWO2_02_FULL_71_16 | reverse complement strand
CCAGGGCGGCGCCCCCGGCGGATTAATGCTCCAGCGCGTCTCGTTCCCGGTCGCCGGGACCGAGGTCGAAGGCATCCTCCACCTGCCGGACGGAGAGATCGTCGGCGGCGTCCTCGAGATGGGCGGCGGAGAGAGCGAGCACGGGGCGTTCATCTGCGACGCGCTCGCCGCGGCGGGCGTGGCCGCGCTCCGGTTCGCCTTCCGCGTGCAGCGGGATACGCCGGCCGGCCTCGCGGACGCGGCCGGTGCCGTCCGCCTCCTGCGCGCCCACCCCGCCGTCCCGCAGCGGGTGGGCGTCGTGGGGCACTCGCAGGGCGGGCTCGTCGCGGCGGTCGCCGCCGGGCGCGACTCGCGGGTGCGCGTGGCCGCGGTGCTGGCAGCGCCCGCGGAGCGCGAGTACACACGGGGTCTGCGTCCGATCGCGGAGCTCTCCCGAACGCGCGCGCGGGTGCTGCTGGTCTACGCGGGCGCCGACGAGCTCGTGCCGCCGCAGGACGCCGAACGGTACGCGTCCGTTCTGCGCCAGGCGGGTGTCGTGCACCGCGTCGTGACGATCGAAGGCGCGGACCACCAGTTCACCGCGCCGGAGCATCGGGTCCGGATGATGGAAGTGCTCACGGACTGGGTCCGATCCTCGCTCGCCGACTGATCGTTCAGCGCGATACGGTCGTGCGATCGGGCCCGGGCTAGCGTACGCGCGTGGTCTTCGAGCGCCTCGCTGAGGAGAGCTTTTGCTACCTCACGACGACGGGCCGGGTCAGCGGAAAGAGCCACACGATCGAGATCTGGTTCGCGATGGACGGCGGAAGGCTCTACATGCTGTCGGGCGGCGGGGACCGAGCTGACTGGGTGAAGAACATCCGGCAGGACCCGCGCGTCCGCGTGCGCGTCGGCTCGCGCACCGTCGCCGGACGGGCGCGGATCCTGCGCTCCGGGACGAAGGACGACGAGCGGGCGCGCCGGCTGCTCGACGCCAAGTACATGGACTGGCGCGAGGGAAAGCGGCTCAGCGCGTGGGCGAGGGGCGCCCGTCCGGTCGCGGTGTCGTTCCCAGCGCGGTAGCCGGAGCCAGCTCGGCGTCCTCGAGAGCGCGCTCGAGGTCGGCGGCGCCGAGGCCGCTGGCCCAGCGCAGGATGTCGTCGCGGGTCGCGGTCGTCTGCAGCACGCCGGTGCGGCTCAGATCGCCGTGCTGGAGCGAGGTGAACTCGAGCCATGCCCGCCAGCGGCCGTCCTCGTCGTCCGCGTACACGCGAACGATGTACCTACCCTCGACCGGCGCAACGATCTCGCGGATGACCTCGCCCACGACCTGCCGAAAGGCACGTCGGATGCCACAGCGGTCGCCCGGAACGTAACGAGCTAGCTGACGCTCGGGAAGTCGCCGTGCTCCCGCAGATACGCGACCACGCCTCCCGCGGTGAGGATCTGCCGCGCGAATGCGGGGACCGGCCGCAGCTGGACGTCTCCGCGCGGCGCCCGGAGCAGGCCGGCCGCGAGATCGAGCGTCACCTCATCCGCGTCGCGGACGACCGCGAGCGGGTCCGGCGCCTCGACGACGGGTATCCCCAGATTGACGCAGTTGCGGAAGAAGATCCGCGCGAAGCTCTTCGCGACGATCCCGCCGATGCCGTGCTTCTTGAGCGCGGCGACCGCGTATTCGCGCGACGAGCCACAGCCGAAGTTCTCCCCGCCGACGAGCACGTCGCCCTCGCGCACGTCCTTCGCGAAGTCCGGACGCGCGTCGCAGAACGCGTAGGTGTGGAACCTGTCCTGGCCCACCATGAACGGCGCGTAGCGGCCGGGCACGATCTGGTCCGTATCGAGGTCGTCGCCGAATACCCAGGCTCGCGCCATCAGTCCTCGACCTCCATCCCCACGACCCACGGCTCGGAGCGGAGCGGCATCGCGGCGACGAGCTCGCGCGCGCGGTCACCCGAGCGCGCCGAGGCGGCACCGCGGTCGCCGCGCTCTTCGCGGCGGCGCGCGACCAGGGCGTCGAGCGCCGCGTCGGAGGCGTCCAGATACGGGCGCGGGTCGTCGATGACGCCGGTCAGCGCCGCCACCGCCGCGACGTACGGTGAGCCGAGGTAGATCGACGCGTCCGGCGAGCCCATGCGGCCCCGGTAGTTGCGGTTCGCCGTCGAGAAGCAGACCTCCTCGCCCGCGAGCACGCCGCCCGTCCGGCCGAGGCAGGGACCGCAGCCGCTCGTCCCGATGACCGCGCCGGCGGCCGAGAGCACCCCCAGCGTCCCGTCCGCCATCGCGTCCTCGAACTGCCGCCGCGACGACGGCACCACCTCGAGCCGCACCCGCGGATGGATCCGCCGCCCGCGGAGGACCTCCGCCGCCTGGCGCATGTCCACGACCCGGCCGTTGGTGCACGACCCCAGGAACACGACGTCCACCGGGATGCCTCTGGCCTCCGAGACGTCCGAGACCTGGTCGACGCGAGGCGGGATGGCGATCTGCGGCTCGAGCGTCGAGAGGTCGACCGTGACCTCGCGCACGTAGGCAGCGTCCGCGGACGGGCGCAGCCACTCCGGTGCCTCGGGGGTCCCGACGACGATCCCCGCCTTCGCCCCCATCTCGGTCGTCATCCCGGCGAGCGTGATGCGGTCGCCCTGCGGCAGCTCGCCCGCGCCGTGGAACTCGACGCAGGCGTAGCGGGCGCCGTCCGTCCCGATCTCGCGCACGACCCGCATGATCGCGTCCTTGATCGTCACGCCGCGCCGCGGCCTCCCGGTGAAGGTCACCTTGATCGAAGCGGGGACCCGGAGCCAGGTGCGCCCGAGCGCGAGGGCGACGGCGATGTCGGTCGCGCCCATGCCCGCGCCGAAGGTCCCCACCGCCCCGTACGAATTCGAATGCGAGTCGCTGCCGACGATCACGGTCCCGGGCTCGCAGTAGCCCTCCTCGACCATGATCTGGTGACAGACGCCCTCTCCGGCGTCGTAGAAGGTCGCGATCCCCTGATCGCGCACCCACCCGCGGAGCACGCGGTGCGAGTCCGCGACGACGGGCGTGGGGGCCGGCGCCGCGTGGTCCACGAAGACGCACACGCGCGAGGTGTCCCACACCTTCTCCCGGCCGAGCGCCCGGAGACCGCTCATGACCGCGTCGATGACCGAGTCGTGGACCATGACGCGCGAGACCGGGGCGATGACGAGCTCGCCGGCACGCACGTCCCGACCGGAGACGCGCGACAGGATCAGCTCGGCCAGGGTCGGACCCCCCACTAGGCCACCACGTACCCGCGCAGGATCTGGTCCAGCTGGTCCATCGAGAGCGGGCCGGCGTCGGCCATCGCCTTGATCCGCTTGGTCACCTCGCGCAGATCGTCCTTGCCGAACTGGAGGCCGAGCTCCTGGGCGCGCCGCCCGACCGCGTTGTAGCCGGTGAGGCGGTGCGCGATGTTGATGGTGCGCTCGAGCCCGAAGTCGGCTGGGTCGAGGATCTCGTATGAGTTCGGGTTGAGGTAGATGGCCTTGGTGTGCATGCCGGCCTTGTGGTGGAAGGCGAACTTGCCGGTCACGTACTCGTCGAAGGGGACGTCGATCCCCACCATGGACGCCACCAGCTCGTCCAGCTCCCGCAGACGCGGGAGGTCGTACTTCCTCTTGATCGCGG
>MGON01000112.1:3208-3397 GCA_001795345.1 Chloroflexi bacterium RIFCSPLOWO2_02_FULL_71_16 | reverse complement strand
CGGGGTGATGCCGTTCCGCTCGCCGATCCCGAGGATGCTGGTGTCGATGTGCGTGGCGCCGCCTTCGAGGACGGAGTACGAGTTCGCGATGGCGCACCCGGTGTCGTTGTGGCCGTGGAACTCGATGTCACAGGAGACATTCCGCCGGAGCTCGTGGGCGAGGGCGTAGCACTGGCGCGGCGTCGCGAT
>MGON01000112.1:899-3199 GCA_001795345.1 Chloroflexi bacterium RIFCSPLOWO2_02_FULL_71_16 | reverse complement strand
GTCGGCTATCCCGACGCGGTCCACGCCCATCGAGTCGACCGCCTGGTACACGCGCAGGAGATCCCCCTCCGTCGAGCGGAAGGAGTCCTCGCTCGAGAAGCGGACCTCCTTGCCGTGGTCCTTGATGAACGTGATGACCTCGCCGGCCTGGGCGATGATCTCGTCCACGCTCTTGCCGTGCGAGAACTCCCGCAGGAATGACGAGGTCCCGAAGAGGATGTCGATGCCGTCCACGCACGTCTCGACCGCGACGCGGGCGTCGTCCATGTGGCAGCGCACGTGGGTCAGCACCTTGGCCTTGAGCGGGAGGGCCGCGATGGTCTTGCAGTCGTCGAAGCTCTGCGGGCTCGCCACGGGCGACGTGACCTCGATGTACTCGACGCCGAACGCGTCGAGGGCCTTGGCGACGACGACCTTCTGGTCCGTCGTGAAGTGGGCGCTCGAGAACTGCTCCCCTTCGCGAAGCGTCGAGTCGATGATCGCGAACCGCTCTACCGGCACGACGTCCCTCCTCCCGGCCTCTCAGCCGCACTCGGGCAAAACAAAAGGCCGGCGCGTCAACGCACCAGCCCTCGAGATCCCGAAAGGGATCCCCGAAGCTCTGATGCGGTCAGCGCTCCGCGGCGAGGTGCCCTCCTCGCCACGACAGTCCGTGCCCTTTCGGAACACGTCCCAGGCGGAGACCGTAAGGAAGCCCGGTCCTCGCCTTCGGCGATCGTCCCGTTCGCGCCGCCTCCGACGGGTCCCTTTCCCTCGACGGCGCTAGTGATGACGACCGCGACCTCTGGCCGCTTCGCGTATGAAGTTGCGCGGAAGTGTACGGGATGGTCGACGGTCGGAGAAGGGGTGCGGAGACGATCCTCTGAGGCGACGACGGGATTCGAACCCGTGGTGGAGGTTTTGCAGACCTCTGCCTTGCCACTTGGCTACGTCGCCTAGGAGCTTCGCGAGACGGCTTGCGGGCTCAGCGAAGCGACGACGGCGACGTGAGCGCAGCGAACGTCGCCCGTCAAGACCAAGTGTACCGGCGCTGGCCCGCCGGATGCATCATTCCGGCGCGATGCGCCACCCAGCGCCGAAGGTGCGAGCAGCCGACCGATGATGCCGATCGGCGACGACCCCCACCCCAGGGGCGGGATCCCGCTCGTCAACCTGGCCGTCATCGCCGCCAACCTCGCCGTGTTCTTCCTTCTCCAGCTTCCGGACGAGGCCTTCACCATGGCGTACTCCGCCATACCGCACGAGATCCTCACGGGCGACGACCTCATCGGTCCCGTCCCCGTCCAGCTCCCGGACGGCACCACCGAGACGCTCCCCCACGCGGACGGTCCCGACCCGCTCTACCTGACCCTCTTCACGTCGATGTTCATGCACGGGGGGTTCGCGCACCTCTTCGGGAACATGCTGTTCCTGTACATCTTCGGCGACAACGTCGAGCGCGCTTTCGGCCCGCTCGTGTACTCGGCGTTCTACCTCGTCACCGGGGTCATCGCGTCGCTCGCCCATGTGCTCACGAATGCCGGGTCAGTCATCCCGAGCCTCGGCGCGTCCGGCGCGATCAGCGGGGTGCTCGCCGGCTACCTCGTCTTGTTCCCGTCGAACAAGGTCAAGGTGCTGGTGTTCTTCCGGTTCGTGCCGATGACTTACACGGTCCCGGCCATGGTGATGATCGGCCTCTGGGCGCTCCTGCAGTTCGTGAACGGCTTCGGGGCCATCGTCGCGACCGAGCAGACCAGCGGCGTCGCCTACATGGCGCACATCGGCGGATTCGTCGCGGGAGTCCTCTTCGCGTTCCTGCTGCGGCCCTTCGCCGATCGCGGCTCGGAGCGCTACGCGAAGACCGTGTACTGAGCCGCGGTCCAGCGCCTAGGTGGCCGCCCGCGGCCTCGTCGACCGGCGCGCCTCCCGCTGCAGCCCGCGGATCAGCTTCTTCGAGACCTCGAGCAGCTCGCGGTCCTCGGGCGTGAGCCCGGCGCCCGTCGGATCCGGACGCCACCAGCACTCGAACCCCCAGATGCGCTCCTTGCCCGCCCGCAGGCGCGGCACCCCGAAGCCGGCGCGTCGGCGATCCCCCGTCTCCAGATCGAAGTAGCCCTCGAAGACGGCGACGGCTCCGGTGAGATCGGGCTCGCCCTCGCGGTTGTCCGCGAGGATCACGGCCGGCTTGCCGACCTCCTCGTCTACGGGCTGACGCGGCCGCGGGCGGCCGCGACCGCGCAGCGGCGCTGGGCGCGCTCGCTCCGCGGGTCTGGCGCGGTCGGCCCTGGGTCGGCCACCGCGCGCGCGATCGGGCCGCGCAC
>MGON01000112.1:0-837 GCA_001795345.1 Chloroflexi bacterium RIFCSPLOWO2_02_FULL_71_16 | reverse complement strand
GCGGGGGGCGCCGCCCTCGGCGGCGTCGCGGGCGGGGTGGCTCCTGCACGCCGGTCAGTGTGCAACGAGAGCGCGGGCCCGCGTCGGCGACCGGCGCTGTCCATATCATGGGGCTCCCCGAGGGAGACGACCGTTGCCGAGCCTCAGTGCCAGCGCCCGCGCGCGACTTCCCGCTAGCGCGTTCGCCTACGTCGACGCCGCTGGACGCCGGCGCCTGCCGATCCACGATGCGTCGCACGTGCGGAACGCCCTGGCCCGCTTCGACCAGGTCGCGTTCGAGGACGACGCCGCGCGCGAGCGCGCGCGCCAGCGGCTGCTCCGCGCCGCCAAGAAGCACGGGATCGTGCCGCTCGGATTCTTCGACGTCCAGCTCCGCAAGGAGCGCTTCGAAGGCGAAGTGCGGGCGCGGGCCACAGACGTCGGGAGCCTGCCCCGCGGGCGCGTGACCTTCCTCCTCACCGACATCGAGGCCTCGACCCGTCTCCTTCACGAGCTGGGCGACCGCTACGCCGGCGTGCTCCGCGACGTCCGCGCGCTCATCCGCAAGTGCGTGCGCGCGGCGGAGGGCAGCGAGGTGGACAGCCGCGCCGACGAGTTCTTCGCCGTCTTCCGGGACGCCGGGCGCGCGATCGAGGCCGCGGTCGCCATCCAGGGCTCGCTGCGCGAGCGGAGCTGGCCCGGCGGCGCGAACGTGCGCGTGCGCATCGGCATCCACACCGGGCGCCCCACGCTCGGCGACACCGGCTACGTCGGGATCGCGGTGCACGCCGCGGCGCGCATATCCGCGGCCGGTAGGGGCGGCCAGATCATCGTCTCCGAGGCGGCGCTGGCTGCCCT
>MGON01000111.1:5354-5496 GCA_001795345.1 Chloroflexi bacterium RIFCSPLOWO2_02_FULL_71_16 | reverse complement strand
ACCCACCCCTTGATGACGCCGTTCGGCAGGCACAGCACGGCCGAGCGGCGGCACCCGCCTGCTAAGCCAACTCAGGAAGGGTCCGCCCGCCGCACTGAGGCGGTCAATACGTACTTCTTGCGTACTCGCCGACGGGCGCGCA
>MGON01000111.1:4528-5091 GCA_001795345.1 Chloroflexi bacterium RIFCSPLOWO2_02_FULL_71_16 | reverse complement strand
GACGCGACTTCGACGACCGCGAGCGAGCGGTGCTCGAGGCGCTGCGTCCCCACCTCGTCCTGGCCTATCGCCGTGCCGAGGCACGCGCACAGGTCCGCAGCCTTGTGGAGCGGCTCACGACGTTCGACGAGCTTGACCGCGGGCTGATCGAGCTTGGGCGGGACGGCCGCGTGGCGCACGCCACATCAGGCGCCGCCCGCTTGCTGCCGCGCTACTTCGCGAACCCGCGCGAGGCGATCGAGCCCGGCCGCGTCGAGCGAGGCGACGGGGTGCTCGTGATCCAGCGCCTGAGCGAAGGCTGGCTGCTGCTCGAGGAGCGGCGCGACCCGTTCGCTCGCGCGCGGCTGACTCCGCGCGAGCGGGAGGTGCTCGTCCGCGCGACACGGGGGGAGACCGACCGAGAGATCGCGGCCGCCCTCGGCGTCAGCCCACGGACCGTGGCCAAGCACCTCGAGCGCTCGTATGCGAAGCTCGATGTCCGGGGTCGGCGGGAGGCCGCACGACTGCTGCGGCAGGTCGCCCCGCGCGGCGACCGGGCGCCAGGGTCAGAGCACCTCCAGTAG
>MGON01000111.1:3721-4520 GCA_001795345.1 Chloroflexi bacterium RIFCSPLOWO2_02_FULL_71_16 | reverse complement strand
TGTTGAACGGCTTGTTCTCCTCGCGCAGGTAGTCGGCGAGCTGCGTCCCGGTGAGGTCCTTCAGCGCCTGGCCCGCCCCGAAGAGGCGCAGCGCGCGGTCGTCCCGGCCCTGCGCCGCGGCGAGCTCGGCGAAGTCGTAGAAGAAGAGGACGACGCCCGACACGTCACCGGCCGCGCGGAACAGGTCCAGACCCTCGGCGAGCGCGGCGCGCGCCTCGGGCATCGCGCCGAGCCGGATCCTGCCCACGCCCAGGCTGTGCATCGCCCACGCGAGCCCGAACCGATTGTCGAGCGCGCGGAACGTGCTGACGACCTCGTCGAGGATCTCGACCGCCTTCGCCCACTCGTGGCGGTTGAAGTACGTCGTGGCCACGGCCCACAGCGTCTTCGCCACGCCCGCACGGTCGCCCGCCGCGCGGAACGATGCGAGGGCCTCGTCCAGCATCGCAACCCCGAGCTCGCGTTCGTCGTCCGACAGGATGTGGACGAACGACAGGTCGTACAGCGCGTTCGCGACCTGCACCGGGTCACTCGTCGAGCGCGCCACCTCCAGCCGACGCGTGTAGCTCCGCTCGGTCGCGGCGATATCGCCCTGCCAGTACGTGATCCCGCCCGCTGCTTCGAGCCCGACGAGGTACGCGTCGCGCTGCGTGTCGGCGCCCGGGATGGCGAGGATCCGTTCGGTGCGCTGCCGTCCCTCGGCCAGGTGGCCGCGCATCTGCCAGAAGCGCCACAGCGCGCCTGACAGCCGGAGGCTGATCTCGACGCGCTCGCTCTCGCCGGCGTGCTCCTCGGGCGG
>MGON01000111.1:0-3682 GCA_001795345.1 Chloroflexi bacterium RIFCSPLOWO2_02_FULL_71_16 | reverse complement strand
AGATGTCGAGCGCCGTGCGGAGATTGCCCTGCTCCAGCTCGAGCCGGTCGAGGAGCGCCTTCTGTTCC
Organism: Chloroflexi bacterium RIFCSPLOWO2_02_FULL_71_16; assembly: GCA_001795345.1. Lineage (GTDB taxonomy): Bacteria > Chloroflexota > Limnocylindria > P2-11E > P2-11E > GWC2-70-10. The sequence goes on along the minus strand of MGON01000111.1, from coordinate 3,614 downwards.
GAGCCGAAGAGCCGCGGGGCGATCCCCTCCGCCAGCGCGAGGAACGCGCGCGCGTGGCGCATCTGGACGTCCCGAGCCTCGCCGCTCTCCTCGAGCTTCTCGCGCGCGAACTCCCGGATGGTCTCGAGCATGTTGAAGCGCGGCTCGCCCTCGCCGTCCGCCCGCCGGAGAAGGCTCTGGTCGACGAGCTCCGACACGCCGTCGAGCACGTCGCGCTCGAGCTCGTCCGCGGGCCCGCAGACCTGCTCGATCTGATCGAGCGCGGCGCCGCCGCGGAAGACCGAGAGGCGCTGGAAGAGCCGCCGCAGGCCCGGATCGAGGAGCGCGTAGCTCCACGCGATCGCGCCCCTCAGCGTCTGCTGCCGCGCGGGCACGTCGCGCGCGCTGCTCTGGAGCAGGCCCAGCCCCGACGCGAGCCGCTCGAGCATCGCCTGCGGCGAGAGGATCTTCACCCGTGCGGCCGCGAGCTCGATGGCCAGCGGCAGCCCATCGAGCTGCGCGACGATCCCCACGATGGCGCGCGCGTTATCGCCGGTCAGCGCGAAGTCGGGCCGCGCCCAGCGCGCCCGCTCGACGAAGAGCTGGACCGCCTCGGCCTTCGCTAGCTCGCCGACGTCCGGCGCGGCCGTCGCGACGGGAAGCGTCAGCGGCGGCACCGGGTACTCCTGCTCGCCGCTGATGCGCAGCACGATGCGCGTGGTGACGATCACCTTGACTCGGGAGCACTCGCGCAGGATCTCCGCGACGTCACGAGCCGCTCCGACCACCTGCTCGAAGTTGTCCATGACGAGGAGCGCGCGCTTCTGGCGCAGCTGGTCGACGAGGTGCTGGAGCGGAGTGAGGGCGGCCGGGACGACGAGGCCGAGGGTGTGCGCGATCTGCGATGCCACAAGGTCTGGATCTGTCACCGCGGCGAGCCGTACGAACCAGACTCCGTCCTCGAACTCCGTCATCACCTGCGCTGCGAGCTCGAGGCTGAGACGCGATTTCCCGGTGCCGCCCGGGCCGATGAGCGTGAGGAGGCGGGTGCGCTCCAGGAGCGTGCGAGCCTCGGCGAGCTCCTGGCGGCGTCCGATGAACGAGGTGATCTGCACCGGCAGGTTGTTCGGCGCCGCCGAGAGCGTCCGCGGCATTGGGAAGTCGTTCGGGAGACCCTCGATCACGAGCTGGAAGAGGCGATCCGGCTGCGGCAGCCCCTTGAGCCGGTGCTCCCCGAGGTCCCGCAGCGTCACGCCCGCCGGCAGCTCGTCACCCAAGAGCGTGCGGGTCGCGGACGAGATCAGGACCTGGCCGCCATGTCCCGCCGCGGAGATCCGCGCCGCGCGGACGACGTCGTTGCCGATGTAGTCGGCGCCGCTCTCTGGCGTACCCGCGACGGCGTTCTCGCCGGTGTGCATCCCGATCCGCACGCGGACGACGATCCCGTGCGCCCACTCCGTCTCCGCGAGGCCCCGCTGCGCGCCCGCGGCGGCGGCGACGGCCTGGCGCGCGCTGCGGAACGCGAGGAAGAAAGAGTCGCCTTCGGTGCGGACCTCGACCCCCTCATGCGTGCGCGCGGCCGCGCGCATGACCGCGGCGTGCTGCGCGAGGACCTCCTGCCAACGGTCGGTGCCGAGCTGCTGCGTGAGCGGCGTCGAGCCCTCGATGTCCGTGAACACAAATGTGACCGTGCCGGTCGGGAGGTCCCGGCGGAGCGGCAGCGCCACGCCCGGGGCACTCGCGGTGGACCCGTCGGTCCGGAGCTCGCGCATGACCGGCATTATCGTTGCGCCGAGGCGGGCGGAGGGGTCAATAGATGGATACCGGCGGCAACGCGCGCTCCCCGGAGCTCCAGGACACCCTGGCTGCGCTCGCGCTCTTCGCCGACATCCCCGCGCCGGAGCTGGACGCCATCGCGCACACCCTCGAGGAGCGCTATTTCGGAGAGGGCGAGCGCATCCTGCGGGAAGGCTTCAGCGGATCCGGGTTCTTCATCATCCTCGAGGGCGAGGCCTCGGCGCGCGTGAACGGGAACGAAGTGAACCGCCTCGGGCGCGGCGACTTCTTCGGCGAGATCTCGGTCCTGCTCGGCGAGCCGCCGAGCGCGGACGTCGTCGCGGTCCGCCCGCTGCGCTGCGCGGTGCTCGCGGCGCCGCAGCTCGAGGACTTCGTCGTCTCGCACCCGCGGGTCGCGTACCGGCTGCTCCAGGCCGAGGGCCGCAAGCTCAGGAACGCGACGCGTTGGCGGAGTTGACCGAAAGGCCGTTCCCGCCGGGCGAGTACCCGGTCGTGGTCGTCGGGAGCGGGCCGGGCGGTCTCCAGATCGGCCACACGCTCACCGAGCTCGGGATCCGTCATGCGGTCATCTCGCGGGATCCCTCGGCGGGCGGCATGTTCCGGCGGTTCCCGTTCTTCCAGCGCCTCCTCTCCTGGACGAAGCCCTACGCGCCCGTCGCTCGAGCGGACCGCGAGTACGAGCGGTACGACTGGAACAGCCTCGTCAGCGAGTCGGTCGAGGCCCGCGCGCTCATGCCGGGACTCATGGACGGCACGAGCTACTTCCCCTCGCGGCCCGAGATGGAGCGCAACCTGGCCGCGTTCGCGGACCGCGCGAACGTGCGGGTCCGCTACGGGTGCCGGTGGGAGGGGACGCGCCTGGAGGGCGACACGTACGTCCTGGCGACGAGCGACGGCGAGTACCGCTGCCGCTTCCCCATCTTCGCCGTCGGCGTGGCGGAGCCCTGGCGGCCGGACACGCCGGGCCTGGATCTCGCGCCGCATTACGCGGACACGCGGCCCGCGGAGACGTACGCGGACCGCGAGATCTTCATCGTCGGCAAGGAGAACTCCGCCTTCGAGCTCGCGAGCGGCTTCCTCCAGTGGGCTAGACGGATCGTCCTCGCCTCACCGAGCCCGACGAAGCTCTCGGTCACCACGAACTCGCTCGTGGGCGTGCGCGCCCGCTACGTCCAGCCGTACGAGGACAACGTGCTCGGCGGGGGCGTCGTGGTCCTCAACGCGTCCATCCTCGAGGTCGCGCGGATCGGCGAGCGCTTCCGCGTCCGCATCCGGCGCAGCAACACGAGCGAGGAGCTGACCTACGAGGTGGACGACGTCATCGCCGCGACGGGCTGGATCCCGCCCCTCGGCGACCTCGGCGACCTCGGAGTGGTGACCTTCGGCCGCAACCGCCTCCCCGCGCTGACGCCGTTCTGGGAGAGCGCCTCGCGGCCGGGGGTGTATTTCGCCGGGACCATCACGCAGGCGGCCGGAGGGCTGAAGAAGAACGGCATCCCCTCGAACTCGGGCGGCGTGAACGGACACCGCTACAACGCGCGCGTGTTGGCGCGCCACATCGCCCGCACGCATTTCGGGGTGGAGCTGCCCCGGCCCCGGCTGCGCGCCGAGGACGTCGTCCCGTTCCTCATCGGCGAGCTCGATCACGGCCCCGAGATGTGGCACCAGCGCTCGTACCTCTGCCGCGTGGTGAGCGTGACCGCCGACGACGGGATCCGCGACGAGGGGATCTGGCCGCTCGCGCACTTCGTCGACGCCGCCGGGCCGGACGCCGTCGCCGCGACCATCGAGGCGAACGCGCAGGGCGAGAACTACCCGGCCGTCTACATCCGCAGCGG
>MGON01000110.1:7429-7783 GCA_001795345.1 Chloroflexi bacterium RIFCSPLOWO2_02_FULL_71_16 | reverse complement strand
CGCCCAGCTCGTCCGCCGGCAGCTCGCGCACGCGCGCGCCGCGCTCACCGCGGCGCAGCGCTTCCGTCGCGCCGGCGAGCGCACCCACGGGGCCGGCGATCCGGCGCGCCACGACCATCCCGAACGCGAGGGCCGCCAGGGCGGCGACCGCGGCCGCGGCCCACTGCGCGCGTCCCAGCGCGTCGCGCACCTCTCGCTCGGCGGGGAGGTCCGTCGCGGGGAACGCGAGGACGGCGGTGCCGACGACGGCGCCGCCGACGACGATCGGCTCGCCCCGCTCCGGTCCGAGGGCCATGGCGCCGCTGCCGTGCATGCGCCGCATGACGTCGGCCATGGGCCCGCCCGCTCCCGGCG
>MGON01000110.1:4201-7271 GCA_001795345.1 Chloroflexi bacterium RIFCSPLOWO2_02_FULL_71_16 | reverse complement strand
GCCCGGTCGTCCTGCTGGACCCGCGCGTAGCGGTCGAACTCGACGCGGAGCGCGATCCCGCCGATCGCCGCGGCGAGAGCCACGGCGAGCACGGCCACGCCGACGCTCCCGAGCACGATCCGCCGGCCGAGATGGCCGAGGCTAGTCATCAGGGTGTCCGCCGAAGCGGTACCCCAGACCCGGGACCGTCTCGACGAGCTGGGGCTGGTGCGGATCGGTCTCGATCTTCCGCCGCAGGTTCTTCACGTGCGCGTCGACCGTGCGCTCATAGCCCTCGTACTCGTAGCCCTGAACGCGGTTGACGATCTCCGCGCGGGTGAACGCGCGGCCGGGGTGCTCCGCGAGCGCGAGGAGCAGGCCCCACTCCGTCGGCGTGAGCCGGACGGGCGTCCCCGAGCGGCGCACCTCGTGGCGCTCGACGTCGATGACGAGCGCTCCCCCGTCGAAGCTGAGCTCGCTCCGCGCGACCGGCGCGCCCGCGGGGGATGCGCGCCGGAGGATCGCGCGCACGCGCAGCGCGAGCTCTCGCGGGCTGAAGGGCTTCGTCACGTAGTCGTCGGCGCCGAGGCCCAGACCGGCGAGGCGGTCCTCCTCCCCGGCCCGCGCGGAGAGGATGACCACGGGCGTGTCTCCGGCCGCGCGCAGCTCCCGGAGCACGGTCTCGCCGGGAACGTCGGGGAGTCCGAGGTCGAGGACGACGAGGGACGGGGCGGTCGTGCGGATCATGTCGAGCGCGGCGGCGCCGGTGGCGGCCGTCAGCACCGCGAACCCGTCGCTCTCCAGGTAGCGGCGGACGAGGTCACGGATCTGCTGGTGGTCGTCGACGACGAGGATGGGCCCGCGCACGGGCCCATTCTCGTCGTGTTCGCGCTCGCCGATCGGACGATCGACGACCGTCATCTCACTGGACGACGACGGCGATCCGCATCCCGGCTTCCGCGTGGCCGGGGACGCTGCAGTAGCCGGCGTACGTACCCGCCGGGAGGTCGCGCAGCCCGACCGTGGTGGTCTGGCCCGGGCCGGCCACGACCCGGATCCCGAGCGCCGGGACGGTGAGGTCGTGCGGCAGCCGACCGTCGTTCACGAGGGTGAGGTTCGTCTCGCCGGACGCGAGCGTGATCTCGGCCGTCGAGAAGCGGAGATCGGTCGCGGTGACGGTCACTGTCGGCGCGTCCGCGATGGGCGCGGTCGTGCCCTGTGCGTCGTAGCCGTAGCCCATGTGGCCGGGCCCCATCATCCCGGGGCCCATGCCGCCGCCCATGCCCGGGCTGAAGCCGCCGCCCATCATCGAGCCCCCGAAGGCACCGCCCATCATCCCGGGGCCCATGACGGTCCCGGTCGTGCCGGTCCCGGCGGTCCAGGCCTGGCCGCTCCAGCCGGAGCCGGCGACCGAGGAGACGATCGCGAGGACGAGGAGGCCGGCCGCCGAGATCACGGCGACCGTGCCGGCGATCCGCTGGGCGGTCACCGCGTGCCTCCGATCGCGGCCTTGCGAGTGCCGTACTCGGCCACGTCGATCTCGCCCCGCGCGAGCCGCTCCTCGAGGATCGCTAGCGCCGAAGATCCGGCCGAGCCCTGCCGCTGCGCCGACTGCCGGCTGACCGCGAGGACCAGCCAGACCGTCCCGGCGATGAGAAGGACCCAGAAGAGGATCATGAAGATCGGGCCGAGGAAGCTCCCAGCGCCCCAGCCCATGCCACCGAACATCATTTCGCGTACCTCCAGCGTTCTTTTGCTCGCCCCGATCATCCGGTGGCGCCATGCGGGCCCGATGCGAGCCCGGTGAAGGATCGATGAAGGCGGTGCCGGATCGGGTCAGCGCGGGGGGACGCACCCGACAGAGACACTCTGTCTGGATCAGGCTCCCACCGACCGATGACAGAGCCAGTCCGCCCGCCCGAGCCGGAAGAGGCCCCCATGCCGGCCTGGGTCTACGCGTTCGGCATCGCGGTCATCCTCATCGCGCTGGTCTTCGTGGGGCTGCACTTGGCCGGCGGAGGCATCCCCCAGCACTGATGGCCACAGTGAGCTTGCGCCGGGTCTTCTTTTCGGCCGTCGTGGTCCTGACGCTCGCGCTGGCCGCGCTGTTCGCCTCGATGGTCCTGCTGATGAACGTGCAGCCCGGCTTCATGGGCATGAGCCACTTCAGCGAGGAGCACCACCGGACCCACGACGTCACCTTCTCGCTGCTGAACGCGACGGTCGTGGCGGGCATGCTCGCGCAGCTGCGCCGGCCGGCGCGGAACGTGGCCGGTCAGACGATGGCGCTCATCCCCTTCGCGGCGCTGCTCCTGGCCGCGGCCCTCACGAACGGATGGGTCCTGTCGCCGCCGTGGCTGATCCTCGGCGTGACGACCGTCCTCGCGACGATGTTCCACCCCGCGGGCGACCCGCTGCGCTGGTTCCGCGGCGCGCGGGTGGATCCGGTGATGGCCGCGCTGGTCGCCGCGGCGGCCACACCACTGCTCGCGTTCGCCTGGACCAACGTCCTGCTTCAGCGGGCCGGGCCGAGCGATCACGCGCTTGCAGGCCACTACGGGTACATGGCGGCCTTCAGCTTCAGCGTTCTAGCGGTCTCTCTCGTCGCCTCCGTTCGTCCCGAGGGCTGGAGGCTGCCGGCGTGGGTCGCCGGCGCCCTGCCGGTCGCTCTGGGACTGGCATCGCTCGTGTACCCGACGTCGGACTCGAGCCTCGAGCCCTTCTGGGCGATCGCGGCGATCTCGTGGGGCGTCGCGTTCGTCGCGGTGGCCGAGCTCGGGCGACGCGGCGGCATGAGACACGCGCTCGAGGCCGGAGGCGTGTGATCGAGCGCCGAGGTATTCGCGCGCGACCTAGCTGCCGATGAGATGGTGAAGCGCTCTCTCGTCCCTGGGATCGACTCGGCGAATGCCGGACACCCCTTCGAAGCCGGCGTCGGCAGAGACCACCGTCGCGATCCCGTTGACGAGAGCGGTGGCGGCATGGATGCGGTCGTTCGTGCCCAGCCGTGGAGCGTCGAGCGCGAGAGCGCGAGCTACGACCTCATCCGTCACCGGCAGGAGAGGCGTGAAGAGCGTGTAGCTCCGAGCGG
>MGON01000110.1:3705-4194 GCA_001795345.1 Chloroflexi bacterium RIFCSPLOWO2_02_FULL_71_16 | reverse complement strand
GCCGATCCTGCCCGCTCGCCCGCTCGATTCGATGTGCCAGACCTCCTCGAAGACCGCTGTTGAGATCCTGGCCTCTGCCCGGCGCCCAGCGACGGCCTCGAGGATCTCGAGACAGGGCACCCGGTACTCCGAGTCGACCGCCGAATAGATGAGGACGTTCGCGTCGAGGAAGAAGCTCATCCCCGTCGCCGATGGTCCGTCTGGATCGCCTGGTCCCGCTCCTCCTCCACCACGCGATCGAGCGCATCGGGCGGCAGGAAGCGACCGCCGCGCATCGCGCGGATATCAGCCACGGCGCGAAGGCGCTGCTCCGAAGTGGCGCCGCCCAGTCGAGCGTCGATCGCCTCGCGGATGACCGCGCCGACGGACGTGCGGCGTCGCTTCGCCTCGGCGACGAGGCGGCGGCGCTGGTCGCGGCTGACCAGGATCTGCAGGCGCTCGCCAAACATGTGCATACATTACACATATCGGCTAGGGCTTGCGCCACCT
>MGON01000110.1:2634-3635 GCA_001795345.1 Chloroflexi bacterium RIFCSPLOWO2_02_FULL_71_16 | reverse complement strand
CCCGTCCCGCCGAGCGGCAACGGCCCGGCGGTGGCCACCTACACCCTTGGGCCGGTGGCCACTCCGTCGGGCGGAGCGCCGGCCACGCTCGGCACGAGGACCGTGACGATCAAGGAGTGGCCGGTCCCGCGCGGCTCCGCGCCTCACGACGTCGCGCCGGCCGCCGACGGCGGGATCTGGTACACGGCGCAGGCGAGCGGCGAGCTCGGCTGGCTCGACCCGCGCACCGGCCAGACGCGCCACGTCGCCCTCGGCGCCGGCTCACGGCCCCACGGCGTGATCCTCGGCCCCGATGGCGCGCCCTGGATCACGGACAGCGGGCTGAACGCGATCATCCGCGTGGCCCCGCGGACGAGCGAGGTGCAGGTCTTCGCGCTGCCCGAAGGTACGCCCAACGTGAACCTGAACACCGCCGTCTTCGACACCCAGGGCACCCTCTGGTGGACCGGGCAGGGCGGCTTCTTCGGCCGTCTCGGTCGCGACGGCTCCATGCAGGTGTTCGAGGCTCCGCGTGGCCGCGGTCCCTACGGGATCACGGCGAGGCCGGACGGCACCGTCTACTACGCCTCCCTGGCCGGCGATCACATCGCCCGGATCGCCAGGACCGTGGGTACGGAGGGGCCGGCGCCGCCGATGCCGTTCACCGCGGTCCCGATCGACCCGCCCACGAAGGACAACGGGTCGCGCCGCGTCTGGAGCGACTCGCAGGGCGTGATCTGGGTGAGCCAGTGGGACGCCGGCCAGGTCGCGCGCTATGACCCCGCGAGCGGGCAGTGGAAGGAGTGGAAGCTGCCGGGCGCGCGCCCGCAGCCGTACGCGGTCTTCGTCGACGACCAGGACGTCGTCTGGCTCTCCGACTTCGCCGCGAGCGTGCTCGTCCGCTTCGAGCCGGCCACGGAGCGGTTCGACGTCTTCCCGCACGCCGCCAACGGGAACGCGCGGCAGCTCCATGGACGTCCGGGCGAGGTCTTCGCGCCGCTCTCGGCGCTCGACCGGATCCT
>MGON01000110.1:1922-2615 GCA_001795345.1 Chloroflexi bacterium RIFCSPLOWO2_02_FULL_71_16 | reverse complement strand
CGCGATCCGCCGCGCCTAGCATCGGCGGGATGGAAGCCGCGGTCCCGTCACCGTCACGCGTGGGCAGCGTTGTGCGCGCGGCGATCGTCGTCTCGCTCGTCGTGCTCATGGTCGTCCTCGCGATGGGGTTCCGCCGCGACCCGCGCGACATCCGCACCGGCACGATCGGCGATCCCGCTCCCGCCTTCGACCTCGAACGGCTCGACGCGCCCGGCCGCCTGCGCCTCGCCGATCTGTCCGGCAAGGTCGTCGTGGTGAATTTCTTCGCGTCGTGGTGCGTCCCGTGCAAGGAGGAGGCGCCCGTCCTCATCCGGGTGTGGGAGCGCTACCGGACGTCCGACGTGGCGTTCGTCGGGATCGTCTACCAGGACGAGCCCGAGGCCGCGCGCGACTTCCACGACCGCATGGGACAGACGTGGCCGATCGGGATGGACGACGCGGGGCGCACGGCGCTCGGCTTCGGCGTGTTCGGGATCCCCGAGACCTTCTTCGTGGATCCCGCCGGCGTCATCAGAGGTCGCCACATCGGCCCGATCGACGAGGACACGCTCGTCCGCGCCATCGAGGAGCTGCGTCCGGGCACGCGCTGAGCGAGCCGCCAGCCAGCCGCTATTTGACACCCCCTAGGACGGGGGCTGGAATGGACAGAGGTGGCCACCCTCGAACGCACCATCCCGGTCGCGCGCACCCGCT
>MGON01000110.1:0-1903 GCA_001795345.1 Chloroflexi bacterium RIFCSPLOWO2_02_FULL_71_16 | reverse complement strand
GATCGCCACCGTCGACCACAAGAGGATCGGGATCCTCTACCTCGGGACCACCTTCTTCTTCTTCCTGACCGGCGGCTTGCTCGCCCTCGGGATCCGCACGCAGCTGGCGACCCCGGACGGGACGGTGCTGACGGCGCAGCAGTACAACGCCGCGTTCACGATGCACGGGACCACCATGATCTTCCTCGCGGTCGTCCCGCTGTTCACGGGGTTCGCGAACTTCATCATCCCGCTACAGCTCGGCGCCCGGGACATGGCCTTCCCGCGCCTCAACGCGCTCTCGTACTGGCTGCTCCTGGGCGGCGGGATCGTCCTCTACTCGAGCTTCATCGTGGGCCCGCCGGCGGCCGGCTGGACCTCGTACGTGCCGCTCTCGACGAAGGAGTTCTCGCCGCAGCTCGGCCAGGACCTCTGGCTCCTCGGCCTCACGGTGCTCGGCTTCTCCTCGATCTTCGGCGCGCTCAACATGATCGTGACGATCTTCGCGCTGCGCGCCCCCGGCATGACCTTCCATCGGCTGACGCTGTTCGCCTGGAGCGTCCTCGTGACGAGCTTCCTGCTCGTCCTGGCAATGCCGTTCCTGACGGTGGCCGGGATCATCCTGCTCTTCGACCGCATCGCCGGCACGGCGTTCTTCACCGTCGCCGAGGGCGCCGACCCGCTGCTCTGGCAGTTCCTCTTCTGGTTCTTCGGGCACCCCGAGGTCTACATCATGGTGCTGCCCGGGTTCGGGATCATCTCCGAGGTCCTGCCCGTGTTCTCCCGCAAGCCGATCTTCGGCTACAAGATGATCGCGTACTCGTCCGTCGCGATCGGCTTCCTCTCGTTCTCCGTCTTCGTGCACCACATGTTCGTCGCCGGCATCGACCTGCCGCTCCAGACCTTCTTCATGGCCTCGACGATGCTCATCGCGGTCCCCACCGGCGTGAAGATCTTCAGCTGGCTCGGCACGCTCTGGGGCGGCGCCCTCCGGTTCAAGACGCCGATGCTCTTCGCCCTCGGCTTCCTCGCGACGTTCACCATCGGCGGGATCTCCGGCGTGTTCCTCGGCTCGGTGCCCGTCGACTTCCAGCTCTCGGACACCTACTACGTCGTCGCTCACATCCACTACGTGCTCATGGGCGGCGCGATGTTCACCGTGTTCGCCGGCTTCTACTACTGGATGCCGAAGATCACCGGGCGCATGCTGTCCGAGCGCCTGGGGCAGATCCACTTCCTCCTGCTGTTCATCGGCTTCAACATGGCCTTCTTCGTCCAGCACCAGCTCGGCCTCGAGGGCATGCCGCGGCGCACCTACCACTACCCGCAGTCGCCCGAGTGGGCTGCGCTGAACCTCGTCTCGACCATCGGCGCGTACCTCATCGCCGTCGCGGTGCTCGTCTTCCTCTGGAACTTCCTCGTCAGCATCGTGCTCAAGCAGGGCAAGCCGGCGGGCGACGACCCGTGGCAGGCCGACACCCTGGAGTGGGCGACCAGCTCGCCGCCCCCGCCGTACAACTTCGCCCGCATCCCCGCTGTCCACAGCGCCCGGCCTCTTAAAGAAGGCTAGGCGCGCTTCGGAAGCGCGAGGAGCACCATGCCTCTGCGAGGCCAAGATCTTCATCCGTTGCTGCGTGACGCCATGACCTTGTCAAAGGGCTATCGCTGGCTCACCTGGACGACCCTCGTCGCGACCCTTCTCGTCGTCGCCTGGGGCGGGATCGTTCGCGTCACCGGTTCCGGGCTCGGCTGCCCCGACTGGCCGCTGTGCCACGGCCAGTTCCTGCCCTCGCTCGACCTCGCCACGCAGATCGAGTGGGTCCACCGCCTGCTCGCGCTCGTCTCGGGCCTCGGCGTCGCCGCGCTCGCCGCCTGGACGCTGCTGCGGCACCGCTCCCAGCGCCTGCTCGTGGTGCTCACGATC
>MGON01000109.1:18892-18993 GCA_001795345.1 Chloroflexi bacterium RIFCSPLOWO2_02_FULL_71_16 | reverse complement strand
CCGGGCACCACGCGAGGCTCGTGCCGCACGGGGACGGCTTCGCTATCCGCGACCTCGGGAGCACCAACGGCACCAAGGTGAACGGCGAGCTCGTCAGCGGC
>MGON01000109.1:17766-18756 GCA_001795345.1 Chloroflexi bacterium RIFCSPLOWO2_02_FULL_71_16 | reverse complement strand
GGCGCGACCACAACGAGGACGCCGGTGCCGCGATCGTGGCCGAGCCCGGCGGCGGATGGGGCTTCGACGTCGCGCTCATCGTCTGTGACGGCGTCGGCGGCTCGGCACGCGGAGAGGTCGCGAGCTCGACCACCGTGGAGCACCTGCGGCGCTCGCTCTCGGCGCCCGCTGCCGCCCCCATCGCGGAGCGCCTGCGCTCGGCGATCGCCGAGGCGGATGCCGAGATCCGCGCCTACGCGGAGCGCGAGCTCGAGGGAGTGTCCGTGGGCACGACCGTGGTCGTCGCGGCCATCGCGGGCCGCACCGCCACCGTCGCGCACGCGGGCGACTCGCGCGCCTACGTCATCCACGGCCGCGAGATCACCCAGGTGACTGCGGACCACTCGATGCTCGCCGAGCAGATCCGCGCCGGGATCATCCTGCCCACCGAGGTGCGGGGTCACCCGCTGCAGGGGCGCATCACTCGCGCGGTCGGCCTCGGCGACGGCATGCGGCCCGACATCGGCGAGGTCGCGCTGTCGGGCGGCGACGTGGTCCTGCTCTGCACCGATGGGCTCCACGGCCTGGTCGAGGACCGCGAGATCGCCGCCGCCGTGGGCACGGACCTCGAGGAGAGCGCCCGGCGCCTCATCGGGCTCGCGAACGAGCGCGGCGGTACCGACAACAGCACCGTCGCCATGTGCCGCGTCCGATGAGCCTCGCCCCCGGCGCGACGCTCGGTCGCTACCAGATCCTCGAGCCGCTCGGACAGGGCGGCATGGCCACCGTGTACAAGGCGCACCAGCCCGCTCTGCAGCGGGTCGTCGCGCTCAAGGTCATCCGGGCCGCGTTCGCCGAGGATCCGGAGTTCGTCGAGCGCTTCCAGCGCGAGGCGCTGGCCATCGCGCGGCTGCAGCATCCGGCCATCGTCCAGGTCTTCGACTTCGAGCAGGTCGAGGGGCACTGGTTCCTCGCGATGCAGTACCTCGAGGGCGGCACTCTGAAGGAGCG
>MGON01000109.1:17156-17758 GCA_001795345.1 Chloroflexi bacterium RIFCSPLOWO2_02_FULL_71_16 | reverse complement strand
CGCGCCGAAACGGCGCGGATCGTGTCGGAGGTCGCGGAGGCGCTGGGGTACGCGCACAAGCGCGGGATCGTCCACCGCGACATCAAGCCCGCCAACGTGATGCTCACCGAGGACGGGCGCGCGGTCGTCACCGACTTCGGCATCGCGAAGATCCTGTCCGGTACGCAGCACACGCAGGCGGGCGTGGGCGTGGGCACGCCCGAGTTCATGAGCCCGGAGCAGGGCCAGGGCCTCCAGATCGACCACCGCGCCGACATCTACGCCCTCGGCGTGACCGCGTACGAGATGCTCACGGGTCAGCTTCCGTTCACCGCGGATACGCCGATCGCGGTCGTGCTCAAGCACATCCGCGACCCGCTGCCGCTGCCCTCATCCATCGACCCGGAGCTCGGCGGCGCGACGGAGCGCGTCCTGCTGCGGGCGCTGGCGAAGGACCCCCAGGACCGCTTCGCGTCGGCGCCCGAGTTCGCGCAGGCCCTCACCGCCGCGGTCCGTGGCGATCCGGAGACGAGCCCGACCGTGTTCATCGGTGGGACGGCGCCGACGCGCGTCGTCACGGCGCCGCCGGCGGCCGCTGCGGGCCCACGGCTCTCGATGCCCAT
>MGON01000109.1:1983-17113 GCA_001795345.1 Chloroflexi bacterium RIFCSPLOWO2_02_FULL_71_16 | reverse complement strand
ATCGTCGCCCGTCGCCGCGGCGTTGAGCGCGACGCCGGCCGCGCAGGCCACCGAGACCGCCGCGCCGACCTCGACCGCGGCTCCGTCGCCGGCGGCCACCACCGCGGCGACGACGACCGCGACCGCTGCCGCGACGGCGGCACAGCCGACCTCGGCGCCAAGCGCCCCGCCGGCGACGGCCGCGCCCACGGCGGTGCCGACCGCCGCCCCCACGGTCGCGCCGACCGTGGCACCCACTGTCACGCCGACGTCCCGGCCGCCCCCTGGATCGGCCACGATGTCGCTCGACAAGTCAACGATCAGCCAATCGAAGGGCGAGCCCGTCGCGATCACGGCCCGCGGCTTCCCCGTCGGCACGGTCCTGACGTGGGTGAGCATGACCGCCCAGCAGGGCGGCTACACCATCCCGATGGGGCAGCAGTTCTCCACGAGCAGCGACCCGTACTCGTTCAGCTTTCCGTGGTCGGGTCCCCTCGGCACGTACGTCCTCCACTGGGAGGTGGGCCCCGGGAAGTTCGACCTCACGCTGACGGTCGTGCAGTGAGCGCCGAACGGCGAGCTCCGGAGCAGGGCAGCGGCGCCCGCCGTGTGCTCGATCTCCTGGCGCGGGCGAACGCCGACCCGACCGGCCTCCGGGGCGCGATCGCCGTCGTTCTGGCCAGCGCGGCGCTGTCGCTCCTCGGCTGGATCCCGCTGTCGCTACCGGCCCGCCTGATCGACGGCCTGGTGCCTGCCGGCAACTGCGTCGGGAGCGAACCGGGCTCGGCGTTCATGTACCTCTGCTCGGCGAAGGTCGCGGCCCTCAAGATCGTCGGCCCTATCGCCATCATCGTGCTGCTCATCGCGCTCCGGGCACGCGTCGTGCCCCTGATCCTGCGGGCGACGCAGCGGGTGCCGGTGGAGGCGCGCTTCCTCGTCGCGCCGCTCATCGCGACCGGCCTCTTCGTCGTCCCGTGGGGCGACATCCACGCCGCGACGGCCCTCGACGTCGGGATCCTGCCGCAGACCGTCTTCCCCGCCGTCGTCGGGCTGTTCACGTTCGCCGTCACCAGGTGGAACGACGCCATGCAGCGGGTACTGCGGCGGCTGTTCGATCTCCGGGACCGTCTCTCGCCGCGCGCTCGCTACGCCGCCGCGATCGGGGTCCCGCTCCTCGTTGCGCTCGTCATCACGGCGGAGGAGCGCGTGAGCCAGACCGCTCTGAAGGAGCAGGTCGTGGTCATCATCGGACTTCTCACGGGATACCTGGCGCTCGCGCCGCGCGGCGGCGACATCCTCGCGGGCGCGCGCGAGCTCGCCGCGCTCCGCCGGAGGCCGGCATGAGCCGTGGCATCACCCGGGTCGAAGCGCTCCTCGGGCTCGCGCTCGCGTGCACGAGCGGCGCGGGGCTCATCGCCGCGACGTTCCTCGGCGTCCCGCTTTCCTTCAGCGCGCCGTTCATCGTCCTGCCGACCGCCGCCATCCTGGCCGGCATCGCGATGGCCGGCCGGGGCGACGAGGCGCGGCTGCACGCTTTCGCCCGACTCATCCTCGTCGGTGCCGCGGCGGGCCTCCTCGCGACGATCGCCTACGACGTCTCGCGGCCGGTCCTGCGCGCGGTGTTCGGGTTCACGTTCGACCCGTTCCGCGCCATCCACATCTTCGGCGAGCTGATCACCGGCCGGCCCGCCGGCGACGCCTGGGCTGAGGTCGCCGGGTGGACCTACCACTTCTGGAACGGGATCAGCTTCGGGATGATGTTCGCGCTCATCCGCCCGAAGGGCGGAGTCATCCTGGGCTTCCTGTGGGCCGAGTTCCTCCAGGTCCTGATGATGGCCGTCTACCCGGCGTTCCTCCGCGCGCGCCTCGACGATCCCGGGTTCCTCGTGCTCGGCCTCGTTGGTCACGGGCTGTACGGGGTCGTCCTCGGCTGGCTCGTCGCGCGGTGGTGGCGTGCCTAGGTCGGCGCGTCGCGCCCTCCTCGTGATCGTGGCGACATCGGGCATCTCGCTCGCGCTCGCCGGCGCCGCCGCCGCGCACGACTGCTCCTCGCCCAAGGACTGCGAACAGACGGCCGGCTACAACGCGGTCATCGCGCTCACCGGAGGCGTCGTCGCCGTGGGTGCCGGGCTCGTCGGCGTGTACGTCGGCACGACGGCCGGGACCCTGCCGCTCATCCCGCCGGCCGCGCCTCCGGGCACCACCTCGGTGCCGGCGACCGCGCCGACCGCTCCTCCAGCGCCTGCGATGCCTCCGGGCTACATCCATCACGAGAAGTGGGGCTGGGTGCCGGCCGACGAGGTACCGCTGCGCGACGCCGAGGAGGCCGAGATGCAGCGGCAGCTCGACGCGTCCTGGGAGCGCAACCGCAACAGGGGGCAGGATCCAGAGCTGAAGGCCATCACCGACCGGATCCGTGAGGCACAGGAGAAGCAGCGCCAGATCGCCGCCGAGGGCACGGAGCGCGAGCACCAGTACTGGCAGGAGTACCGCGACCGGAACGCGGAGCAGGCGATGTACTGGAACGAGCAGGCGCAGAAGTGGGAGTCGCGCTACCAGGCCGCCAAGATCGTGCAGAAGGGCGCGGACGCGGGCGTGTCGATCATCGCCAACTACACGGGGCCGGTGGGCAAGGCCGTCGACGCGGGCTACTCGTTCTCGAAGACCGCGGCCGGGAAGCTTGCCGAGGGCGAGTCGATGGGCACCGCGCTGAAGGAGGGCGCCATCGACGCCGGGCTGGGCTATGTCTCGGGGAAGATCCAGAGCGCGACCGGCCTCGAGCTGAAGACCCCCAACCTGGCGAACGCTCCGGCCGGCGTGAAGACCTTCTTCAAGGTCGTGGGCAAGGACGGCACGATGACGATCCGGCCGCGGATCTGGACCGGCCGCGGCCCGACGAACTGGGTGATCGGCGAGGGCATCAAGGCACCGCTCGGGAAGGGTCTCGAAGCGATGGGGGTGAAGAAGCCAGATGAGTGAGCTGAACGTCGTGCTGTCCGGCGCCGAGCTGCGGCGCTTCGGCGCTCTCGTGGGAAGTGCGCCGACGGCGATCTCGCCCCTCGCCGGTCCGCCGGACGGACCGGTGGACCCGGCCCACCTCGCGCGGCTCGGCCTGCTCGCGCCGGACGGGTCCATCGCGCCGCGAGCCTTCCCGGCCCTGCGCGTCCTCGCGAACGCTCGCTCGTACGCCGGGGTCGTGCTCCAGGACGCGGGCATCTTCGAGCACGTCGTGTACTTCGATGGGCACGACTCGGTCGGGCTCACGAGCGAGACGGGCGGCTTCCGGCTGCAGGACCCGCCACCCGCGCTCGGCGCGCTCCTCCGCGCGACCCTCGGCGAGGGCATCGCCGTCGCGGTCGAGCTCGACGACATCTTCACCGCGCCCGAGGCGAGCGTGTTCCTGGGCGTGATGGACCTCCGTCGGCGTCAGATCCTCCAGGGCCTGCTCGAGGACCGCGACGCGCCGGTCGCTCCAGTGGACCAGGCCGCGATCTCCGCGTGGCTCGGCCGTCCAGCCACCGGTTCGCAGTGGCTCGCGCCGATCGTGCGCGACAGCGTCGGCGCCGGCTTGGATCCCGCGTCGATCGAAGCGGCGACGCGGTCGCTCGTCGGCCGCCAAGCCCTCGCGCAGTCCGGCGGGGACGTGATCCCCGGTGCCGCGATCGCGGCGCTCGCGGAGCGCTTCCTCCTCATCCGCATGCTGCTCCGCGTGCGCGCCGGTCGCAGCGACGGCGACCGCGTCGTGACGACCGACCTCCGTGTCGCGCAGAGCGCCGGCTTCCAGCACCTGCTGTGGGAGGCGGACGCGGCCGGCCGGGTGCACCTCGAGTGCGTCACGCCGACCGGGCTCGCCTCGACCATCGAGCACTTCCTGACGGATGCCGACGCGCTGGCGGCGCTGGTCCCTGCAGCCGTCGCGGCGCCGGTCGCGGTGGCGGCATCGGCCGGTCCCGCCGCGCCTGCTGCACGCCGCTTCTGCCCGAACTGCGGAGCGCCGACGGCGCCGGGCGCGCGCTTCTGCCCTTCATGCGGGACAGCAGTGGCCTAGGGCGACCCCGCGGCCCTGCGGCCCACGAAGATCACATATGCCCAAAGCAGGGCGCCGGTCAGCGCGCCGACCGAAAGCTTCGCCCATATCGGAAGCAGCGTCGGCGAGAGGAAGGCCTCGATCAGCCCGGCGACCCCGAGGACGGCGACACATAGCAGGAGCACGCGGACCGACTGCTCGCCGGCCAGGCGCAGCGAGTCGCGCCGGCGGAGCTCGCCGGGATGGAGCATCGCCCACGCGAGGCGCAGCCCCGCGCCGGCGGAGAGGAAGATCGCGGACAGCTCTAGGAAGCCGTGCGCGAGCACGAACTCGAGCAGCGCTCCGGCGCCTTCCGATCCATGGAGCACGGCGAACGTGGCGCCGAGCGCGGCCCCGTTCACGAACAGCACGAACACCGTGAGGACGCCGGCGGTGAGGCCGCCCGCGAACGCCAGAACGGCCACGCGGACGTTGTTGACGATGATCAGGGGTCCCGCGACCGGGCGCATCTCGAGCGGGATCTCCGTGCCGGGCCGGCGGGCCGCCAGCTCGCGCCGCGTCTCCTCGGAGAGGGCCGTGGCCGCGATGTCGGGCGCGACGATGCCCGCGAGGTAGGTGAGGAGCGCCGGCGCGAGCATCACGGTGAAGGCGACGAGCGTGAACGGCAGCGTCGCGCGGACCGTCGCGGGGATCTCGTGCGCCACGAAGCGGCGGAGGCGCCGGCCACCGGTGGGCGCGCCGCTGTACACGAGAGCGTGGGACGCGGCGACGAGGTCGTTCAGGCGCTCGGTCACGACGTCCCGGGCGAAGTCGCGCCTCGCGATGGCGAGGTCGCTCGTCGCCGCGCGGTAGAGCGCGCCGAGCTCCAGCACTTCCGCCGCCCGCAGGCGCGACACGCGGCCCCGCGCGTCCGCCGTGAGCTGCGCCAGCCGAGCCCAGCGCGCACGGCGGTCCTCCACGAAACGGTCGATGGACTGCGCTCCGCGCATGGACAGCGAACGTAGCATCGACGCGGTGATCCACCTCGGGCGGCTCGAGGTCGAGACGCCGGATCACGTGGTCCTGCGGTACGACCTCGCCGGCGGCGGGAACCGCGGCTTCGCCGCGCTCGTGGACGTCGTCGCGGCGTCGCTCATCGTCGCGGGCCTGTTCTTCGCCTGGCTCCTCATCGGGCAGCTACTACCCTTCGAAGAAGCCGGGACGACGCTGACCGGCGTCTTCGTGATGGGGACCGCGCTCATCGCGTGGTCGTACTTCATCGTCCTCGAGTGGCTCTGGGAGGGGCAGACGCTGGGGAAACGGATGTTCGGCCTGCGCGTGATCAGCGCCGACGGCTCGCCGGCCGGCTTCGTGGCGGTCCTCGTCCGGAACGTCCTCCGGGTGGTCGACTTCCTGCCGCTCCTCTACGGCTTCGGACTGCTAGCGATCGTGGTCACCGACCGCTCGCAGCGCCTCGGCGATCTCGCCGCCGGCACGTTCGTCGTACGCGCGCCGCGTCCGCGTCTCGACCCCATCGCGCTCCGCACCGGGCCGACCCTCACCGAGGGGCGGACGGCTCACGTGCGCGGGCTGCCGGGTGAGGTGCAGCGCCTGGTGCGCGAGTTCGTGGCCCGGGAGCGCACGCTGCCGGATGCCCGCCGCCGCACGCTGGCCGCCAGCATCGCCGCGGCGCTGCGGGCCCGCATGCCGGATGCGGCCGAGACCGACGACCTCGAGCTGGTGCGGTCGGTCGCTCGTGCGCTCCGGTCGAGCGGGGAGACGCGCTGATGCTCCTCGAGGTCATCCCGCTGGTCATCGGGCTGCTGATGCTCGGCGGCCTGGCGATGATCGCTGGATCCATGACGCGGGACGATCCCCGAACGCGCGCGCGATGGGACTCGCGGTTCGACCGCGAGGCGCGTGAGCTCCGGCACACCGACGCGACCGGCGTCCTCACCTGCCGCCGCTGCGGCACGAGCGGGAGCGAGCGCGCCGGCGTGTGCCCCCGCTGCGGAGCCGCGCTCTAAGCGGACGTTCCGCTGAAATACAGGAATTTGGGGACCTTCTGCCCGTTACAGTTGATGCCGAAGGCCCTCATTCTCGAGGGGGCTTCGGGGTCCCATGGAGGTCCGAATGGCTGAGCTCACGTACAAGGTGCCCGCGATCCACTGCGCGGGCTGCGCGTCCACCATCAGCGACGCGCTCGAGCCCGTTGAGGGCGTCGAGGCGACCGACATCGACGTCGGCCAGAAGACCGTCACGGTGCGCGGCTCCGCGGAAGACCGCGTGATCCGCAAGGTCCTTCTCGCGTCCGGCTACCCGCCCGCCTAGTGGCGGCGACCGAGACACTCCAGGAAGAGCGCGCCGCCGAGCCCCTCGGGCCGGCGAAGCGTGACCTCGTCGTCACCGGGATGACGTGCGCCTCGTGCGTCATGTCGGTCGAGTCGGCGCTCTCATCCGTGCGGGGGGTCGAATCCGCCGACGTGAACCTCGCGACGGAGCGCGCGAGCGTGCGCTACGACCCCGCGCAGGTGGACATGCCGGCCCTCGTCCGCGCCGTCGAGCGCGCCGGGTACGGCGCGCTGCCGGTCTCGGAGGACGAGCGCGAGCGCGGCGCCGAGGAGGAGCGGGAGCGAGAGCTCCGGCTCTCCCAGCTCGCGGTCCTGCGGCGCCGGCTCGTCGTTTCGCTGGCCCTCGGCGCGGCGACGATGGTCCTCGCGATGGGCGAGCTCGTGTGGCCCCAGCTCATGGAGCAGGCCTGGCGGCCCTACGCGATGTTCCTCCTCGCCACTCCGGTGCAGGTGTGGGGCGCCGCCCCCTTCTACCGCATCGCGTGGTCCGCGGCGCGGCACCGCACGACGAACATGAACACGCTCATCGTCGTCGGCACGACGGCGGCCTACGGGTTCTCGGTCGTCGCCACGTTCCTGCCGGACCTGTTCCTCCGCGCCGGCCTCGAGCCACACCTGTACTACGAGGTCGCCGCGGTGATCGTCGGCCTGGTGCTGCTGGGCCGCTACCTCGAGGCACGCGCCCGCGCGCGCACAGGCGATGCGATCCGCGCGCTCCTCGCGCTGGGCGCGAAGACGGCGCGCGTACGCCGCTCCGGCGGCGTCGAGGAGGAGATCCCCATCGACCAGCTCGCGGTGGGCGACGTCGTGATCGTTCGGCCGGGCGAGACCGTCGCGACCGACGGCGTGATCCTCGCGGGCCGATCCTCGATCGACGAGTCGATGATGACCGGCGAGTCCGTGCCCGTGGAGAAAGGGCCGGGCGACGACGTCGCCGGAGGGACCCTGAACGGCACCGGCACGTTCCGCTTCCGCGCGACGAAGGTGGGGAAGGAAACGCTCCTGGCGCAGATCGTCCGCATGGTGGAGGAGGCGCAGGCCTCGAAGGCGCCGATCCAGCGGCTCGTCGACCAGGTCGCTGCCGTCTTCGTGCCGGTCGTCTTCGTCATCGCGACGATCACGTTCGTCGTCTGGCTGTTCCTCGGTCCCCAGCCGTCGCTCACGTACGCGATCACGGCGTTCATCGCCGTCCTCATCATCGCGTGCCCGTGCGCGCTCGGGCTCGCCACGCCGACCGCGATCATGGTCGGCACCGGCCGCGGCGCGTCGCGCGGCATCCTCATCCGTCACGCGCAGGCCCTCGAGCAGGCGCAGGCGGTGCGCGTCGTGGCGTTCGACAAGACCGGGACGCTCACCGTCGGCAGGCCGCGCGTGACCGACTTCCTCGGCTGCGCCGACTTCGGCGACGACGAGATCCTGCGCCTCGCGGCGAGCGCCGAGCGCGTCTCCGAGCACCCGCTGGCCGCCGCCGTCGTCGAGGCGGCGCAGGAGCGCGGCCTCCCCCTGACCGAGCCGAGCAGCTTCGACTACACGCCCGGCGAGGGCATCCACGCCGTCGTGGAGGGCCATGACGTCCGTGTCGGGAACCTCGCGTTCGTCGTCGACCACGGGTGGCAGGAGGCTCCTCGCGACGTGCTCGACCGGCACGCCGGCGAGGGGAAGACCCCGCTCCTGGTGGCGATCGACGGCAAGCCCGGCGCGATCATGGCGCTGGCGGACGTGCCGAAGTCCGCAGCGGCCGAGGCCGTCGCCCAGCTCAAGGCGATGGGCCTGCGGACGCTGCTCGTCTCCGGGGACACGCAGCGCACCGCGCAGGCCGTGGCGGAGCAGCTGGGCATCGACGAGGCCATGGGGCAGGTGCGGCCCGGCGAGAAGGCCGACATCGTCCGCCGCCTCCAGGGAGAGGGCCGCGTGGTGGCGATGGTCGGGGACGGCGTCAACGACGCCCCGGCGCTGGCGCAGGCGGACCTCGGTATCGCCATGGGCGGGGGGACCGACGTGGCGATCGCCTCCGGTGGGATCGTGCTGGTCGGCGGCGACCCGCGCGGCGTCCCGCGCTCGCTCCGGCTCTCGCGCAAGACGCTCGCGACGATCAAGCAGAACCTGTTCTGGGCGTTCTTCTACAACGTCGCGCTCATCCCGCTCGCGGCCGGGGTGCTCTACCCGTTCACCGGCTGGCTGCTCTCGCCGGTGTTCGCCGCCGGGGCCATGGCGATCTCGTCCGTGACCGTCGTCACGAACTCGCTGCGACTGCGCACCGCGAAGATCGAATAGAGCGATAGGTGGGGGACCGATGACCGAAGCGGCTACGACAGTGATCGACGAGGGCATCCGGAAGTGGTACGCGTCGTGCCGCTGCTGCCTGAGCGACGCGCATCCCGACATCGTCGCGACGCTCGACGCGGAGCGGGACGCGCACCATGAGCCTCACGCGGATGCCGGCATCTGCGAAGTGGCCGAAGCCCAGCCCAGCGGATCGAATGCGGAGGTGGCGACGATGGCGAAGATCCTCGACCCGGTCTGCGACATGATCGTCGACGTCGACGAGCAGCGCGGCAAGGGACTGACCAGCGATCTGGACGGCAAGACCTACGCGTTCTGCGGTCCGGGCTGCAAGAAGACGTTCGACAAGGACCCCGGCCGCTTCGCGGCGAAGGTCGACCAGTGGCGGTCGGCCCAGCCTCCCGCCTGACGCCGAGCTAGGTCAGCGGGCGCTCTCGATAGCGCCCTTGCGAGCGCGGAACTCCTCGAGGTCGATCTCGCCGCGAGCGAGGCGCTCCTCGAGGATCCGTAGCGCCGGGCTGCCTGTCCGGCCCGTCCACTCTCCGCGCGTGCCGGCGACGCGGAGGACCACCCAGACGGTCAAGGCGACGATCGCGACCCAGAAGAGGGCCATGCCGATCATGCCCAAGCCCATGCCCCACCAGCTCCAGCCCATGTCGTATCCCATCACGTCAGATCACTTCCTTTCGCCCTGACACTAGGAGGCCGGTCGCCGGGTCGAAGGGTCGGTCGGTCCTCTCCATAGGGCCGGATGTCACAGGGCCTGATGTCACGCGCGTCGGCAGGCGGGCGAGATCTACAGCGGGCGCTCAGCCCGGCGTCAGTCGCGCGCCAGCGCATGTCGCGACGCTTCCTCTCGTGCCACGGAAGCAGCCGCACCGGGGTCAGCCCTCGCGCACCGTCCGGACCGTGACGTTCCTGACGCTCGCCCTCGCGATCGTCGGCGCGGCCCTGTATCTCTCGCAGCCGAAAGAGCTCGCGTTCATCGAGATCGGCCCAAGCCCTGTCCCGAGCTCGACCGGCTCCGCGGCGCTCCCGGCGACACCGGCGACCTCGGCCGGAGCGGTGGACCTCGTGATGCGCATCGACATGGCCGGATTCACCCCGCCCGATCTCGACGCGCCGGCGGACCGGCCCATCCGGCTGCGCATCGTCAACCCCGACAACAGCCATCACTCGGATGGCGGCGGGGTGCACGGGTTCACCGTGCCCTCGCTCGGTGTCGACGTGAAGGTCCCGCCTCTCACGTCGATGGTGATAACGATCCCGGCCGCGCCGGCGGGCGAGTACGCCTTCTACTGCGACACCTGCTGCGGCGGCAAGGAGAACCCGTCGATGAACGGCACCCTTCGCATGCGCGCGTGAGCATCGACCTCTCCCTCCCGACCGTCGTCCTCGCCGGCCTGGTCGACGGGCTCAACCCGTGCGCGATCGCCGTCCTCCTCGTCTTCGCCTCGGCGACGCTCCTGACGGTCGGGGCGACGATGGACGCGAGCGTGGGCCAGCGCCGCCTCGCGCTCCTCCGGGGCGGAAGCGCGTACGTCGGCGGGATGTTCGTCACGTACCTCCTGCTCGGTCTCGGGCTGATGGGCTTTGCGGGAGCGCTGCGCCAGGACCACCTCGGCACGAAGATCTTCCTCGGGGTCGCGATCGTCTGGGCGATCCTCGCGCTCCAGGAGGCGCTGCTGCCGGAGCTCGGCGAGCGCCTCCGGATGCCGATGGGCCTGCACGAGCGGGCCCGCGAGTGGGTCTCCCGCGCGACGCTCCCCGGGCTCTTCGTCGCGGGGGCGCTCATCGGGCTCTGCACGGTGCCGTGCTCCGGCAACGTGTACATCGCCGTCCTCGCGCTCCTCTCGACGCGCGCCGACCTCGCCGAGGCCATCGCCTATCTCGTCGTCTACAACATCGCGTTCGTCCTGCCGCTTGTCGCGATCCTCGCGGCGATCGCGACGCCGCCCGCCATGCGCACCCTCTCGCGGTGGCAGCTCCACCACCGCCCGGAGCTCAAGCTGGTCCTCGGCCTCACGACGGCCGCCGTAGCGCTCCTCACGCTGGCGGCCCTGTGACATGACCGTCTCGATCGATCCGGTCCTGCTGCGTCTCGGACCCCTCGCGGTGTCGTGGTACGGCGTCGCGATCGCGGCGGCGACCATCGTCGGGATCTGGCTCGCGGTCCGTCTCGCGCGGCCGCTCGGGATCCCCTCGGCGGAGCTCGAGCGGGTCGCGATCTGGACGCTTGCGGGCGGCCTGGTCGGCGCGCGGCTCCTCCACGTCATCGATCGCTGGGACCTGTACGCGGCGGCGCCGATCCACGTCATCGCGATCTGGAACGGCGGCCTCGCCATCGTCGGCGCCGTGCTGGGCGGAACGCTGGCGGGAGCGGTCGCGGCCCGGACGCACGGTCTGCCTGTCCGCGCTCTTTCCGACGCCGTCGCTCCGGCCGTCGCGCTCGGGCAGGCCATCGGCCGCCTCGGGTGTCTCGTGACGGGCGACGCGGTGGGGCGGCCGACGACCGGCTTCGGCGTCGCGTACACGCACCCCGGCGCCATGGTCCCCGAGCTCGGGGTCGCGTACGAGCCCGTCTTCCTGTACGAGATGGGCTGGGACCTGGCCGTGTTCGGAGCGCTGTTGGTCCTGCGGGGACGGCTCCGGGACGGCCGTCTCTTCGCGCTCTACCTCGGCCTCTACGCCGCGGGCAAGTTCGCGATCACGTCGCTGCGGACCGAGCGCCTCTGGGTCGGAGACCTGCAGCAGGCGCAGCTCCTCGCGGTCGTCGCGCTCGCCGTGGCGGTCGCATGGGCGGCGTGGCCGTCGCTCGCCCGCGCGCGCGGCCTCGCTCAGCGGGCGTCCACCTAGCGATGCGCGAGGAGGTCGCGCTCACGTGAGCGAGGTAGCCTCCGCCGGGATGACCGCGCCGGACCCGGCCACGCCCATGACGGCGTCGCGGCCAGCCCGCATCCTCGTCATCGACGACGACGAGAGCGTGACGAACATGCTGCGGCGCGCGCTGTCGTTCGAGGGCTATGCGGTCAGCACGGCGCGCGACGGCCAGGAGGGCCTGCGTAAGGCGCTCGAGCACGCGCCGGACCTGGTCGTCCTCGACGTCATGATGCCGGGCATCGACGGCGTCGAGGTCTGCCGCCGGCTCCGCGCCGGCGACCCGCGCGTCGCGATCCTCATGCTCACCGCGAAGGACGCGGTCGCGGACGAGATCGTGGGCCTCGACGCGGGCGCCGACGACTACCTCGTGAAGCCCTTCAGCCTGGAGATCCTCTCCGCCCGCGTCCGAACGCTGCTCCGGAGGAAGGAGCCAGTGGACGTCGAGGTCCTCCGCTTCGCCGACCTCACGCTCGACAGCGGAACGCGCACCGCGCGCCGGGGGCAGCGCGAGATCCATCTCACGACGACGGAGTACGACCTCCTGGTCCAATTCCTGCGGCATCCCCGGCAGGTCCTCGAGAAGGAGCACCTCACCGAGAAGGTGTGGGGCTACGACTTCGGCGGCAACTACAACGTCCTTGAGGTGTACGTGCGGCATCTCCGCCTGAAGCTCGAGGCGGCGGGGGAGCCGCGGCTCATCCACACGCTCCGCGGGGCGGGCTACGTACTGCGCGAGGGTCCGCCGTGACGCGGCGGGATCGTCGTCCTGTCGCCGATCGTCCTCATCACGCCGGTGGTGGAGCACGTGGAGTAGGCGCTGAGGAAGAGCCTTCTCGCGGGCGCTTGTGCCGGATACGTCACGCTCATCAGTAGGGCCGCGGCGCGGGCAGCACGTAGACGACGACCACAACATAGAAGGCGGCCGCTGCCACGATGGTCAAGAAGTGAAAGACCTCGTGGTAGCCGAAGACACGCGGCCAGACGTCCGGCCAGCGGCGCGCGTAGAGCAAGGCACCCGCTGAGTACAGGAGCCCTCCGGCGATGAGGAGCCCGATGGCGGGCCACGGAAGCGCGGCCGCGACCTGCCCGAGCGCGACCAGGGCGATCCAGCCCATCCCCACGTACAGGCCCGCGCGTGTCCAGCGCCGCAGCTGCACTCCGGCGATCGCGGCGCCGGCCCCGGCGAGCGCCGCACCCCACACCGCGCCGAGGATGCCGAGGCGCCACCACCCTGGCAGCACGTTGAACGCGATCGGAGTGTAGGTCGCCGCGATCAGCACGAAGATGTTCGCGTGATCCAGCCGTCGCAGTACGCCCGAGCGCGCCGGCGCCCAGGCGCGCAGGTGGTAGACGGCGCTTACCGCGAATAGCGCCGTGAGGCCGGCGCCGTACACGAGCATCGACAGCTGCCGGGATGGATCGCCGCTCGACAGGACGAGGAGGTACGTCCCGCCGAGCGCGGCCGCGACCGCGGCTCCGGCGTGGAGGTAGCCGCGAAGCAGCGGGCGCGCCTTCTCTACCTAACCACGCCGGCGCCACGCTGGGCCCCAGCGCTCGAGGATCTCCCATCCTTGCGTCCCGCTCAACGATCCATGCACCACCAGGCTGCAAGCATGCCGGACCCGACCAGCGGAGATCGTCAGCCGACCTTCAGGTCGTCGGCAGCCCCCGGCCTGATCGGAATGTTCGAGCCCCTCGGCGCTCCGCTCGACGGGTGGGTTACGCCCGCATGTGGCGATGCGGGTGGCCGGACACGGGGTCGCCGAGCTCGTGGTGCCCGCAGTG
Organism: Chloroflexi bacterium RIFCSPLOWO2_02_FULL_71_16; assembly: GCA_001795345.1. GTDB lineage: Bacteria > Chloroflexota > Limnocylindria > P2-11E > P2-11E > GWC2-70-10. The sequence continues at coordinate 3,829 of MGON01000109.1, read as the reverse complement.
CTGGCCGGTCCCGTCCTCGCGGACGCAGAAGTGGCCCTCGCCGTGGTGTGCGCCGCAGCAGCCGCCGGCCTCGCCAGCGCCCGACAGGAACCGCTCGGGCTCCGCATCGAAGCGGGCCTTGCACCCCGCGCAGCGCAGGTAGTACGTCACACCCTGGTAGACGGAGCGCGGAGCCGTTGCGACGTCCACTGGCTGGCCGCAGACGGGGCAGCTCGGCGCGAGAGCGATCGGTCGCATCGGATGTTCCTCCAACGGCGTTCTCCCCATGGGATGCTGCCTGGTCGCGGTTGTCGCCCGATGGACGCCCGCTGAACGCGGCCTGACCGCGGGCGCGCTCAGCTATCTTCGGTCGGTGAGCCTGCGTCTCCGGCTCGCGCTCTGGTACGGCGCGCTCCTCGCGATCGTCGTCGCGGCCGGCTTTACGATCGCCTACCTCATCCACGCCGGCTTCCCGCACGACGCCGCAGGTCTCGCGTTCCAGGCATCGCTCGATCGACTGCGTCTCATCCTGTTCGCGGTCGGCGTCGTCGGCGTCGCCGCCGCCGTCCTCGGCGGCTGGGTCATCTCGGGCGGGGCGCTCCATCCGGTGCGCACGATGAGCGAGACCGCGGGCGCCATCGCGCTGTCGCGCGGGTTCTCGCGGCGCATCGAGGTCCAGACGGGCGCGCGCGACGAGCTCGCCGAGCTGGGCCGCACGTTCAACGAGATGCTCGCGAGCCTCGACGAGGCCTACCGACGCCAGCAGCGGTTCGTCGCCGACGTCTCGCACGAGCTGCGAACGCCGCTCACCGCCATCCAGGGCGATCTGGAGCTGCTCGCGAAAGAGCTGCCCGAGCGGGACCGCGCCGCGACGCTCGCGGAGGCGCTGCGGGAAGCTCGTCGCCTCGCCCGTCTCGTCGACGACCTCCTCGTGCTCGTCCGCGCCGACGCCGGCCCGCAGCCGCTGGTGCCGAAGCCTGTGCAGCTCGACGAGATCGTCATGGAGGTCTTCCGCGAGCTCCACCCGCAGACGGCGCAGCGCCTCGAGGTCGTCGACCTCGACGAGGCCCGCGTGCTCGGCGAGCGCGATCGCCTGAAGCAGCTCGTGCTCATCCTCGTGGACAACGCCCTGCGCTACGGGCCCGAGGGGCCCGTCTCCCTGTCGGTCGGCGTGGACGGCGGCCAGATCGTGCTGGCCGTCGACGACGAGGGGATAGGCATCAGTCCCGAGGTGGCGCGCCGCGCGTTCGATCGCTTCTACCGCGGCGATGACGCTCAGCGTCTGGACCCGGGCGGGACCGGCCTGGGGCTCGCCATCGCGAAGTGGATCGTCGAGCGGCACGGCGGATCGATCGCGCTCGAGCGCCGCCAGCCGCGGGGCACCCGCGCGCTCGTCCGCCTTCCCCTCGCACCCTGATCCCGGCGCCGTTCAGCCGGCGCTCAGCGGGCGTCCCGGAAGACGACAGGCGCGGAGCCGACGATCGGCCCATGGACGCGCCGGTCCTCGTGCTCGCCGTGGTCACTGGAGCCTTCGTCGTGACGGTCGCGCTGGCGATCGTCCGCCGCCGGACCGCCGGCGAGCGCGCCGTGCGGCGGTCGGACGGCGCGCAGGAGGTCCGCGTGCTGGTGCAGCACGGGTACCGGCCCGACCGGGTCGAGCTGGAGGCGGGCGTTCCCGCGATCCTGCGGTTCGATCGACAGGAGGAGGACCCGTGCTCGGAGCTGCTCGTCTGCGAGCTCCTGCCCAGCTCGTACCGCCTTGCCCCCCGTGCCGAGACCGTCGTGCGCTTCACGCCGACCGTCCCCGGGACGTTCGCTTTCACGTGCGGACTGGGGATGTACGCGGGACGGATCGTCGTCCGCGCAC
>MGON01000109.1:0-1948 GCA_001795345.1 Chloroflexi bacterium RIFCSPLOWO2_02_FULL_71_16 | reverse complement strand
CGCCGTCGACGTCCCTAGGGGCGGCCATCACCGCGAGGGAAGCTTGCGGTTCGCCGGCCTCCGTGCCGGAGCACTGGCTGCCGCGACCGTGATCGAGCTCGAGATCCGCGACGTCGCTGTCCCGCTCCGGATCCTGCGTTGGGAGCGCGGCGGATGAGGCGCGTCCTGGTCGCGATCGTCCTCGGTGCGGCCGGCGCCCTCGCGCTCACCGGCCTGTATCTCGGCATCGTGACCTGGGCGCAGGGGTACGAGCACGCGCTCGAGCTGCTGAGGGACGACCGCCTCTTCGTCGGAGCGATCTCGCTCGGGTTCGGTACGCAGGTCGGGCTGTTCGCCTACGTTCGCATGCTCCAGCGGGCGATGGCGCGCAGCTCCGTCGCGTTCGCCGGCGCCGGCACGGCGACCTCGAGCGTCTCGATGGTCGCTTGCTGCGCTCATCACCTCGCGGACGTGCTCCCGATCGTCGGCCTGTCAGGTCTCGCGGTGTTCCTCGTCGAGTTCCGGACGCCCCTCATGCTCTTCGGGATCGCGACGAACCTGGTCGGGATCGCTGTCATGGTCCGAGAGCTGCGCCGCATCCGGGGTCATTACCGACTGGCAGTGCCGGCTGCCACGGCGAGCGCCTGATCGGCCCCGCACGTGGCAGCATCGCGCTGCGATGACGAAGGCTGAGGGGGTCCATGCGACCGATGTCCTGACCGTCCCGATCGACCGCGTCTTCTGCCCCTGTTGCGAGGAGGACCTCGCCACCGTCATCAGGCGCTTCCCCCACGTCGTCGATGCGCGCGTCGACGCCGACGCCATGGTCGCCCACGCCACGGTCCATCCGGGGATGACGAACGCCGATGAGCTCGGCGCGCGCATCGCGGCCTGCAACTACATGAACCCGGTCCCGCTGCCGCAGGCGCAGGTCAGCTCGCACGAGCACGTCCACGAGGCGACGCGGCGGACCGAGGCGCACGGCGGCCACGAGGCGATGGGCCACGACATGTCCGACCCGCGCATGGCCGCGTCCATGGAGGCGGACATGAAGCGCCGCTTCCTCGTCTCGCTCGTGCTGGCGCTCCCGGTCATCGCGCTCTCGCCCCTCGGGACCCTTCTGCTCGGCCGCGAGATACCCGTCCCCATCGAGCGGAACTGGGCCATGTTCATCTTCGCGACGCCGATCGCGGTATGGGCTTCGTCGGTCTTCCACATCGGCGCGTGGCGCTCGGTGCGGAGCGGCGTGCTCAACATGAGCGTCCTCGTCTCGCTTGGGATCCTCGTCTCGTACCTCTTCAGCGTCGCGCTGACGCTCACCGTCGGCGGCGAGACCTTCTACGAGGCCGCGGTCATGCTCGCGGTCTTCCTGCTCTTCGGCCACTGGATGGAGATGCGCGCGCGTCGCGGCTCGAGCGACGCGGTGCGGAAGCTGCTCGAGCTCACGCCGGCGGAGGCGAGCGTCGAGCGCGACGGGCGCGAGACACGCGTCCCCGTGGCCGAGGTCCGCGTGGGCGAGGTCCTCGTTCTGCGACCCGGCGAGCGGGTCGCCGTGGACGGCGAGGTCGTCGACGGCCAGACCTCGATCGACGGATCCATGGTCACCGGCGAATCGATCCCGGTCGAGAAGGGCCAGGGCGACGAGGTCGTCGCGGGGACCGTGAACGGCACCGGCTCGATCCGCTACCGGGCGACCAAGGTAGGCGCCGACACCGCGGTCGCGCGCATCGCCCGTCTCGTCGAGACCGCCCAGTCGTCTAAGGCGCCGGCCCAGCGCATCGCCGACCGCGCCGCGCACTGGCTGGTCATCGTCGCGGTCTCGGCGGGCCTGCTCACGCTGCTCTTCTGGCTCGTCGTCGCGCAGGAGCCGCTCCTCTTCGCGCTCACGCTCGCGGTCACGACCGTCGTCATCGCCTGCCCCGACGCGCTCGGCCTCGCCACGCCGACAGCGGTGATGGTGGCGACGGAC
>MGON01000108.1:18162-18946 GCA_001795345.1 Chloroflexi bacterium RIFCSPLOWO2_02_FULL_71_16 | reverse complement strand
GCCTTCCGACACGTGCCCGTCCTGGGTCAGGACGATGGCCTCGTCGAAGCCGGCTTCCTGGGCCTCCGTCTTAGCCAGGGCAGCGTTGACGTACGCGCCGGTGATCTTGCTGCGAGCGGGGATGGCGTTGTCGTCGGTGCGCCGCCACGACGACACGCCGCACGAGATGCCGCGGTCGATGTCGATGTACGTGCCGAACGGGACCGCGAAGACGAGGAAGCCGTCATCGAGGTCGTGCAGCCGCACTCCGATGAGCTCGCTGGACTTGTAGGCGACCGGCCGGATGTAGGCGTCCTCCCGGTACCCGCACTTGCGCAACAGCTCGAGCGTGATGTCGACGAGCTCGTCGACGCTGTACCGGAGCTCGATGCGCATGATCTTCGACGAGCGGTGCAGCCGCGCGTAGTGCTCCCGCAGGTGGAGGCCGTAGAGCTGTTCGTGCATTGCGTTCCAGTAGGCGCGGACCCCCTCGAAGACCCCGGTGCCGTAGTTGAAGGCGTGGGTCATGACGCCGATCTTCGCCTCGGCGATGGGGACCATCTTTCCGTCAACGAAGGCCCAGGCGTTCGGGGGAGCGGCGCCCCTTCGGAGTGTCGACGCCGGGCGGACAAGCTCCTTCACCACCAGCTTCTCCTTCAACGCACTCGCCGTGCCAAGTTCCGCATTGTGACACGGTGATCGTGACGCGTGGTCGCTCTATTGCCCAGCGATCGACCGTAGGACTACATTCCGGCCCGGTCTGACCAGAGCGCAGGCGAGAAAGCGCCTTTCGAGAGGTGGAGGT
>MGON01000108.1:16087-18147 GCA_001795345.1 Chloroflexi bacterium RIFCSPLOWO2_02_FULL_71_16 | reverse complement strand
GCGATCATTCGTGCGCACCATCGCTGGACTCGTGACAGCGATGCTCGTGGTGGCAGCGTGCGGCGGCGCGGCTGGTCCCGGCGGGACCGAAGCCTTCACGCCCACCCGCGCGAGCGAGTTCGTGATCAGCACGGGGCCGGGCGGCGGGTCCGACATCTACGCCCGGCTCTGGATCGGGATCATGGACAAGGGCAAGCTGACCGCGCAGCCGGTGACGCCGGTGAACAAGGAAGGTGGCGCCGGCGCGGTCGCGTTCACCTACGTGTTCGAGAAGAAGTCCGATCCGCATTACGTGATGGTCACGCTCAACAGCTTCTGGACCACGATCATCACGCAGAAGCTCCCATACAAGTCGACGGACTTCACGCCGATCGCGAACCTGGCGCAGGACCCGTTCTTCCTCTGGGTCGCGGCTGACAGCCCGATCAAGACGGCGCAGGACTTCGTGAAGGCCGCCCAGGAGCGCGAGATGACCGGGTCGGGCACGGGCGCGAAGCAGGAGGACGAGGTCCTCTTCCGCCGCATCCAGGACCTGGCAAAGACGAAGCCCTTCAAGTACGTGCCCCAGTCCGGCGGTGGCGCGGTGGCCGCGGCGCTCGCCGGCAAGCAGGGCGGCGTCGAGGTCACGGTCAACAACCCGAGCGAAGGCCGCGCCCTCATGGAGCAGGGCAAGATCCGCGCTGTCTGCGGGTTCATCCCCGAGTCGCCGAAGGAGGGCGCCTTCAAGGACCTGCCCACCTGCAAGTCCCAGGGCCTCGCCATCGACGACTACTACAACGTCCGGTCGGTCGTGGCGGCACCGGGCCTGACCGCGGCTCAGCAAACGTACTGGATCGACGTGTTCAAGAAGGTGAGCGACTCGCAGGAGTGGAAGGACTTCGTGACGAAGAACGCGCTCACTCCGGACTTCAAGTCGGGGGACGCCTTCAAGAAGCTCATCGAGGACTACGAGACGATCCACAGGGATATCGCGACGAAGAACGGCTGGATCAAATAGTCGCGACTTGCGCCGGTATCAGGTAGCGACGGCGGCGGTCCTCATCATGATCGCCGCCGTCGCCATGTTCGACACGAGGGGAGGCGCCCTCCCGGACCCGGAGGGCGGAGCCCCCGGCGGCCTCAAGGGCGGCTGGTATCCGTTCTGGTCCGCGGCGATCGCGACGGTCGCGCTGCTGGTGGTCGCGTATCGCGCCGGGGTGGCGCCCGGGTCGAGCCAGGCGGTCTTCAGCGGGCGTGAGGGCGTAATGAGCGTCCTCGCGCTGATCGTTCCCATGATCGCGCTCGTCGTCCTCATGGACCGGCTCCTCGGCCTGTACATCTCCGGCGCCCTGTACCTCGCCTGGTTCGGCCGCGCGATCGGGCGCTACCGGTGGCCCTGGGTCGCGGCGTCCGCGGTCGTGATCCCGGCGATCCTGTTCGTCGTGTTCGAGAGCTTCTTCCGGGTGGCCCTGCCCAAGAGCATCTGGTACACGCTGGGGCTCCCGTTCTGATGGAGGCCCTCGGCGAGCTAGCCCGCGGCTTCGCCATCGCCCTCGACCCCTTCGTCTTCGCCATGCTCACGCTGGGGGTCGTCGCGGGCCTCGTCATCGGCATCCTGCCTGGCCTCGGCGGCACGAGCGGCGTCGCGATCCTCCTTCCGATCAGCATCTTCGTGGCCGACCAGTCGACCACGGCGGCGATCGCGATGCTGGCCGGGATCTACTGGGGCGCCGTCTTCGGCGGGGTCGTGACGTCGATCCTCTTCAACATCCCTGGCGAGCCCTGGTCCGTGGCGCTGCTCTTCGACGGGTTCCCCATGGCGAAGCGGCTGGGGAAGCCCGGCCTCGCGCTGACGCTCGCGTTCACCTCTTCGCTCTTCGGGGCGGTCATCGCGTCGGTGCTCTTCACGTTCTTCGCGCTGCCGCTCGCTGACCTCGCCCTCGGCTTCGGCCCGGCCGAGCTCTTCGCCGTGTTCATGATGGCCTTCGCGACGCTCGTGGGGCTCGAGTCCGGATCGCCCCTCAAGAGCGTGGCGATGATCGGCTTCGGGCTGCTCCTCGCGTCCGTCGGCTTCGACAGCA
>MGON01000108.1:10903-16017 GCA_001795345.1 Chloroflexi bacterium RIFCSPLOWO2_02_FULL_71_16 | reverse complement strand
CGCCGAGGAGGCGGGCGTGAAGTACGAGCAGGTCGCGGCCAAGCTCGGGCTCAAGGACCTGATGGAGTCCATCGGTCACCTGCGCCGCAAGTTCTGGATGCTCGTCGTGAACACGCTCCTGGGGTTCTGGATCGGGGTCCTGCCGGGGACCGGCGCGACCCCGGCGTCGTTCCTCTCGTACGGCGTGGCCCGCCAGTACGCGCCGGAGAAGGAGCGGGCGAACTTCGGCAAGGGCGAGCCCGCGGGCATCCTCGCGCCGCAGGCCTCGGCCAACGCGGCCAGCGTCGGGTCCCTCCTGCCGATGATCACCCTCGGCGTCCCGGGGTCGCCGACGGCGGCCGTGATCATGGCGGGCCTGTTCGTGTGGGGGCTCACGCCGGGTCCGCTCCTCTTCACCGAGAACAAGGATTTCGTCTGGGGCCTCATCGCGAGCATCTACCTCGGCAACCTCATCGCGTTCGTCATCTGCATCCTCGCGACGCCCTTCCTCGCGTCGATCATGCGCGCCCCCTACGCCGTGATCACGCCGTTCATCGTGCTCGCCTCGATCATCGGGGCGTACGCCGTGAACACCGCCATGAAGGACGTGTTCATCGTCATCATCTTCGGGCTCATCGGGTACTGGCTGCGGAAGATGAAGTACCCGCTCGCGCCGCTGGTCGTCGCGATCGTCCTCGGGGACTCGACGGAGCGCGAGCTCCGAAAGGCGCTCATCGGCAGCGGGTCGGATCCGCTCGTCTTCTTCGGGAGCCCGTTCGCGGCCGCGCTCTCCACGATCGCGATCGCACTGTTCCTCCTTCCGCTCGCGCAGTACCTGATGCGCCGGCGAGCGCGCGGCCGCGCCGCATCCGCCGGCCCGTCCGAGCCTCCGGCGCCGTAAGTGCTTCGCACATACAGGCATCGCTCGCGCGCCAGCGCCCGCGAGCGGGCGCTGATCGCGCTCGCTCGCCTGTAGCGCCCTAGGATCACGCCGATGTCCCTGCTCGTCGACGTGCTGCTCCTGGCCGTCTCGTTCGGCGTGATCCTGCTGGGAGCCGAGCTGTTCACGAACGCGATCGAATGGTTCGGCAAGAAGCTCGGGCTCGGCACGGGCATGGTCGGCAGCGTGCTCGCGGCCGTGGGGACGGCGCTGCCGGAGACGATGATCCCGATCATCGCGCTCGTGTTCGTCGGCGGCGCGGCGGCGGAAGAGGTCGGCATCGGCGCGATCCTCGGAGCTCCCTTCATGCTCTCGACCGCGGCCATGTTCGTCACCGGCACGGCCGTGCTCGTCTTCGCGCGGCGCGGCCGGCGGAAGCGCACCCTGTCCATCGACCAGCGGATCGTCGGCCGGGATCTTCGGTTCTTCCTCGGGATGTACACCCTGGCCATCGTCCTCGGGCTCCCCCTCTACGAGAAGCCCGTCTGGCTCCGGCTCGCCGCGGCGGTGGGGTTGATCGCCGCGTACGTCTTCTACGTCTACCGCACCTCGCAGGACCCGCACGGGGAGCACGAGGCCGACGAGGAGCTCAACCCCCTCCGCCTCCAGCCGAACCTCACCACACCGCACACGCGCGTCGTGGTCGCGCAGCTCATCGTGTCGCTCGCCGCCATCGCGGGCGGCGCGCAGCTCTTCGTGCGCGAGATCACCGTGCTCTCGCCGCTCGTGGGCATCACGCCCCTCGTGCTCTCGCTCATCATCGCGCCGCTCGCCACCGAGCTGCCCGAGAAGTTCAACAGCGTGCTCTGGGTACGTCAGCGCAAGGACACGCTCGCCATGGGCAACATCTCGGGAGCGATGGTCTTCCAGTCGTGCATACCCGTGGCCGTCGGCCTCTGGTACACGCCGTGGGTCCTCGACCAGGCGGCGATCGCGTCCGCGGCCATCGCCGTCGGCGCCGGCCTGCTCCTGCAGGTCCTCCTGCGCCCCGGGAACGTCCTCTCGGGCGGTCAGCTCGCGTTCTTCGGGCTCTTCTACGCCGCTTTCATCGTGTATATCGTCGGGTTCTACCAGGGGCCGATCCCAGTACCGCACTAGGGCTCGCCAGATAACAGCGGGCGATGTGGCCTGCGACTAATATCCCCCCGACCGCTCACCCGGCGCTTCCTTCGGATGGCGGCACTCAGAGGGAGGGGATCCACGGAATGAAGCGATCCATCGCGCTCGTCCTCCTGGCCGGCCTAGTCGTGTCCGCCTGCGGCGGCGCGGGCCTGCCCGGCCTCGGCGGAGGCCCGAAGATCGGCATGGTGACCGACATCGGCCAGCTAGAGGACAAGTCGTTCAACGAGTTCTCCTGGAAGGGCGTCCAGGACGGAGCGAAGGCCGTCGGCGGGAACGCGACGGTCGTCGTCACGAAGGACACGGCCGACTACGCCGCGAACATCCAGAGCCTGGTCGACCAGAAGTTCGACGTCATCGTCACGGTCGGCTTCCTGATCGGCAGCGACACCCTGAAGGCGGCGCAGGCGAACCCGAACGTGCAGTTCTTCGGCATCGACCAGTTCGTCGCGGACCCGGCGCCGGCCAACTACCAGGGCCTCCTCTTCGCGGAGAACCAGGCCGGCTACCTCGCGGGCATCGTCGCCGCGAACATCACCAAGTCGAACACCATCGGCGCCGTCGGCGGCGTCTCCGCGGTCCCGCCGGTGGTCGCGTTCATCAAGGGCTACGAGGCCGGAGCGAAGGCGGAGAAGCCCAACATCAAGGTCCTGGTGAACTACACCGAGGACTTCAACGCGCCGGACAAGGGTGAGGCCTCCGCGAAGACCATGATCGGCCAAGGCGCCGACGTGATCTTCCAGGTCGCCGGGCTCACCGGCGCGGGCGCGCTCCGCGCCGCGTGCAACGCGAACGTCTGGGGCATCGGGGTCGACGTCGACCAGTACCTGAGCCTCCCCGACGCCCAGAAGTGCATCGTCACCAGCGCGGAGAAGAAGCTCCAGGTCGCGGCGAACGACGCGATCAAGCGCTGGAAGGACAGTGGCAAGCAGGGAGGGAACTTCTTCAACGACGCGAAGAACGGCGGCATCGCCGCATCGCCGATCCGCAACATCAGCCCGGTCCCGGCCGGTCTCCAGGCGAAGCTCGACAAGGCGCTCGCGGACATGAAGGCCGGCACGCTGAACCCGCCTTCCAAGTAGCGTTCCCCCGCACATGACCGAAGAAGAGCGGGCCGCCCAGGAGGCGGCCCGCTCTTCGCTTCCGGTGGGCCGGGCGCCGGCGCTCGAGATGCGCGGCATCACCAAGCGGTTCCCCGGCACGCTCGCGAACGATCACGTCGACCTCAGCATCCAGCCGGGCGAGATCCACGGCCTCCTGGGCGAGAACGGGGCCGGCAAGACGACCCTCATGAACATCCTGTATGGCCTCATCGCGCCGGACGAGGGCGAGGTCCTCATCGATGGCAAGGCGGTCACGATCCACGACCCCGCCGACGCGATCGCCCGGGGCATCGGCATGGTCCACCAGCACTTCATGCTCGTCCCCGTCCTGACCGTGGCCGAGAACGTGATCCTCGGCGCCGAGGTCATGCGCGGCCCCGTCCTGCTCGACCTCGGCGAGGCGAGCCGGCGGATCCGCGCGCTCGCGGAGCAGGTCGGCTTCCAGATCGACCCCGGGGTGCGCGTCGAGCAGCTCAGCGTCGGCCAGCAGCAGCGCGTGGAGATCCTGAAAGCGCTCTACCGCGGCGCGCGGATCCTCGTGCTCGACGAGCCGACCGCCGTGCTCACGCCGCAGGAGACCGAGGAGATCTTCCAGGTCCTCCGGCGCCTCCGCGGGGAGGGGGCGAGCATCGTCTTCATCAGCCACAAGCTCGACGAGGTGCTGCGGATCGCCGACCGCATCACGGTGATCCGCCGCGGCGCCGTCGTGGGCGAGCGGCGGCCGGCCGACACCTCGGAGCAGGAGCTCGCGGATCTCATGGTCGGCCGGGAGGTCTCGCTCCGGGTCGATCGCGGCACCTCCCATCCAGGCGAGGTGTCCCTACAGGTCACCGGTCTGCGCGTGCAGGACGACCGCGGCCACGAGGTGGTCCGCGGGCTCGACCTCACCGTGCGGAGCGGCGAGATCGTCGGCGTCGCCGGCGTGGCGGGCAACGGCCAGGAGGAGCTGGTCGAGGCCATCGTCGGCCTTCGGAAGCCGAGCGCCGGCAGGGTCACGCTCGCCGGCCGCGACATCACGGGCCGCTCGCCGCGGCAGGTGCGGGAGGCCCGCGTCGGCTACGTGCCCGCGGACCGCCAGCGGTACGGGCTCGTGCTGAGCTTCCCGCTGGACGACAACTTCTGCCTCACCGAGTACTACCGACCACCCTTCGCCTCGGGGATCGTCCGCAACGAGGCCGCCATCCGGCGGCACGCGGAGAAGCTGATCGCGGAGTTCGACGTCCGCACTCCCGGCCCCGGCGTCCGCGCGCAGACGCTCTCGGGCGGCAACCAGCAGAAGGTCGTGGTGGCCCGCGAGTTCGGCGACGACGCCCTCATCGTCCTCGACCAGCCGACGCGCGGGCTCGACGTGGGCAGCACCGAGTTCATCCACCGGCGGGCCATCGAGCAGCGCGACGCCGGTACGGCCGTGCTGCTCGTCTCCGCCGACCTCGACGAGATCCTCGAGCTCTCCGACCGGATCGTCGTCATCCACCGGGGGCGCGTGGTCGGCGAGTTCGACGGGCGCGAGGCGGAGCGCGACCGCATCGGGCTGCTGATGGCGCGCGGCGAGGCCGCTTGATCGCCGCGCTGGCGCGCGCCGCCGCGGCCGCGGGGCGCCTCGCCACGATCCCGCTGCTGTCGATCCTGCTCGCGCTCGCCATCGCGGCGGTGATCATCGTCGCCTCGAGCGCCTACACCGGGGTCGGCTTCTTCCCGCTCCTGCCGCTGTTCGCGTACGGGAACCTCCTCGCCGGCGCGTTCGGCAGCGGCACGGCCATCACGAACACGCTCGTCGCGGCGGCGCCGCTGATGCTCGGCGGCCTGGCGGTCGGGCTCGGGTTCAAGGGGGGGCTCTTCAACATCGGCGTCGCGGGGCAGTTCCTCGCGGGAGCCTTCGCGGCGGCCGTGGTCGGCTCCTCGCTCGCGGACGCTCCGGCGGCCATCGCCGTGACCTCCGCCCTCGCGGCCGGCGCGGCCGCGGGCGCCGGGCT
>MGON01000108.1:8658-10881 GCA_001795345.1 Chloroflexi bacterium RIFCSPLOWO2_02_FULL_71_16 | reverse complement strand
AAGGCGCGGACAGGGGCCCACGAGGTCGTGACGACGATCATGCTGAACAACGCCACCGCGCTGCTCCTCGCGTGGGCCGTGACCGAGCTGGTGCGGGCGCCGGAGTTCACGTTCCCCCGCACCAACGACATCGGCAACGCGGCACTGCCGGTGCTCCTGGGGCGCAACCTCCACATCGGGGTGCCGCTGGCGTTCGTCGCGATATTCGCGGTCCGCTGGCTCCTCGAGCGCACCACGCTCGGATTCGAGATCCGCACGGTCGGCGCGAACCCCAACGCGGCCCGTTACGCCGGCATGCCGCCGGTCGTGATCGTCCCGCTCACCATGGCGCTGTCGGGCCTGCTCGGCGGGACCGCGGGCGCCATCCAGCTGCAGGGCGTGATCGGCTTCTACGCCTCCGGGATCAGCGCCTCCGTCGGCTTCGACGCGATCGCCGTCGCGCTCCTGGGCCGGTCCAACCCCATCGGGATCCTCTTCGCGGCGCTGCTCTTCGGTGCGTTCCGGGCCGGCGCGCCGCTCATGCAGATCACCACGCGGGTGCCCATCGAGGTCATCGACATCATCCAGGCGCTCATCATCCTGTTCCTCGCCGCGGAGCTGATAGTCCGGCGCGTCTTCCGCCTGCGCGCGCGGGCAACGGAGATCGAGGGCGCGGCCACGGTTACGCAGACCTGGGCCGAGCCGTCGGTGACGCGGCCCTGATGGACGTCCTCCTCATCCCCCGCCTCCTGATCGAGCTGGTCGGGTACGTGCTCACGGTCGCACCCGACATCCTGCCGATCGTCCTCGCACTGGCGACCCCGCTCGCGCTCGGCGCGCTCTGCGGCGTGCTGAACGAGCGCTCGGGAGTGGTGAACATCGGGATCGAGGGGATCATGCTCGCCTCGGCGTTCACCGGGTACCTCACCGGGTTCGCGCTGCACTCGACGGTCGGCGCCCTCCCGTCGCTCGTGCTCGGCGTCGCGGTCGCGGTGCTCACGGGCGCCGTCCTGGGTCTCTTCCATGCATGGCTCTGCGTCTCGGTCCGTGCGGATCAGATCATCGCGGGCACGATCCTCAACATCGGCGCGTTCGGCCTGACCGCGTACTTCAACAAGCTGATCATCACGCAGTCCGGCCTGGGTGGCGCGGGGGTCCTCCCCGGGCTCCGGATAGCGCCCGAGATAGCGGGCCTGCCGCTCGTCGGACCGATCGTCACGATGTTCTTCCAGCAGGGGCCCATCGCGATGAGCGTCCTGTTCCTCGTCATCGTGCTGCAGGTCTTGCTGTTCCGCTCCCGCTGGGGCCTGCGCACCCGCGCGGTCGGTGAGCACCCCAAGGCCGCCGACACGGTCGGCATCGACGTGTACCGCCTGCGCTACCTGAACGTGATCGCCGGCTGCGCGCTGGCGGGGCTCGCCGGCGCGTACCTGACCCTCGAGTCGACGGGCTCGTTCCAGAACGGGATGACCGGCGGCCGCGGCTTCATCGCGCTCGCGGCCATGATCTTCGGGCGCTGGACGCCGGTCGGCGCGCTGGGCGGAGCCCTCCTGTTCGGGACGTTCACCGCCCTCGGCGTCATCGTGAGCGTCCGGCCAGCCGGCGGGGAGCTCGGCGCGCTGCTCCAGGGGATCCCCACCTTCTGGTACGCGGCACTGCCCTACCTCGTAACGATCGTCATCCTCGCGGGCGCCGTCGGCCGGGCGATCCCGCCGGCCGCTGATGGGATCCCCTATGAGAAGGAGGCGCGGGCCTAGCGAGACCACTGTCAGGGCGCACCGCGGGTGACGAGGGGAGTGGGATGCGCGTACGCGAAGGCGGTGAGGGGTGGGACCACCTCTGGCACGCGCGACAGCGCGTGCCCGGCGGGGGGTACCTCAAGCCGAGCGGGCGCGCGCCCCGACCCGAGGCAGGACCCGCGGTGTGCCATGGACATGACTTGACCGGGGGTCCGCGCCGCGGTAGCGTCTGGTCCGGTGGTCAGACCACCTGACCACCTAGCGAGGCCGGCACCAGGAGCCGGAGGCTCACGGGGCCGGACGAGCGACGGGAGTCTCGCGAAGCGAATACCACAGGGGCGGGGGCGGAGGTGGCGTTGGCGCTCGTACAGCCGATACGGCGTGACCGGCTCTACCAGGGGATCGTCTCGCAGATCGAGGGACTCCTCGAACGAGGCGAGCTGAAGCCGGGCGACCAGCTTCCGCCGGAGCGCCAGCTCGCGGACCAGTTCGAGGTCTCGCGCGC
>MGON01000108.1:2621-8573 GCA_001795345.1 Chloroflexi bacterium RIFCSPLOWO2_02_FULL_71_16 | reverse complement strand
CAGCCGGAAGACCTGGCGAAGCCGCTCTCGGCCCTCATGTCGCGCGGCCACACGGTCTCTGACGTCATCGACGTCCGTGGCCTGATCGAGCCCGCCATCTCCGAGCGCGCCGCGCGGAGCATCACGGCGGCTGAGATCGCCGAGCTCCACGAGGTCCTGCGGTCGCAGGAGCGGAAGGTCGCGGCCGGCCAGAACTACGTCGACGAGGACACCCGGTTCCACGAGCTGATCGGGCAGGCGGCCCGGAACGAGCTGCTGGTCACGATGCTCGGCGTCATCTGGGACGTGCTCCGAGCGTCCCGCGAGGAGTGGCTCCAAACGGAGCGCCGCGCCTACTCATCACTGGAAGCGCACCGGCGGATCCTCGCCGCGCTCGAGCGCCACGATCCCGAGGCCGCCCGCGAGACGGCGGCCGAGCACATCCGCGCGGTCGGCGCGGGCATCTTGAAGCAGCTGTCGAAGAAGGCGAAGGAGGCACAGGAGGTGAAACGGGCGTGAGTCAGACAGTGACGGCTCCGACGACCACCGACATCACGATCGAGGTCGTCTATCGAGGCATCTTCCAGAAGACGCTGGCGCAGCGCATCTGCCGGTCGGTCGTGCTGGCCGCTCGGCGGCGGGGCAGTCCGGGCACGGCCTTCGCGCGCTACGGCGACTCGCCCGAGCGCAACGGGGTGCCCGCCAAGCAGTTCGCGGTCGTCGCCGCCGACGACACGCAGCTCGAGGCCTCCATGGCCCGCTACGAGCCGAGCGTCACCGACGTCACCGTCGCCGTGGACGACACGCTCGTGAAGGGCGTCGAGTCGTGGGCCTGGTACGGGCGGCAGCCGATCTGGAAGACCACCAAGCCGGACGGCTTCGTGATCGTCACGAGCGACAAGACCCCCGACGAGATCGTGGCGCAGACGGACACGGCCGTGCGGCCCTATACGCTGGCGGTCGTCCCCGGCGCCGCCTCGTTCGCCGGTCTCTGGGTCTACAAGGACGACCACACCGACTGGCGCGTCCTCGGCGCGCTCGCCAAGGTCGCGCCGGACTGGATCAGGCTCGAGGACGTTAGGGCGCTGGTCCAGGAGCAGACGAAGGACCCGAACGCGGTCGCGTCGGTGCAGTACGGCTTCGACGCCACGGTCCTGCGGCCGGTCGCCGTCGGCGAGGGCACCTCGGGACACGAGGTCCTGCAGTTCGAGAAGCCGGGCTGGACCACGATGCGGCCGGGGATCGTCGTCGATGCCCGCAAACCCGGCGAGCGCAACCCCTTCTACAAGAAGTACGGGGCCCGGACGATGCGTCCGGTCGTGAACTTCGACACCTGCATCAAGTGCACGATGTGCTGGCTCGACTGCCCCGACGAGTGCTTCGAGGTGACCCCTACCGGCCACTACGAGGTCGTCTACGAGGCCTGCATCGGCTGCGGCATCTGCGCTCAGGTCTGCCCGGTCAAGGACTGCATCGTCATGGTGGACGAGCTGAAGTTCGACCCCGACCTGGACGCCAACAAGACCGTCTGGCCGCAGTGGCAGGCGGACCGAGGGACCTACAACAAGTGGTTCGAGGCGAAGTCAGGCGTGAGCGCGGCTCCCAAGTCGGCGAAGGCGGCCGCCAGCAGTGGCGCGGCGGCGACCGGAGGTGAGGACTAGATGGCCGTTACCGAGATCAAGACCGCACCCCTCAAGGAGGTCGAGACCGAGCAGCTCCTGACGGGCTGCGAGGCCATCGCGGAGGCGATCCGCCTTGCGGACGTCGACGTGATGGCCGCCTACCCCATCCGCCCGTATGACGGGGTCATGCAGGCCGCGGCCAAGCTCATCGCCAACGGGAAGATGGACGTCGAGTACATCGTGGCCGACGGCGAGCACAGCCAGTTCGAGATCGTGAAGCACGCGTCGGCCGTCGGGTCGCGCGTGTTCGTCGGCTCGTCGGGCGTGGGCTGGTTCTACGCGTTCGAGGCCATCGCGGTCACGGCCGGCCTGCGCCTCCCGGTCGTCGCCATCTGCGGCAACCGCGCCCTCGACGACCCCGGCGCGTTCGGCACGGAGCACAACGATTCGCTCGCCGTCCGCGATCTCGGCTGGCTCCTCCCCTGGGCGGAGACGGCGCAGGAGTCGATGGACCTGGCGCTCATGGCCTGGCGTATCGCCGAGGACAAGCGGGTGTCGCTTCCCATCGCCATCGGGCTCGACGGCGCGTTCCTCACCCACTCCCAGCAGCTCGTGAAGGTGCCGGTGAAGGCCGCGGTCGACGAATTCCTGCCGCCCTACGACCTGGGCGACCGGCTGCTCCACCCCGACAACCCGATCACCATCGCGCCGCAGGTCGACCAGGACTGGCTCATGGAGATCCGCCGCCAGAACGACGCCGCGATGCGGAGCGCGCTGGACGTCATCACGGAGGCCCACGCCGACTTCAAGCGCATCTTCGGCCGCGGCGGGGACAGCCCGTTCCTCGACGAGTACATGACCGACGACGCGGAGGTCGTCTTCTTCGGCCAGGGCACGCTGGCCCTGCCGATGAAGGTCGCGATCCGCCGCCTGCGCAAGCAGGGCCACAAGGTGGGCCTCGTCCGCCTCAAGTGGTTCCGGCCGTTCCCGACCGCGGAGATCGTCAAGAGCCTCTCGCGTTTCAAGGCGGTCGGCGTGATCGACCGCGACTACAGCTTCGGCTCGCCGTACTACGGCGGCGTCCTCTACAACGAGGTGCGCTCCGCGCTGTACTCGCACCCCAAGCGTCCGACCGTGGTCGGCTTCATCGCCGGCCTGGGCGGCCGCGAGATCGAGCAGCCCATGGCGAACGAGATCTTCGAGAAGACCGTCGCCGCCGGACGCGGCGATCTCACCGTCGGCGACCAGTGCCACTGGATCGGCGTTCGGGCTTAAGGGAGGCGAAAGAAATGGCAGTAGAGACAGCGCCACTTCCGCAGATCAAGGGGGTCAAAGAGGTCCCCTACGAAGAGCTGTTCGTCTCCGGCCACCGGACGTGCCAGGGCTGTGAGTCGGCGCTCGTCATGCGACACATGGTCAAGGCCTCGGGCCCGCGGACCATCATCCTCGGCTCGACGGGCTGCATGTACGTCGCGAACACGACGTACTACACGACGCCCTGGGTCGTGCCGTGGATGCACACGCAGCTCGGCGCGGCCGGGTCGGCGGCGCTCGGCACCGCGGCCGGCCTCAAGGTCCTCATGCGAAAGGGCAAGATCAAGGACGAGAAGATCAACGTCATCGCCTTCTGCGGTGACGGCGGCGGCGCGGACATGGGCATCGGCGCCATCTCGGCCACGCTCACGCACAAGGAGTACAACTGCCTCGTCCTCCTGTACGACAACGAGTCGTACGCGAACACCGACATCCAGGTCTCGAGCCAGTCGCCGTGGGGCGCGGTGACGACGTTCTCGCCGACGGGTTCGAAGCACCGGATCATGCACACCCGCTGGAAGAAGAACATGCCCGGCATGATGGCCGCCGGTCATCCCGAGTCGCGCTACATCGCGGCGGGGTGCGCCGCGTACGCGGTCGACCTGATGAACAAGATCCGCCGCGCCCTCGAGCTCGGCGGGCCCACGTTCGTCCACACCCTCGACCCGTGCCCCAAGGGCTGGGACTACCACCCGCAGTACAGCCAGGAGCTCGGGCACCTGGCCGTCGAGTGCGGGATCTGGCCGCTCTACGAGGTCGTCGACGGCGTCGTGAACCTCACGGGGCCGACCCGCCAGATCGCCGAGGGCCGCAAGAAGCGCAAGCCGGTCATCGAGTACCTGAAGCGCCAGGGCCGCTTCGCCCACTTCGCCCCGGAGGACGTGGAGCACTTCCAGGCCGAGGTCGACAAGCAGTGGACCGAGTGGCTCATCCCGGGCGTCATCCCGTTCACGATCCCCCAGAAGGACACGCGCATCCTCAACATCGATAAGAAGAAGCCGCTGCACGCCGAGGCCGTCGCGTAGGACACGCGGCATTCGCCGCGGCTGTACGCCACGGCAGACGCTTCGTGTCAGCCGATGTCGTAGCGGCAAATGCTCCGCCGGTGGTGGGTCGAGGCCGGTCCGAAAGGGCCGGCCTCGCTCGTTCGGCACGCAGCCTGCTCGGCCGGAGAGCGGAGGTAACGCCCATGGCGATCGACCGGGACCACGAGCAAGAGGTCAACATCCCCTCCACCGCGACGGCGGTGGTCGCCGAGTTCAGCGACCGCGATCAGGCGGAGGCGGCGGTCGAGGCACTCGAGAAGGCCGGCTTCAACGCCGAACAGGTGAGCTTCGTCGCCCGCGGCGCCGAGCACGACGGCGAGAGGTTCATCCCGGGGACGCTCCTCATCACCGTCCATACCGACGGGCGGGACGACGACGCGATGCGCGTCCTTCGGGAGCAGGGCGCCTCGACGGTCAAGTCCGGGCTCATCAGCGCGACCGGAGAGGTCATCGAGGAGCACACGACCGAAGAGGCCCAGACCTAAGGCCTTCACCGGACCCGACATGCGAGAGGCCGGCCCGTCGGGAACGGGGCCGGCCTCTTTCGCTGTTCGCGTTCGGGTCTAGGAGGTGGGCTCGGGTCGCGGAGATTCCGCGCGGGGTGCCTCTGCCGGTCGGGGGGCCTCGGGGCGCGGACCCGCGCCTTCCGAGGCGGGGCCCATGGGCCGGGACATGTACGGCGGACGCGGTCCCCGCTCGGGCCGCGGCGGCGGGGGGCCGCCGGCGAGAGCCCGAGCCTGCGGCGACATCATCGCCCGGACGTGCTCCGCGGTGTACGGGAGCAGTGCCATGAAGCGAGCCCGCTTGAGGGCGGTCGTGAGCATGCGCTGATGCTTCGCGCAGTTGCCGCTCTTGCGGCGGGGATCGATCTTCGCGCGGTCGCTGAGGAAGCGCTGGAGGCGCGGGCGGTCCTTGTAGTCGATGCGCTTGACCTTCTCGAGGCAGAAGACGCAGACCTTGCGCCTCGGCCGGCGCGCTCCGGGTGGACCGAACGGCCTGGGGCCGCCGGTGCGCGGACCACGCGGTCCCCCGCCCATAGGTGGGCGCGGGCCCCCGCCGGCCGGCGCGCCCTCTCGCGGGGCGCCGGACGCCGCTCCGGGCGTCTGGGGGGTCTCACTGGTCATCGGATGTGCTCCTTATCTCTCTAGAACGGGATCTCGTCGGGGTCGAACTTGCCGCCCTCCTCGGGCGGGGAGGCCGGCGGCGTGCCGGCGGTGTCGCGCTCCCGGCGGGAGTCGAGCAGCTGGAAGTTGTCCGCGGAGATCTCGAGGCTGATCCGCTTCTGGTTGTCGTTCCCGGTCCACTCGCGTGCCTGGAACCGGCCCTCGACGAAGACCAGCCTGCCCTTCGTGACGATCTGCTGCGCCGTCTCGGCCTGGCGGCCCCAGCAGGACACACGGAACCAATCGGTCTGCTCCTGCCGCTCGCCGCCCTGGCCGCCGCCCGTCACCCGGTTCACCGCGACGCTGAACTCGCAGACGGGCTTGCCGTTCGCGGTCATGCGGAGCTCGGGGTCCCGGCCGACGTTGCCGATGATCATGATCTTGCTCAGCGAAGCCACTTATTAGCCTTCCTTCTTCGATCCGTCTCGTCGTACGACGAGGTGTCGGAGGATGTCCTCGGTCAGCTTGATCGTGCGGTCGAGCTCCCGCGCCTGCTCGGTCGGGAGCGTGAACTCCATGACCTGGTACTGGCCCTCGCGGTGACGGCCGATCTCGTAGGCGAGGCGGCGACGGACCGGAGGAACGACCTTCTGGACGGCGCCTCCGAGCGACGTGATCGTGCTCTGGATGCGCTCGCTTACGGCGCCGAGGCGCTCTTCGTCGGCGCCCGGCTGGATGAGGTACATGAGCTCGTAGGGACGGTTCGCCATTCCACACCTCCTTCTCCTGGATTGGCCGCGGACCGGCTCCCGCAGCGCGGGGATGTCCGACCGTGGTGGTGACGGGGACACCGGGTCCGGGGCGAAAAGGCGCCGCGGCTCGGCGCCG
>MGON01000108.1:1998-2527 GCA_001795345.1 Chloroflexi bacterium RIFCSPLOWO2_02_FULL_71_16 | reverse complement strand
GGCACGGCTGACTGCGATGCCTGCGAGCTGCCGATGTTCCCTCTCTCCATAGAAGGCGGCACCGTCCACCTGGAGTGCGCCAACCGGCACCACGGCGAGGCGCCGCTGCCGCCCGAGGGACCCCGGCGGCGGGCGGTCGAATCCTGGATCACGCGGCGCGGCGCCCAGCTGCACGAGCAGCACGAGCGCTGGGGCACGGACGCGGACATGGATGACGAGGAGGAGCGAAGTGGCGAAGAGCACATCTGAGATCCACCTGATCCGTCCGGAGGAGCGGACCACGGAGACGACCCAGACCTCCGGCATGACCCGCGAAGCCGCGATCGCCTCGGCCGGGATGTGGGCCGGCTTCGTCCGGACCGCCCCACGGATGAGCTCGGGCTGGCACCACCACGGAGAGCAGGAGACCTCCATCTACGTCCTTCGAGGACGGCTGCGGCTCGAGTTCGGTAGCGGCGGCGGCGCTTCGGTCGACGCGCGCGAAGGCGACTTCCTGCACGTGCCGCCGGCTGCGATCCACCGCGAGTCG
>MGON01000108.1:1766-1983 GCA_001795345.1 Chloroflexi bacterium RIFCSPLOWO2_02_FULL_71_16 | reverse complement strand
GAGGCGCACATCGTCGTGGTGCGTGCCGGCACCGGCCCCGCGGTCGTGAACGTCGACGGACCCGCCCAGTAGGTGGCTCCCGCGTCCACCGATATCCTTGGAGAGGCCGACCTAGTCCAACTGGCAGAGACAACCCGCTTAAGACGGGTCAAGTGAGGGTTCGAATCCCTCGGTCGGCACAGACCGGACCCTTCCGCGAGACTGTCCCCCACCCACA
>MGON01000108.1:0-1720 GCA_001795345.1 Chloroflexi bacterium RIFCSPLOWO2_02_FULL_71_16 | reverse complement strand
ATCGGCAACGGCGCGGCCGGCACGTACTGCGCCGAGCAGCTGCGCAAGCTCGACCCGGCGTGCGAGATCCTCATGATCGACGACGAGTCGTACACGCTCTACAACCGCGTCTCGCTGCCGCGCTTCCTGCGCGGGGTCCTCCTCGAGCAGCGTGTTTACGTCCGGGACCGCAAGTGGCACGACGACCTGCGCATCGAGCTGCGGCTCGAGACGAGGGTCACCCGCATCGACTTCGACGCGAAGACCGTGGCCCTGGAGCCCGGCGGCGAAGTCCCCTACGACAAGCTCCTCTTCGCGACCGGCGGCCGGCCGAACCCCCTGAAGGCGCCCGGCGCCGACCGCACGAAGAACGTCTTCAACTTCCAGTACTTCGACGACGCCAAGGCGATGCTCGAGCGGATCAAGGAGTCGAAGGTGGCGGTCGTGCTGGGCGGATCCTTCATCGGCTACGAGCTGGCGGAGGCCTTCAACCACCAGAAGCTCGAGACGCACTGGCTACAGCGCGGTCCATGGTTCCTGCGGCGCGCTCTCGACGAGGCCGGCGGCCGGGTCGTCACGCTGCTGGCGCAGGACGCGGGGGTCCATCTGTACTACGAGGAGGCCATCGCTTCCGTCGCCCCTTCGAACGGCTCGGTCACGGTGACCGGCACGAAGGGCTTCAGCGCGAAGGCCGACCTCGTCGGCGTAGGGCTCGGCCTCACGATGAACATCGAGCTCCTCAGGGATACCCCGGCGAAGACCAACGTCGGGGTCGTGACGAACGAGTTCCTCGAGACGAGCGTGCCGGACGTGTGGGCGGCGGGGGACGTCGCCGAGTTCTACGACGTCGTCTCCCAGAGGCACCACCGCATGGGGACCTGGGATAACTCGCTGAACCACGGGCGCCATGTCGCGAAGAACATGCTCGGCGCCCGCGAGCCCTACGTCGAGGTCCCGACGTACGCCTCGAGCATGTTCAACTCGAACATATCGGTGATGGGTGTGACGACGGAGGAGGAGCCGGATGCGGAGTCGCTCGTGGAGGTGGAGGAGGAGGCCCGGAACTACAAGCGGCTGTTCTTCCTCAAGGGCTCCGACGGCACGGACCGGCTCGTCGGCGCGATCCTCATCGGCAAGATGAAGGGCCGCAAGAAAGTGCTCGAGCTCATCTCGAGCCGCGCAGCGGTCGAGAAGCGCGAGCAGGTCTTCGAGCTCCTCGCGATGCCGGAGGTGCCCGCCAGGGCGGCGCCCCCGGCGGATTGATGCTCCAGCGCGTCTCGTTCGCGGTCGCCGGGACGGAGATCGAGGGCATCCTCCACCTCCCTGATGGGGAAACGATCGGCGGCGTCATCGAGATGGGAGGCGGCGCGATCGAGCACGGGGCCTTCGTCTGCGAGGCGCTGGCAGCGGCCGGCGTCGCGGCGCTGCGGTTCGCGTTTCGGGTGCGTCCGGCCGGGGGTAGCACGGTGGATCCCATGGCGGGACTGGCTGACGCCGCGGCTGCCATTCGACTGCTCCGGGCGCATCCCGCGGTCCCGCAGCAGATCGGTGCGGTGGGTCATTCGTTCGGCGGAGTGATCGCCGCGCTGGCCGCGGGCCGCGACTCACGGCTTCGCGCCGCCGCGCTGCTGGCCGCGCCGGCGGAGCGGCCCGAGCTCGGCTCGGTGCGCCCACTGGCGGAGCTCTCACGGACCCGCGCTCGTGTCCTTCTTGTCTACGGCTCGGCCGACGAGCGTGTCGC
>MGON01000107.1:6572-6887 GCA_001795345.1 Chloroflexi bacterium RIFCSPLOWO2_02_FULL_71_16 | reverse complement strand
GTCACCGAGCTCCTCCAGCACCTCATCCGCAACCGCTGCGTCAACGACGGCACGACGGAGAGCGGCCACGAGTCGCGCACCGCCGACACGCTGTCGGCTTACCTCTCGGGTACGGGCACCGAGATCCGAAGATACGAGCCGGTCCCGGGACGGGCGAGCCTGGTGCTGCGCATCGAAGGGACCGACCGGGGCGCGCCGACGCTGGCCCTGATGGGGCACACGGACGTGGTCCCTGCCGATCCCGAGGGGTGGGAGCGCGACCCGTTCGGCGGAGAGCTCGCCGACGGCGAGGTCTGGGGCCGGGGCGCCATCGAC
>MGON01000107.1:5337-6522 GCA_001795345.1 Chloroflexi bacterium RIFCSPLOWO2_02_FULL_71_16 | reverse complement strand
CGGGCTGGCGGCCGCGCGGGACGCTCGTGTACCTCGCGGTCGCCGACGAGGAGGCGATGGGAACGCACGGCGCGCAGTGGCTCGTCGACAACGCCTGGGACGACGTGCGCTGCGACTTCCTCGTGACCGAGTTCGGCGGCGCCAAGCTGCCGCTCGGCAGCGGCGCACGGCTGATCATGGTCGCGGAGAAGGGCTCGCACTGGGTGCGCCTGCGGACGCGCGGCGTCCCCGGTCATGGCTCCATGCCCTTCCGCTCGGAGAACGCCGCGGTGAAGATGGCCGAGGTCATCCGCCGCGTCGCCGCCTACCGCCCGGCCGCGGACCTGCACGAGACGTGGCGGCGGTTCGTCGAGGCCATCGGCCTGCCCGGAGCCCAGGGGATGCTCCTCTCCAGGCGCTGGGGCCTGGAGCTGGCGCTCTCGCGGGCAAAGGCGATCGGCGTCGCGCGGATGCTCCACGCCGCGACGCACACGACCTTCTCTCCGAACATCCTGCGCTCGGGCGTGAAGATCAACGTCATCCCCGAGAGCGCGGAGGCCGACATCGACATCCGCACGCTCCCCGGCGTCGATGGCCCGGAGGTGCGCCGGATGCTGCGCGAGGCGATCGGCGACCTCTGGTCCGAGGTCGAGATCGTCGCCGAGGGCGACAACCTCGCGACGGCCTCTCCCGCGGATACGCCGCTCTGGCGGACGCTCGAGTCCGTCACGGCGCGACTCATCCCGGGCGGCACGGTGGCGCCGTTCATCGTCGTGGGCGCGACCGACTCGCGCTTCTTCCGCCGCAAGGGCGTGACCGCGTACGGCTACGGGCTGCTGAGCGACAAGATCCCGTTCGACCAGTTCGCGCGCATGTTCCACGGCCGGAACGAGCGCATCGACCAGGAGTCGCTCCGGCTCATGGTCGAGCTCTGGGACGGGACCGCGCGGGAGATGCTCGGCTCGTAGCGCTCCGGGTACCCGCAGACGCCCGCGCGGGATCGCAGGATGCTGCGCGCATGCGCCGCACCGACATCGCGTTCTGGGCCGCCACGAGCGTCTCGCTCGCCGTCTTCGCGCTACTCGGACCCCTCGAGCGAAGGATCGAGCTCATCGGAGAGGACGACCTCTCGCGCATCTGGGCGGGCCCGCGTGCCTTCCTGACGGGGACGGACCCGTATGACCCGTCCGGGTGGTACGCCGCCGC
>MGON01000107.1:5186-5313 GCA_001795345.1 Chloroflexi bacterium RIFCSPLOWO2_02_FULL_71_16 | reverse complement strand
GGACACGGCCGTCTACATCTATCCGCCGTGGGTGACCCTCGTGCTCCTTCCCCTGGGCGCGCTTCCACTCTTGCTCGCGTCGTTCCTCTGGCTCGGCGCGTCGCTCGCGCTCGCGATCCTCGCGCTG
>MGON01000107.1:3775-5157 GCA_001795345.1 Chloroflexi bacterium RIFCSPLOWO2_02_FULL_71_16 | reverse complement strand
ACGCTGGCCCGAGCACGCGCTCCTGGCCGCGACCCTCGTGCTGAGTTGGAGCGGCGTGGTCAACCTGACCATCGGCCAGTGGGGCCACATCCTCGTGGCCGCGATCTTCGCGACGGTGCTCCTGTTGCGGCGAGGCCGGTACGCGGTCGCGGGCCTCGCCGCGGTCGCGCTCGTCGTGAAGCCGCACCTCTTCCTGCTGACCGCGCCGGCCCTCGCGGTGCAGGCGCTCTGGCCGACCGAGGGCCGCGTCCCCGCGCGTGCCGGCGTGCGCTTCGTCGCCGTCGCGCTCGGCGTCGCCGTCGCTCTGGTCGCGGCCGCCTGGATCGTCTTCCCGTCGTGGTGGCCGAGCTGGCTGCAGGGCGTCGCCGGCCAGCAGGTCCAGCTGACGCGCAACACCGTGGCCGGGTTCCTCGGAGTGGTCTTCGGGCCGTCCGGTACGCCGTTCGCGCCCCTCGTCATCCTCGCGCTCGTCGCGCTCGCGCTGCGCTTCCATCCGCGAAGCCCCGGCTGGCTCCCGGTCTGGACCGCGCTGTCGATCGTGGTCGTCCCCTATGCGAGCTCGTACGACCACATCCTGCTCATCGTTCCGGTCGTCCTCGCGGCAGGTGCCCTCCTGCCCATGTCGCCGCGAGCAAGCCGGCTCGTCGCGATCGCCGGTGCCGCGGTGCTGCTCCTGCTCACGCCGGTCGTCTACGCCATCGCGGTTCTCCGGCACGGCGAATCGCACAGCGTCGTCGTCCCGCTCGCCGTGTTCGCGATCGTCACCGTCGGGCTCTGGCGCTTCCGCACGCCCCCGGCGACACTGCCAGCGCCATGAAGCTGTCGGTGGTGATCCCCGTCTACAACGAGGCGACCACGGTCGGTGAGGTCATCGATCGCGTCGCCGAAGTGCCCATCGAGAAGGAGATCATCGTCGTCGACGACGGGTCGACCGACCGCAGCCTCGAGCTCGTCCGCACCCGCGGCGAGAAGATCCGCTTCGTGCACGAAGGCCGGGTGAACCAGGGCAAGGGGACGGCTGTCCGGATCGGGCTGACCTACGTGACCGGCGACGTGGCCATCATCCAGGACGCGGACCTCGAGCTGGACCCGGCGGAGTACGAGCGGCTGCTCGATCCGATCCTCACCGGCGAGACGGACGTCGTGTTCGGGTCGCGATTCCTCCAGCACTCCCGGCGCGTGCGCCTGAAGACGCGGCTCCAGAATCGAGCCATCGTCCTTCTGACTAACCTGCTCTATGGCAGCCGCCTCACCGACGTGACGACCGCGTACCGGCTCTTCCGCACGGACGTGATCCGCGGGATCCGCCTGGAGAGCCGGCGGTTCGAGATAGAGAGCGAGATCACGGCGAAGCTCCTCCGGCTCGGCATCCGGATCGTCGA
>MGON01000107.1:0-3748 GCA_001795345.1 Chloroflexi bacterium RIFCSPLOWO2_02_FULL_71_16 | reverse complement strand
TCGACGCTGTGGCCGCTGAGGCGCGAGCGCTCGTCAGCCGCGCCACGATCCGCCTCGTAAGGGCGTCCATCGCCGCGTAGCCGGCGCCGATGCACGCGGGCGGATTACCGGCGGGCAGCATCAGACCGGGCAGCACCGGCGCCCACCGCCACACGCCGAAGGCCGTTCCGTAAGCCTCCAGGCCGGCCGTCATGACGAAGCTCACCGCGTAGAGCAGCGGGTAGCGGCCCCGAAGGATGAACCGCAGGAAGATCGCCCACACCACGAGGCCGAGCAGGTCCGGGAGCGGAGGCCGGACGAGTCCCGCCGCCATCCAGAGCGTGGCCGCCGCGGTGACCGCGATGACGATGGGCCGCGACCGCTCGGCGAGCGCCGGGAGCGAGGCGACGCGGAGAGCGCATAGGTAGAAGAGGCCGTGCCCCGCGGGGACGAACAGCGGGAGATCCTCGAAGCGGTACGTGTACGCGCGCCAGACGATCGAGCCGATGACCTCGAGGGCCGTCGCGACGCAGACGAGGACGAGGACCTGGATGCGGACGTCCCGAGGCTGCAGCCGCAGCACGACCGCGAAGAAGGCCCAGGCCGCGACGCCCAGGGCGGTGTGCTCGAGCGGCGTTGCGCGCGAGTCGAGCGCGAGGATGACCGCGGCGAACGCCGTGAACGCGGCGACGAGGACCACCGTCCCTCGCGTGGTGACCGCCGGCAGCGCCCGCGCCGCCGCGCTCAGTCGGTGCGGACCGTCTTGATCTTGTCGCCGACCCTGATGCCGAGGACGACGTCCATCCCCGAGGTCACGCTGCCGAAGTTCGTGTACTGGCCGTTGAGATGCGGCGCGTCCGCGAGCACGACGTAGAACTGGGCGTCGTTGCTGACCTTGATGTCGCCGCCGCGCGCGATGCCGACCGCCCCCTTCACGAAGGGCAGGTCGCTCAGCTCGGTGGGCTGCTTCCCGCCACCGGTGCCGGCGCGCGCGGGATCGGTCTTGCTGAGAGGATCGCCGCCCTGCGCGACGAATCCGGGGACGACGCGGTGGAACGTCGTGCCGTCGTAGTCGCCGGCGTTGGCCTTCTTGATGAAGTTGGCGACCGTGTTCGGCGCCTTGTCGGGCCGAAGCGAGATCGTGAACGAGCCGCCCTTCTCGAGCTCGACCGTGGCGGTCTGGGCCGCCCCGCTCGGGGACGGTGAGGGTGGGGGCGTTGGAGTAGCCGTGGCGACACCTCCTGTGGTGATCGGCCCCGTCCCGTACGCGCTCCCCGGCGCGCCGCCGCCTCCGCACGCGGCGACGAGCACCAGGAGCGCCGCGAGCACGGCGAGGCGCGTCATGCGCGGACGATAGCCGCATGCGATAGCGTCAGCGCGTGCCGCAATACCAAGCCCCAAGGGGCATGCGTGACCTCCTGCCCGACGAGGCGGCGGTCTTCGACCGCCTCGAGCTGGTCGTCCGCGCGCGCGCGGAGCGGCACGGCTATCCGCGGCTCTCGACGCCGATCGTCGAGGACCGCGAGGTCTTCCTGCGATCGGCCGGCGAGTCGAGCGACATCGTGAGCTTCGAGATGTACGACGTCTCGCTGCAGGGAAAGAGCGGGCTGGCACTCCGTCCCGAGGGCACCGCGGCCGTCGCCCGTGCGTTCCTGGAGCACGGCTTCCAGCGAGCGCCGCGGCCCGTGCGGTTCTCCTATGTCGAGCCGATGTTCCGCGGGCAGCGCCCGCAGCTCCTGCGTTACCGCCAGTTCTGGCAATGGGGGCTCGAGTGCTTCGGCGCGGAGGAGCCGAGCGCGGACGTCGAGATCGTCGAGTTCACCAGCTCGTTGTTCGCGGAAGTCGGCTTCACCGACTTCGATCTCGAGGTGAACACCATCGGCGATGCCGCCTGCCAGCCGAAGGTCCGCGACGCGCTCACCGCGTATTTCGGAGCCCACCGCGAGGCGCTCAGCGAGACGTCGCAGCGGCGGCTCGCCACGGATGTCCTTCGGATCCTCGACTCGAAGGACGAGATGGACCGGAAGGTGATCGCGGGCGCTCCGGATCTCCATGAGCTCCTCTGCGCGGAGGACCGTACGCACTTCGAGGCGGTCGTTGGCGGGCTCGATCGGCTCGGCGTCCGCCATCGGGTCGTGCCCACGCTCGTCCGCGGGCTCGGCTACTACAAGCGGACGGTGTTCGAGTTCCACCTGACCGATCCCGAGTTCACGAAGGCGGGCGACATCGCCGTGGCCGCGGGTGGCCGGTACGACACGCTCGTCGAGATGATGGGCGGACAGGCCATGCCGGGCGTCGGGATCGCCGGAGGTGTGGACGTCCTGTACGGCGCGCTCAAGCAGCAGAAGGCCGCGCTGCCGGCCGAGCCCGTGGCCGAGGTGTGGGTGCTCTCGGCTCAGGCTGACGACGTGGCCGACCGCATCCAGCTGGCCAACCCGCTGCGGGACGCCGGCTTCCGCGTGGCCCTCGAGTACAGCACCCGGCCGCTCGAGCGGCAGATCGAGAACGCGGTGAAGCACGGCGCCAGGGTGGCCGTGATCCGCGGGACCGAGGAGGCGCGCGGCGGCCACGTCGTCGTGCGGGACCTGGTGAAGAAGGAGCAGCGGGTCACCCGGCTCGCGGCGGTCGTCACCGAGGTCGGGCGGCACGCGCCGCGCTACGCGAAGCCGTCCTTCGTCGAGGCGGCCGAAGGCGGGGAGACCTAGCCGTGCTCCGGACGCACACCTGCGGCGAGCTCCGCGCGGACCACGCCGGGACCGAGGTCACGCTCTGCGGCTGGGTGCACCGCCGCCGGGATCACGGCGACCTCACGTTCATCGACCTGCGCGACCGCTATGGCCTCACGCAGATCGTCGCGTCGGCCAAGGAAGGCGGGCCCGCGCACGCCGCCCTGAAGGATGTGCGCAGCGAATGGGTCCTCAAGGTGCGCGGGTCGGTCCGCGCGAGGCCGGAGGGCACCCGAAACGCGAGCCTGGCGACGGGGGACGTCGAGGTCCTCGCGGCCAGCGTCGAGGTGCTGAACGAGTCGAAGACGCCGCCCTTCTACGTGAACGAGGAGACGCCGGTCGACGAGACGCTGCGCTGGAAGTACCGCTACGTGGACCTCCGGCGCGAGCGCTCGAAGCAGCTCATGCGGCTGCGGCACGAGGTCGTGGACTTCATCCGGCGCTATTTCGTGGAGCGCGGATTCTGGGAGATCGAGACGACCAACCTCATCCGCGGCGACCCGACCGGCGCGCGCGACTTCGTCGTCCCCTCCCGCTACTCCCCGGGGAAGTTCTGGGCCCTGCCGCAGTCACCGCAGCAGCTAAAGCAGATCCTCATGTACGGCGGGATCGACAAGTACTTCCAGATCGCGCGGGCGTATCGCGACGAGGACCCGCGCTCCGACCGCGTCGCCGAGCACACGCAGCTCGACGTCGAGATGTCCTTCGTCGAGCGCGAGGACGTCATGGGCCTCATCGAGGACCTCTACACGCGGGTCATCGAGCGCTTCAGCCCGAAGCCGCTCCTCGCGAAGCCGTGGCCACGTCTCACGTTCGCCGAGGCGATGCGCCGGTTCGGGTCGGACAAGCCCGACCTGCGCTTCGGGATGGAGCTGGTCGACCTGGGCGCGGCGTTCGGGAAGACCGGCTTCGCGGTGGTCCGGGACGCGCTGGCGAAGGGCGGTGTCGTCCGCGGGATCGTCGTCACGGGGAAGGCGGAGGCCTCGCGCAAGGACATCGACGGCTGGACCGACGTGGCGAAGCAGAAGGGCGCCAAGGGCCTG
>MGON01000106.1:5322-5433 GCA_001795345.1 Chloroflexi bacterium RIFCSPLOWO2_02_FULL_71_16 | reverse complement strand
CCCAGCCGCGACTACCAGCGACGATCCGCGTGAAGAAGCGGTCGCCGATGTCCCGACACATCGTCGCCGATGTCCTGAGACATCACACTGCGGAGAGGGAGGGATTCGAAC
>MGON01000106.1:4211-5285 GCA_001795345.1 Chloroflexi bacterium RIFCSPLOWO2_02_FULL_71_16 | reverse complement strand
AAACCCGCGCACTAGACCAGGCTATGCGACCTCTCCTGGGTGGACCAAGTGTAAGTCGTCGCTCCCCGCTCTGGAACAGGCGAGCCCTAGCATTTCGATGATGTCCGACGAGCGGATCCTGGCCATCGACATCGGCGCCGGCACGATGGACGTGGTCGTGCACGACCCGGCGCAGCCGATGGAGAACGCGGTCCAGCTCGTGCTGCCCTCGGCGACGTCGATCCTCGGCAAGCGCATCGAGGAGGCGCGCCGCGCGGGTAAGGCGGTCTTCCTCCACGGCAACCTCATGGGCGGCTACCACACGACCAACGCCGTCTGGCGCCATCTCGAGGCCGGGCTCGCCGTGTACGCGACGGCGAAGGCGGCCGGCACCGTCCACGACAACGCCGACCTGCTCCGGCAGCGCGGCGTGCGGATCGTCGATGACGACCGGACGCGGTCGGGCGACCGAGCGCCCGACGGCGTTCCGACGGACGCCGTGCGCATCGAGCTCCACGACGTGGACCTCCCCCGCCTCGAGCGCACGCTGGCGGCCTACGACGTGACGCTCCCAGCCACGGTCGCCATCGCCGCACAGGACCACGGCTTCTCGCCCGGCTACAGCAACCGGCTCTTCCGCTTCGACCACTGGCGGCGGACGCTCACGCCGGGATCGACGCTCATCGACCACGTCTGGGAGCGGCCGCCCCAGTACATGACGCGGCTGGTCGCCATCCAGGAGGATGTTCCGGGAGCCCTGGTGGCCGACACGGGGCCGGTCGCCGTACTGGGAGCGCTCGAGGACGAGCGCGTCGCCGCGGCCGCCGAGGGCGGCGCCTGCATCGTGAACGTCGGGAACCAGCACGTTCTCGGGCTGCTCGTCCGCGGCCGCGAGCTCCTCGGCGTGATGGAGCACCATACCGAGGCCGTGACCACGGCCAAGCTCGAGCGGCTCATCACGCGTCTCGTCGCCGGCACGGTCACGCACGACGAGGTGTTCGACGACGACGGGCACGGGGCGCTCGTGCTGGACGGCTACCGGGAGCTGGCGCCGTTCACGTTCATCGCCGTCACCGGGCCGAACCGGCACCTGGC
>MGON01000106.1:3750-4201 GCA_001795345.1 Chloroflexi bacterium RIFCSPLOWO2_02_FULL_71_16 | reverse complement strand
GGGTGGTACTTCGCCGCGCCGCACGGCGCGATGATGCTGTCCGGATGCTTCGGGGTGATCCGCGGGGTGCAGGCGCTGCGCGCGCGCCAGGGCCGGGCGGAGGCCGCGGGGCCGGTCAGCTGACCCCGGCTAGGTCCGCTCCTCGAAGACCTCGGTGAGGAACCGGCGCAGCGCGGCGCGCTGACGGAGCGAGCCCGCCCAGAACACGGCGAGCGTGCCGAGGCCGGCGAGGAACGCGAGGGCGATCGTCGCCGGCGAGATGCCCATCCCGCCGGGCCGGCCGAGCAGCCCGATCGCCGCGACCGCGAACAGCGCGAAGAACACGGCCATCAGGACGGCCGAGCGGCGCGTCAGCTCGATGCGCGCCTCGACGCGCGAGCCTCCGCGCACCCTGCGGATGCGGCCCTCCGCGCGCATCGCGTGCTGGCGACGCTCCCAGACCGCGAAGTCG
>MGON01000106.1:3595-3703 GCA_001795345.1 Chloroflexi bacterium RIFCSPLOWO2_02_FULL_71_16 | reverse complement strand
GCTTCGGTCGCTGGTTGATGCGGCCGCGAAGCCGGCTCGCGAGCGCCTCCGGAGCGACCGCGACGTCGAGGACGAGGTCCTCGCCCAGCGCAAGGAGCGGTGCCGGGG
>MGON01000106.1:2817-3380 GCA_001795345.1 Chloroflexi bacterium RIFCSPLOWO2_02_FULL_71_16 | reverse complement strand
CGATGCCGTTCGTGATCGAGTACGTGAGCGGCATGACGAAGACGGTGAGCAGGACCGCGAAGCCGGTGGCGAAGTCGATGTCGCCGAGCTTGTTGAGGTCGAGGATCGGCCGAAACATGAACCAGCCGACGAGCATGAGCGCGGGGGCCGTCGCCTGAGCGGGAACGATCCCTGCGATCGGCGCGAGGAAGATCGCGAGGAGGAAGAGGATCGCGGTCACGAGGCTGGCGAGGCCGGTCTTCGCGCCCTCGGCGACGCCGGAGCCTGACTCGATGTACGTGGTGTTGCTCGAGGTGCCGAAGATCCCGCCGAACATCGCGCCGAGGGAGTCGACCCAGAAGACGCGGTCGGCGCGGTCGATGGTCCCGTCGGGCTTGAGCCAGCCGCCCTCCGACCCGACCGAGTACACCGTCCCGGCCGTGTCGAAGAAGTCGGAGAGCATGATCGTGAAGATGATGAGGATGGCCGCGGCGAACCCGAGCGCCTGGAAGACGCCGAGGTTGAGGCCCTGCCCGATGGTGGAGAAGTCCGGGGTCGAGAAGAGGCTCGGAGGCATGACCGCG
>MGON01000106.1:2052-2796 GCA_001795345.1 Chloroflexi bacterium RIFCSPLOWO2_02_FULL_71_16 | reverse complement strand
GTCGCTCCACCGTTCACCGCGTTCACGATCACGGCGACGATGGTCGCTCCCACGATGCCGAGGAGGAGGCTGCCCTTCACGCCGCGCGCGTAGAGGGCACCGGTGATCAGGAGGCCGGCGAGCGTGACGATGACCGGCGCGCTGGCGAAGCTGCCGAGACCGATCGGTGCGGACGGGTTGCCCGTGGCCGTGGCGAGCCCGCCGTTGAAGACGCCGATGGCGAAGATGAACGCGCCGATCCCGGCGCCGATGCCCAGCTTGAGCGTGAGCGGGACGGCGTCGAGGAGCGCGCGCCGGACGCCGACCGCCATGAGGACCGTGATCGCGAGGCCCTCGAGGAAGATCACGCCCATCGCGGCCTGCCACGGGAGACCCGCGCCCTGGACGAGCTGGAAGGCGACGACCGCGTTGATGCCGAGTCCGGCCGCGCCCGCGTACGGGTAGTTCGCCCAGAGGGCCATCGCGCCGGTGAACAGCGCCGCCATGAGCGCGGTGGCCGCGACGACGGCCGGGAACGGAACGCCTGCCTGGGAGAGGATGACGGCGTTGACGACCAGGATGTACGACATGACCAGGAAGGTCGTGACGCCACCGCGGACCTCGGTGCCGATGGTGGAGCCGCGCTCGGTGACACGGAAATAGCGGTCGAGGGTGTTCGAACCCCCCGCTGCCGTGGCGGATCGTGCTGCCATGCGTGTTCGCCCCTTCTCCAGTGCTCACACCGACGAGCGAAGGAGCGGCGCC
>MGON01000106.1:0-2003 GCA_001795345.1 Chloroflexi bacterium RIFCSPLOWO2_02_FULL_71_16 | reverse complement strand
TAGGGGTGCTAGTGGAGGGCCTGGACGCTCCGTGCGCGGAGGGCGCTGTGCAGCGCGCCGTGCGCCCGGTAGTAGGCGATGAGCGCCTGACGGAGCTCGTGCTCGAGCGCGCTGCGGTCCTCGACGGCGAGGCGCGTGACCTCCACGTAGACCTGCCGCGCGATCTGGTATTCCCAGCGCTTCTCGGCGCAGTCCCGCTGGAGTGCTCGGAGGGCCATCGGCACCAGCATGATGCAAGCGCGGTGCCGCGGCCTCGTTACATCGCCGCGCCCTATGTCGGTCGCGGGCGGGCAGCGGGCGCGAGGTCGCGCAGGTCCGCAAGCGTCGCGGCGAGCGCGTCCGCGACGCGGACCGCCTGCGGCGCCGGCAGCATGACGATCTGCTCGGTGAAGCCCTGCTCGAGGCGCCTGCCGCACAGCTCGACCAGGGCCGAACGGTCCTTCCCGTCCCAGGGGAGCTGGGCGGATCGGCGGATGGACGCCGGGTCACGGCCGATCGCGGCGCACTCCTCGTCGATCCGCGCGCTCATCTCTACGGGCCGCTCCTTGGCGGGCGCGCCTGGCGGGCGCGGCGACGTCGGGGCTGCGCCGGTCGCGTTCCAGACGTCGGCGTACCGCGCGACGACCTTCAGCATCTGATCGCCGCCGGCGCCGATCCAGATCGGCGGATGCGGACGCTGGACCGGCTTGGGGTTCCCGATCGCGTCACGCAGGGTGTAGTAGCGGCCGGCGAAGTCGAAGCGGTCCTCCGTCCAGAGGCCTTTCAGGATCCGCAGCGACTCGGTGAGGCGGCCCACCCGGTGGTCGAGCCCGCCGATGTCGTACATGCGGTGCTCCACCTCGGCCCACGCGGCGCCGATGCCGAACTCGAGCCGGCCGCCGGAGAGGTGGTCCACGGTGGCCGCGAGCTTCGCCAGCATCCACGGCGGGCGGTACGTGTTCCCCGTGACCAAGCAGCCGATCCGCACGCGCTTCGTCGCCACGGCCATCGCGGCCTGGAGCGCCCAGCCCTCGAAGATCGGCCGGTCCGGGCCACCCTCGCCGATCGAGGCGTAGTGGTCGAAGCACCAGACGTGGTCGAACCCGGCCTCGTCCGCGATGCGCCAGATCGCCCGGAGATCGTCGGCGGTGGCGTCCTGGCCACCGAGCTTCAGGCCGATGCGGAAGGGGTGGCCCATCGCGCCGACCGTACCGGAGATCGATCAGGACCGCCGGACGTTCGGCGCGATGCCACCAGCGCTGCGGGCCGTCTCGGTGATCGCCTACACGGGCGTGAGCTCGACCGCCAGCCCCGCGGCGAGCGCGAGTGCGCGCAGATCCTCGGCGTCCGAGGTCAGGATCTCGTCGCCCTCCTCCGCCAGGAGCACGAGCGCTGCGTCGATCACGTCGCTGCTCCCAGCCTTGCCGAGCAGGACGCCCGCCCTAAGGCCGAGATCTCGGTCGAGGGCACGGACGTCGAAGCCGGGTAGGAAGCTGGCGAGCCGCGCCTGGCGTCCGCGTCCGCCTCGCCACACTTGTCCGACGACCCCTCCGTGGGTCACCGGGAAGCGACCCCCGGATCGCTCCTTCTTGACTGCGGCGATGACGGTACGGTCACCGCGCTCCAGGGCGACCAGCGCGCCCGCGTCAAGGACCAGGCTCAGGCGACACCCCGCCGGCGAGCGCCCGCGGCCGTCCGTCGCTTCGGCGACGGGCGGATCACGATGGCGCTGGCTCGAAGCCGGCGGGTGGCTTCCTCCATCTCGTCCTCAGTGATCACGCCGTGCTCAGCCTCGTACTCGCCGATGGCGCGGTCTAGGGCCGCCAGACGGCGGTCGCTCTCCGTCTGTCGGCGCAACGCTTCGTTCACCCAGGCGCTGAGGTTCTCGGCCCGGCCTTGCGAGACCGCAGCGTGGCCGGCCGCGAGCAGTCCACGGTCGACGGTCACGGAGAGGCGCTGCTTCACAGGCATATGTTCATCCTACGGCCATCCCACTGCCGTGGCATGGGATCGGCGGCCGCAGA
>MGON01000105.1:22027-25394 GCA_001795345.1 Chloroflexi bacterium RIFCSPLOWO2_02_FULL_71_16 | reverse complement strand
CGGTCGAGGGTGAAGGCATCGCGACCATACCCGGCGTCGATTGCGACTGAGGGGGCCCAACGGACGAAGGGGACTGAGCCGACGGTGGGGATCGAACCCACGACCTGCGGTTTACGAAACCACTGCTCTACCACTGAGCCACGTCGGCGTGGAGGCACCTAAGTATCTCATCTCGACTCGCGCACTCCCACCCGCGGACAGAGATCCGCGAGCACGCACTCCGAGCAGAACGGCCGCCGCGCGACGCACACCTCGCGGCCGTGGCGGATGAGGCCCATGTGGAGGCGGTACACGTCCTCGGGTGGCACCGCCTCCTGGAGCGCGGCCTGGGCCGCGACGGCGCCCGCCCGCTCGGCGACCAGGCCGAGGCGGACGGCGACGCGGTGGACGTGCGTGTCGACCGGGAAGTGCGGCCGGTCGAGGGAGAAGAGAAGGACGCACGCAGCCGTCTTCGGCCCGACCCCGGGAAGCCCGACCAGCAGGTCCCAGAGCTCGGCGTCCTCCTTGTCGGCCAGGGCGCGCGGGTGGTCCAGCGCGACGCCGGAGCGCCGTAGCGAGCGCAGCGCCGCGCGGATCCTGGGCGCCTTCGTAGGCGCGAGCCCGCCGCGGCGGATCGCCTTCGCGATGCCGCCGGGCGTCGCGCCCGCGACCTGCTCCCAGCGCGGGTAGGCACGCCGTAGGTCGGCGTACGCGCGATCGCGGTTCGTGTCGCTCGTGTTCTGCGAGAGGATCGTGAGCACGAGCTCGTCGACCGGCGGCAGGTGCCGCGGGGCCGGCGGCACGCCGTACGCGCGCGCGAGGCGGCGGGCGACCCTGCGGAGGCGCCGGCGCGTGCTCGGGGGCATGCTCGGATCATCTCAGGTCGCCCCGGGGAATGTGCCGTTCGGATGGTCCGTTCCACCGATAGAGTGAGCACATGGCGGCGGAGCGCGCGGACGGCGTGCCGGCCGCGCCGGACATCTTCGAGCGGGAGGCGCTCTCGTACCTCGATGCGCTGTACCGCACCGGGCTCCGCATGACCCGCTCCGAGGCCGACGCCGAGGACCTGGTCCAGGAGACCTACATCCGTGCGTTCCGCCACCGCGACCAGTTCACTCCCGGGACCAACCTCAAGGCCTGGCTCTTCCGGATCCTGACGAACACCTTCATCAACTCCTACCGCAAGAGGGCCTCGCAGCCCCAGACCACCGAGCTCGGTGGGGTAGAGGAGACGACCCTCTACCACCGCATGGCCCAGGGGCCCGCGTCCTCGGCCGGCCAGCCGGAGCACGAGGTCATCGACAGCATGGTCGACAGCGAGATCAAAGAGGCCCTGGACGAGCTCCCGGAGCGGTTCCGGAGCGTCGTCGTGCTCGACGTGGAGGGCTTCTCCTACAAGGAGATCGCGGAGATGCTGGACATCCCCATCGGGACCGTAATGTCGCGGCTGCACCGTGCCCGCCGGTCCCTCCAGAGGCGGCTCTACGACCTGGCCCGAGACCGCGGGATCGCCGCCGCGCGGGCGATGCCGCGACCGGAGGGCGCGTGATGGACTGCAGCGACTGCCTCGAAAGGCTGCACCCATACCTCGACCGGGAGCTGTCCGAGCGCGAGCTCGACGAGGTGCGCGTTCACCTGGACGAGTGCGGGGGATGCGAGCCGGTGTTCGTGCTCGAGCGCGTCTTCCTCGAGCGGCTCCGAGGCTCGGCGACCTCCGACGTCTGTCCGGACGAGGTCCGCGAGCGCCTCATCCTCCGGATCCGGCAGGACGCGCGCGGGGGATCCTGACCCCGACCGCGCGAACGATCCCGATCGGATCGGCGACGTCGCGACACCCGGATCGTTGACATTTCGCTCGTATGTGTGTCTCCATATACGCGCGATCCGTGGCCAGGAGGAGGTGATCGCAATGCCAGCGAAGAAGAAGGCCGCCAAGAAGTCGACCAAGAAGACCTCGAAGAAGAAGAAGTAGGTCCCGAACTCGGGAACACTTCCGCGTAGCTAACGGCACCTTTCGCGATCCCACCGATCCGCTCTAGGCCTGAGCGGATCGGGTCTTTTTCGGGCGGCTATCGTCCGCGAGGCATGCGACGAACTAGGCAGGGGGCTCCGCCCCCCGCCGACCCCCCGGCCGGTACGCCGCGGATCCGCTGGCGCGCCGTCCTCATCGGCGGCGCGGTCGCCGTCCTCGTCAGCCTCGCCCTCTCCCTGATCGGGATGACCCTCGCTTCCGACCTCCTGTTCCTCGCCGCGACCCCGGTCGGCCTGGCCGCCGGTGGAGCCGTCGCGGGCCGTCTGGCGGGGGTCTTCGGGGCCTTCCAGGGCGGCATGGTCGCGGTCCTCTGGATCCTGGCGGAGGCCCTCACGGACATGGTCGCCCCGCAGGCGGCCGACGTCCTGGGCGACATCGCGCTCGTGGTCCTCGGCGACGCCGGCCGCATCGCCATCGGCGCCCTGTTCGGATGGCTGGGTGAAAGGGCGAAGCGAGCGAGGATCCGGCTTCGCCGGTCCGAGCGAGACAACTAGTGATCGAGCGGAGCGAGGCGGCGAGGCCCGGCCGCCGCGATCAGCGAGGCCGGGTCGAGCGCGTTCAGCGGGTCTTGAACGGATACGGACAGAGGTCGATCACGGGACAGCGCGGGCACGCGGGGGTCGGCATGCACGTTCGCCTCCCATGCAGGACGAACGTCCACGTGACGCGCACCCAGTCCTTCTTCCGGTAGAGCGCCCGCAGACCCTCCTCCGGCCCGTCCGGCCCAGGCGCCGCCAAGCGAAGCCGCTCGGCCACGCGGGCGACGTGGCGGTCCACGGCGATGGCCGGGACGCCGAAGGCGGCGCCCAGCACGATCGCCGCGGTCTTCCGGCCGACGCCGTGAAGGCGGATCAGCGAGTCCATGTCGGAGGGGACCTCGCCCCCGAACAGGTCGACGATCCCCTGGGCCGCGCCCTTGATCGCCTTCGCCTTCTGACGGAAGAACCCGGTCGCGTGGATCTCGCGCTCGAGGCGCGCCTGAGGGACGCGGAGCCAGTCCTCCGGCGTCCGGTACTTCCGGAACAGCCCGCGCGTCACCTCGTTCACCCGCTCGTCCCGGGCCTGGGCCGCGAGGATCGTCGCAATGAGCAGCTCGAGCGGCGTCGTGAAGTCGAGGGTCGGCCCCCAGTCGGGATAGGCCTTCGTCAGCCGGGCCAGCACCGTCCGGCCCCGCCGCCTCGTCGCCTGGTCCCAGGCCGGCTGGCGCCGGGCGGTGCGCCGCCGGCCGGGTGTCCCGCGGGACGGCCGTCCTTTGGTAGGAGCGATCGGGCGAGCGGCCCTCGGCATGCGGGGCCGCACGATACAGGCCGCGTTGACCCCGCTCGGGTCCGCCCCTACGCTCCAGCGCGACCGGCG
>MGON01000105.1:17004-21992 GCA_001795345.1 Chloroflexi bacterium RIFCSPLOWO2_02_FULL_71_16 | reverse complement strand
GGGAGCTGCCCACGACACCCAAGTCCGCCGCGACACATTTCCGCGAGAGGGAGGAGCCCATGCGCAAGCGCACACTCAAGGCGACGGCGATGCTCGCCGTGGCCACGCTCGTCACAGCTGCCTGCGGCGCGCTCGGCCCCGCTGGCGGCGGCGGCGGCGCAGGCGGGACGATCAAGGTCGTCTCCAGCCTGCCCATGACCGGTCCGTCGCTCGCACAGACACAGACCATCATCAACGCGATCAAGATGGCCTTCGAAGAGGTCAACTACAAGGTCGGCAACTTCACCATCGAGTTCGAGGCCCTCGATGACGCGACGCCGGCCGCGCAGAGCTGGGAGGCGGCGAAGGAGGCCGAGAACGCCCGAGCGGCGGCCGCAGACTCCAAGGTCGTCGTCTACATCGGGACGTACAACTCGGGCGCCGCGGCCATCTCGATCCCGATCCTGTGCCAGGCGGGCCTGGCCATGATCTCGCCGGCGAACACCTACCCGGGCCTCACGAAGGCCGGGAAGGGCGAGGCGGGCGAGCCGGACAAGTACTACCCCGGCGGCTGCAAGCGGAACTACTCGCGCGTCGTCCCGGCCGACGACCTCCAGGGCGCCGTGGGCGCCAAGTGGATGAAGGAGCTCGGCGGGAAGAAGGTCTACATCCTTCACGACACCCAGCTCTACGGCAAGGGCCTCGCCGACGTCTTCCGCGCGACGGCGAAGGAGATCGGGCTCGAGGAGGCCGCCTACGAGGGCGCTCCAAAGGCCGACAACTTCCGCGCGCTCGCGAACAAGGTCGCCGCGTCGGGTGCGGACTTCGTCTACTACAGCGGCCTGACCGACCAGAACGGCGGCTTCCTGCTCCGCGACCTCAAGGAAGCGAAGTCGTCGCTCAAGTTCATGAGCGTCGACGGAGTCGCTGAGAGCCAATTCATCGAGCAGGCCGGCGCCGCGGCCGAGGGCGCGTACATCACGTTCGGCGGTGTCCCGTCCAGCGCTTACGAGGGCAAGAGCAAGGACTGGGCGGACAGCTTCACCAAGAAGTACCCCGGCAACAAGGCCGAGGTCTACACGATCTACGGCTACGAGGCCGCGAAGGTCGTCATCGCCGCCCTCCAGAAGGCGGGCGACAAGGCCAACGACCGGGCGACCGTGCGCGACGCGATCATGGGGACCAAGGACTTCGAGGGCGTGCTGGGACAGAAGTGGTCCTTCACCCCAGAGGGTGACACCACCATCACGACCATGGCCGGCATGCAGATCACGAACAAGGACTTCAAGCTGCTAAAGCTCCTGAAGTAGCTCTTGGGAGCATCCACGGCTGACCGCAGAGGCGGCTCCCGCAGGGGAGCCGCCTCTGCTGGTCTCTGTGGCGCTAGTCTTCGCCGCCAATGCAGGTGGTCTGTCCCGGCGGCAGCGGGGAGCTCGTCGCCGCCGCGCTCATCATCGGCCTGAGCAACGGAGCGCTCATCGCGCTCATCGCCCTCGGCTACACGCTCGTCTACGGGATCATCGAGCTGATCAACTTCTCGCACGGCGACCTGTTCATGCTCGGCACGTTCGTGGCGCTCACGGTCCTCGCCGCCCTCGGCCTGGAGGGCGGCGCGGCGGAGACGCCGTGGCTGGCGCTCATCGCCGCGATCCTCGCCGCGATGGTCTTCTGCGGGGTCCTGAACATGCTCGCGGAACGGATCGCGTACCGGCGCCTGCGGAACGCGCCGCGGCTCGCGCCGCTCATCTCCGCCATCGGCGTGTCGTTCATCTACATCAACATCGGGCTCTTCTGGCGCGGACCGTCGCCCATCCCGTTCCCCGACCTCCTCCCGGACTTCGAGTTCGTCCGGGCTATCACGGGCGCGGACACGCTCATCACCTTCACCACCAAGGACGCGTTCATCATCGCCACGGCGATCCCGCTCATGCTCGGCCTCGGTTGGGTCATCAAGAACACGACCATGGGGAAGGCGATGCGCGCCGTCGCGCAGGACCGCGAGATGGCGCTGCAGGTGGGTATCGACGTCGACAAGGTCATCTCCTTCACGTTCCTCCTCGGCGGCCTCCTGGCGGGGGCGGCCGCGGTCATGCACGGGCTCTACAACGGCAACACCGTCTTCACCCTCGGCTTCACCGCCGGACTGAAGGCGTTCACGGCGGCGGTCCTCGGCGGGATCGGCAACGTCACGGGCGCCGCGCTCGGCGGGTTCCTGCTCGGCATCCTGGGCGCCATGACGGTCACCTGCTACGGCGGCGAGTGGGAGAACGTGGGCGTGTTCACGCTGCTCGTCGTCATCCTCGTGTTCCGCCCGACGGGCCTCCTCGGCGAGGAGACGCCGGAACGATGAAGATCCTCGGCCGGCTGCCGGTCCCACGTCTCCCGGACATGAGCGACGCCGACCAGAAGCGCGCGGCGATCTTCCTCGGCGCCCTCGCGTTCGCGATCGCATACCCCTTCATCGAGGGCATGTTCGGGCTCCGCCTGCAGACGAAGCTGATCCCGGTGCTCCTCTTCATCGTCCTGGCCCTCGGGCTGAACGTCGTGGTCGGCTTCGCCGGGCTGCTCGACCTCGGCTATGCCGCCTTCTTCGCCATCGGCGCGTACACGGTGGCATTCATGACCTCGAGCGAGAGCCCCTTCGCCTTCACCGATACCTCCCCCATGAACTTCTGGCTGGCGATGATCGTCGCGGCGATCGTCGCCGGGATCTTCGGCGTGCTGCTCGGGGCCCCGACCCTCCGCCTCCGCGGCGACTACCTCGCCATCGTCACCCTCGGCTTCGGCGAGATCGTGCCCCTCGTCATCCGGAACGCCCATGAGGTGACCAAGGGCACGCAGGGCATGAAGCCGATCGGCTTCCCCGAGCTCCCCTTCGTCAAGTGGGGGTTCGCGACCGAGCCCTGGTACTTCCTCGTGCTCGGGATACTGCTCCTCTCGATCTTCCTGACGTCGCGCCTGCAGAGATCGCGGATCGGCAGGGCGTGGATGGCGATCCGCGAAGACGAGGTCGCCGCATCGTCGATCGGCATCAATCCCGTCACCACGAAGCTGTTCGCGTTCTCGCTCGGGGCCAGCTTCTCCGGGTTCGCCGGCTCGGTCTGGGCCAGCTACCTCCAGGTCATCTCCCCGGACCAGTTCCAGTTCTCGGTCTCCATCTTCGTCCTGCTCATGATCGTCATCGGCGGGATGGGGAACATCCCCGGCGTGATCGTCGGCGGCCTCATCCTCGGCGGCTTCGACCGCGTGCTGACCGACGCGATCTCCGGAGCGCTGCGGACCCTCGGCTCCACGTTCGACATCGCCTTCCTCCGGGAGGCGGATATCTCCCGGGCTCGGACGCTGATCTACGGGACCGCCCTCGTGGCGCTCATGCTCGTGAGGCCGGAGGGCATCCTTCCGAGCGCCCGGCGGAAGATGGAGCTGCACGCCGCCGAAGAGGACGAGGGCGAGGCGGCGCAGCAGCGCGAGACCCTCTTCGAGTCGCAGCGATGAGCGGAGCCGACGGCCTCATCCTCCGGGCGCGCGACGTCACCAAGCGGTTCGGCGGTCTCGTCGCGGTCGACGACGTCGACTTCGAGATCCCCCGGCGGAGCATCGTCAGCCTCATCGGCCCGAACGGTGCCGGGAAGACGACCTTCTTCAACATGATCGCCGGCCTGTACAAGCCGACGAGCGGGGCGATCGAGCTCGAGGGCCGGCCCATCGCCGGCCTGCCACCCCACCGGATCACGTCGCTCGGGATCGCCCGCACCTTCCAGAACATCCGGCTGTTCCACAACATGACCGCCCTCGAGAACGTCGAGGTCGGCCGGCACGCACGGATGGTGGCGACGCCATTCGAGGCGATCCTGCGGACGCCGCGGGAGCGGCGGGAGGAGCGGAACACGGAGGCTCGGGCGCGGGAGCTTCTCGAGTTCGTCGGTCTCCGCGGGTCGGCCGACGAGTTCGCCAAGAACCTGTCATACGGAGACCAGCGCCGGCTCGAGGTCGCGCGAGCGCTCGCGACCGACCCGAAGCTGCTGCTCCTCGACGAGCCGACCGCCGGTATGAACCCGCAGGAGACGGCGAGGATGACCTCCTTCATCCATCGGCTGCGGGACGACCTCGGGCTCACGGTCCTGCTCATCGAGCACGACATGCGCGTGGTCATGGGCATCTCGGAGCGCGTCACGGTCCTCGACCATGGTGTGAAGATCGCCGAAGGGAGCCCACAGGCCGTGCAGCGGGACCCGAAGGTGATCGAGGCGTATCTGGGAAGGGCGCGCACGGCCTGATGGCACTGCTCGAGCTCGAGAAGGTCGACGCCTACTACGGCCATATCCAGGCCCTGCGTGGCATCTCGATCACGGTCGAGAAAGGCGAGATCGTCACGCTCATCGGCAGCAACGGCGCGGGGAAGACCACGACGCTGCGGACGATCTCCGGCATCGTCCGGCCGCGGGCGGGCAGCGTGACCCTCGACGGGCGGGATCTCGCCAGGGTCCCCGCGAACAGGATCGTCAGCCTGGGCATCGCCCACTCCCCGGAGGGCCGGCGCATCTTTCCGCGAATGTCGGTCAAGGAGAACCTCGAGATGGGCGCCTACGCGCGGGGAGCGGTCGACCTCACCGAGGACTTCGACCGCGTCTTCGGGCTGTTCCCCCGGCTCAAGGAGCGCATCACCCAGGTCGCGGGGACGCTGTCAGGCGGCGAGCAGCAGATGCTCGCGATCGGGCGGGCGCTCATGGCCCGGCCGACGTTGCTCCTGCTCGACGAGCCGTCGATGGGCCTCGCGCCCGTGCTGGTCGAGCTCGTCTTCGAGACCATCAAGGACATCAACCGGCTCGGCATGTCGATCCTGCTCGTCGAGCAGAACGCCCTCATGGCGCTGACGGTCGCTAAGCGTGGCTACGTGCTCCAGACCGGCAGCATCGTGCTCGCGGATAGCGCGGAGGAGCTGGCGAAGAACGAGATGGTGCGCAAGGCCTACCTCGGCGAGGAATAGCGCGCATAAGGGGGTGCCGGCG
>MGON01000105.1:5665-16978 GCA_001795345.1 Chloroflexi bacterium RIFCSPLOWO2_02_FULL_71_16 | reverse complement strand
GAAGGCGGCTTTGCCGCCAGACTCGCGGGTCGTGGAGCTGCGCATTCCCGCCGACGTCGCGAAGGTCATCCACAAGCTGAGCGACGGCGGCCACGAGGCCTACGTCGTGGGCGGCTGCGTCCGCGACGCGATCCGTGGCGTCGATCCGGCCGACTGGGACGTGGCGACCGACGCGCGGCCCGAGGAGATCCAGCAGATCTTCCGCCGCTCGCTCTACCTGAACCGCTTCGGCACGGTGGTCGTGCGCATGGACGTGCACGAGATCGAGGTGACCACCTACCGCGTCGAGTCCGAGTACAGCGACCGCCGGCGGCCCGACGCGGTCGCGTTCACGACGTCCCTCCGGGAAGACCTGGCGCGGCGCGACTTCACCATGAACGCCATGGCCTGGACGCCGCCGCCGGAGGGCGGCGCGAAGGGCGGGCTCGTGGATCCGTTCGGCGGCCAGGCGGACCTCGAGGCGCGCATCGTGCGCGCGGTCGGCGACCCGGACGAGCGCTTCCGCGAGGACGCCCTGCGGTTGCTTCGCGCGCCGCGGTTCGCGGCGGTCCTGGGGTTCACCATCGAGCCGGCGACGGCCGCGGCCATCCGCCGCAACGCCGGCCTCGCCGCGGGGCTCTCGGGCGAGCGCGTCCAGCAGGAGCTGCTGAAGATCCTGCGCGCGCCGGTGCCCTCGGTCGGGTTCCGCATGCTCTCCGACCTCGGGATCCTCGAGGTCATCGCGCCGGAGCTCGAGCGCTGCCGGCACACGCCGCAGGAGAAGGTCGCCGCCCAGGACGTGTTCGAGCACTCGCTCGCCACGCTCGACGCCGCCGCCGCCGACATGCCGAAGGGCGTCTCGGAGGAGGAGGACCTCGTCCTCCGGCTCGCGGCGCTCCTCCACGACCTGGGAAAGCCGGACACCCACGACGACGGGCACTTCCACCAGCACGAGTTCGTCGGCGAAGCCAAGGCCCGCCAGCTGCTGCGCCGCTGGAAGCTCCCGAAGGAGGTGGTCGAGCGCACGACCCACCTCATCCGCCATCACATGTTCTGGTACCAGTCGGAGTGGACGAGCTCCGCGGTCCGCCGGTTCATCCGGAAGGTCGGTCTCGACCGGATCCGCGACCTCTTCTTCCTGCGCCGCAGCGACAACATCGGCAGCGGGGCCCGGGTGCCGCGCCTGCGGGAGCTCGAGGAGCTTTGGCTCCGGGTGGAGGAGGAGATCCACCGCGCCAACGCCTTCTCGAAGCGCGATATGGCCGTGGACGGCCACGACGTCATGGCCGAGCTCGGGCTGCGCCCCGGCCCGGAGGTGGGGCGGATCATCGATGCCCTCTTCGAACGCGTGCTGGACGAGCCCGAGCTGAACACGCGGGAGACGCTGCTCCGGCTTTCCCGCGAGATCCACGGCG
This sequence comes from Chloroflexi bacterium RIFCSPLOWO2_02_FULL_71_16, assembly GCA_001795345.1. GTDB lineage: Bacteria > Chloroflexota > Limnocylindria > P2-11E > P2-11E > GWC2-70-10. The sequence goes on along the minus strand of MGON01000105.1, from coordinate 15,584 downwards.
GCGGCACGCCGAAGGGCTGACGTGCGCCCCGTCGGATCCCGACGCTCTCGCTAGGTATTCCGCCAGTCGAGAACGGGGCTTCGATACGCGCCAGAGCACGGGTATGCTCCCGCGCAACTAAATACACGTGGCTTGCCGGATCACCTTTTGCGTAGGGAGAGGGGTGCGGGAATGGCCATCGCAACGACCTCACGGAGGACGTTCCTCCGGCTGAGCGGTATCGGCTCGGCGGGAATAGCGGCCTCGCAGCTGAGCGGCCTCGGGTTCAACACGGCGTTCGCGGCGAAGCGCGCGGCCACGCGAAAGCTCGAAGGCACCAAACAGACGGCGAGCATCTGCCCGTACTGCGCGGTCGGCTGCGGAACGATGGTCGCCAGCAAGCGCGACGACCGCACCGGCGCGGTGCGGATCGTGAACATCGAAGGCAACGCCGACACCCCGCACTCCACCGGCAGCCTCTGTCCGAAGGGCGCGGCGACGTTCCAGCTGGCCGTGAACGATCTTCGCGTGACGCGCGTCATGCGTCGCAAGCCGAACGCGACGGACTGGGACGACGAGGAGATCTCCTACGACGCGGCCCTCGACCGCATCGCCGAGCTCGTCTCCAAGACGCGGGAGGAGACCTTCGTCGAGCGCGAGCCCGGCACGGGCAAGCTGATCAACCAGACGACGGGCATCTTCGCCCTCGGTGGGTCCACCAACGACAACGAGGAGAACTACGTCCTCGCCAAGGTCGCGCGGATGATGGGTATCGTCCGGATCGAGAACCAGGCCCGCATATGACACTCCGCCACGGTCCCCGGTCTGGGGACGTCGTTCGGGCGGGGCGGATCGACCACCTTCCTGCAGGACATGCAGTTCAGCGACTGGATCGTCTTCATGGGCTCGAACATGGCCGAGTGCCACCCGGTCGGTTTCAAGTGGCCGATGAAGGCCAAGGCGAACGGCGCGACCCTGATCCACGTCGACCCGCGCTTCACGCGCACGAGCGCGATGTGCGACATGTACGTTCCCATCCGTTCGGGCACCGACATCGTGTTCCTGGGCGGCCTCGTCAACTACATCCTGAGCGAGAAGAAGTACTTCCTCGAGTTCATGATCAACTACACCAACGCCGCGACGCTCATCAACGCCGACTTCAAGGACACCGAGGAGGGCGACGGCTTCTTCTCCGGGTATGACGCGAAGACACGGACCTACAGCAACGCGACCTGGCAGTACCAGCGCGGTCCAGCGCCGGCGCGCGTGCCGGAGGCGCCGGCGGGTGCGCAGGGCCAGAGCGTCAAGGGCGTCAACTTCGCCCAGTTGATCGCGAACCGCCTGCCGGGCGTGCCGAAGGAGGACCGCAGCCTCCAGGACCCGAACACGGTGTTCCAGATCCTGAAGAAGCACTACGCCCGCTACACGCCCGAGATGGTGGAGCGGATCTCCGGCACGCCGAAGGAGCTCTTCCTGAAGGTCGCGCAGGTCATCACCGAGAACTCGGGCCGGGACAAGACCGGCGTGTTCACCTACGCGGTCGGCTGGACCCAGCACACGACCGGCGTCCAGCTCATCCGCACCGCCGGGCTCATTCAGCTCCTGCTCGGCAACGTCGGGCGGCCGGGCTCGGGTATCAAGGCCCTCCGCGGCCACGCGCAAGTGCAGGGCGCGACCGACATCTCGACCCTCTACAACGCCCATCCCGGGTACCTGAACACGCCGAACGCGCGCCGGGCGCACGACACGCTGCGCGACTACATCCTCACGGAGACGCAGCCGACCTCCTTCTGGTCGAACACGCCGGCGTACGTGGTCAGCCAGCTGAAGGCGTGGTTCGGTGAGGCCGCGACCGCGGACAACGACTACGGGTACGACTGGCTGCCCAAGATCACCGGCGACCATAGCCACCTGCCGACGTTCGTGGAGATGTCGGAGGGCAAGATCAAGGGCATGATCCTCACGGGCCAGAACCCCGCCACCAGCATCAACTCGACCTTCCAGCGGAACGCCATGCGGAACCTCGAGTGGCTGGTCGTCCTCGACCTCTACGAGACGGAGTCGGCCGCCTTCTGGAAGGCGGTCGCGGGGTCGGATCCGGCGAAGGTCGCGACCGAGGTCTGGTTCATGCCGGCCGCGCACATCGCCGAGAAGGACGGGACGATGACGCAGACGTCCCGGATGATCCAGTGGCACGACAAGGCCGCGGACCCGCCGGGGCAGGCGCGCAGCGACCTGTACTTCTGGTACGCCCTCGGCAAGAAGCTGAAGGCCCGGTACGCCAGCTCCACCGCGACGAAGGACCTCGCCATCAAGCACATGACCCTCGACTACGACCCCGACCCGGCCGACGTCGCCGAGTGGAAGCACAAGGACGAGCCGTCCGCGCTCCGGATCTTCAAGGAGATCAACGGCTACGAGGTCGCGACAGGCAACGTCCTCAACACGTTCGGAGCGCTCACGGCCGACGGCAAGACCGCCGCCGGCGCCTGGATCTACACCGGGGCGCTGCAGCTCATCGACGGCAAGGTCGTCAACCGCGCCCGCATGACGCCCGGCAAGAACGACGGCTGGGTCAGCCCCAGCTGGGGCTGGGCGTGGCCGGGCAACCGCAAGCAGCTCTACAACCGGGCCTCGGCCGACCCGGACGGCAACCCGTGGTCGGAGCGCAAGAAGTACACGTACTGGGATGCCACCGCGAAGACCTGGAAGAACGTCGGCGGCGACGGCATCGACTTCGCGCCGACCAAGGCGCCCGGCGCCGCCGCCAACCCGACCGGGATCGGCATCGCGTTCCACAGCGGGCGCGACCCGTTCATCCTCAAGACCGACGGCAAGGGCTGGCTCTTCGCTCCCGTCGGGACCGTGGACGGGCCCATACCCACGCACTACGAGCCGTGGGAGTCACCGGTCAAGAACCTTCTCTACAAGCAGGACCGCAACCCGGTCGCGAAGTTCTGGGACGTGACCGGGAACAAGTACAACGAGTTCGGCGGCGTGCAGTTCCCGCACGTCATCACCACCTACCGGCTCACCGAGCACCACCTGTCCGGGGCGATGACGCGCTGGCTGCCCTGGCTCGCGGAGCTCATGCCGGACCTGTTCGTCGAGATGCCGCCGGAGCTCGCGGACGAGAAGGGCATAGCCAACGGCGACTTCGTGACCGTCACCACGGAGCGGGGCAGCACGGAGGCCCGCGCCCTCGTCACCCGCCGCCTCCGGCCCCTCACGGTGGACGGCAAGCGCGTCTACCAGATCGGCATGCCGTGGCACTGGGGCTACATGGGGATCGCAACGGGCGACGTCGCGAACAACATGACGTCGCTGGTCGCTGATCCCAACGTGACCATCCACGAGGCCAAGGCCTTCACCGCCGACATCAGGAAGGGGAGGGCACGGTAATGGCCACCGCCACGAAGGGCATGTTCGTCGACACCACCCTGTGCACCGGATGCAAGGCCTGCCAGGTCGCCTGCAAGCAGTGGAACGAGCTGCCGATGGACGACGAGACCGCCGTCCGGGAGCACCGCGCCTTCACCGCCAACTCGTACGACAACACCGGCCACCTCAGCGCGAGCAACTGGCGGCACGTGAAGTTCGTCGAGCAGTTCAGCGAGGACCGGGTCGACGCGCGCTGGCTGATGATGAGCGACTCGTGCAAGCACTGCGAGCAGGCCGGATGCCTCGAGGTCTGCCCGACCGGAGCGCTCTACCGCACGCAGCACGGCTCCGTGGACATCCACCAGGACGTCTGCATCGGGTGCCGCTACTGCGTGGGTGCGTGCCCGTTCGGCGTGATCGACTACAACCAGCGGACCGGCCGCGTGAACAAGTGCATCCTCTGCCAGGACCGCCTGGAGGACAGCCAGGGCACCGCGTGCGCCAAGGCCTGCCCCACCTCCTCGCTGACCTTCGGGAACGTCGACGACCTGAAGGCCATGGCCGCGGAGCGCGTGCGCGCCCTTCACGCCCGGGGCCAGACCGACGCGTACATCTACGGCTGGGACCTCGGGAACAGGGGGACCATCACGCAGGGACCGAACAAGGGCGCGGCCGTCGCCGACATGGAGGTCGTCGGCGGTCTCAACGTCTTCTACCTGCTGCTCGACAAGCCGGAGGTCTACAGCCTCCCGAGCTCGCCCCAGCTGCCTCAGCGGAACATGAACCCGTCGGCGGGCGTGGCGCTGATCTCGGCGGCCGTGCTCGGCGTGACCGGGCTCGCCGCCTTCCGCCGGCGCCGCATGGAAGCCGTCGCCGCGTCGTCGGAGGTGAGCTCATGATCACCAACTACGTCATCGAGCCGCACTGGGCGAACTGGATACTGACGCTCGAGATGTTCGCGGCGGGGCTCGCGGCGGGCATCTTCTTCTTCATCGCGCTCGCGAACATCGCCGGGGACAAGGAGGACCGCGAGGTGGCGGCCCGGCTCGGGTTCCTGCCGGCGCCGCTCATGGTCGTGGTCGCGGTGCTGCTCATCGTCGATCTCGGCCAGCCCGGCCGGTTCCTGAACCTGCTCTTCACCAGCCCGATCGCGGCCGAGCGGCCGGGGCCGTTCATGTTCAACCCGAACTCGCCCATGAACTGGGGCACGTGGATCATCGCCGTCTTCGGGATCATGACCGTGGTGCCGTTCTTCGACGGGCTCCTGCACACCGGACGCCTGCGGATCCTGCCGGGCCTGGTCGAGACCCTGGCGCACAACCCCGTGGGCATGGCCGTCGCGGCGCTCTTCGCCCTGGCCACGGGCTCGTACAGCGGCGTCCTGCTGAACGTCTCGAACCAGAACGTGTGGGCCGACACGTACATCCTGGGCGGGCTCTACGTCGTGTTCAGCGCGCTCTCGGGATTCGCCGCGGCGGCGATCGTCTCGGACCGCATGCGCGCGACGCGGACGGCCGGGGCGGCCCGGTCCGGCCTGCTCGCGACCGCGGCCCTGGCGGGCGTGCTGGTGGCCCTCTTCGTCGCGAACCTGAGCGCGCTCGGCCAGGCCGAGCCGCTCATCTCGTCCGGGACCGCGCTCGTCGCTCCGGTGTTCTGGATCGGCGTGGTCGGCCTGGCCATCCTCTACCCGATCGTCACCATCGCGGCCGGGCCGCGGCTCGCGTTCTCCCGCGTCTCGCTCTCTCAGCTCGCCGTGGTCGGGACGATCGTCCTGGTCGGCGTGCTCGCGTTCCGGTGGTCGCTGCTTCACTCCGCCCTGGCGGCGGTGGCTCACTAACTCGAGCCCTTTACTGCCCACTCGCAACGAGATCGACGAGGCCCGCGCCCGCTGGCGAGAGATCGCCGGAGGTGACGCGGGCCTCGGCCCTATCGCCGCCTTCCACGACCAGCGCCTGGCCGATCTGGCGGCGGGGCCGGCGCCTTCGGTCGACGTGGAGCTCACCGCGGATGAGGCGAGAGAAGCGATCGACAAGGGCATCCCGCTCCTGCAGGCCGGCCGCGTCGGCGTCGATCCACATGCGGTGGAGGACGAGCTGCGGCGGCTTTCCCGCAACCTCGCTGAGACGGCCGAGCTCGGCACCGCGGCGCAGCGCACCGCCGAAAAGCTCGGCGCCGAGACCGTGGACCTCGCGCCTCTGCTCGGTCCGGCGCTGAGCGCCGAGCGCGCCACCATCGAACGGGCCGCGGGGGACCTGGGCGTCGATGCCGACGCGCTCGCCGAGCTGCTAGAGCTCGCGCTCCAGCCCTTCCTGTGGGAGGCCACGGCCCGGCTGGGAGCGCTGACGGACATCGACCGGTGGGACCGCGGCTACTGCCCCGTGTGCGGCGCCTGGCCCGGCCTGGCGGAGCTCCTCGGGCCCGAGAAGCGCCGCGCGCTCCGGTGCGTCCGCTGCGGCGTGATGTGGAGCTGGTTCGTCCTGCTCTGTCCCTACTGCGGGAACGACGACCACCGGACCCTCGGCGTCCTCCAGGAGGAGGGCTCGCCGTCGCGCGTCGACGTTTGCCGGAGCTGCAACGGGTACGTGAAAGCGATCCCGTCGTACACGCCGTCCGCGGCCGTGATGCTCGCGGCCGCGGACGTGACGACGATGCACCTGGACCTCGCCGCCGGGGAGGCCGGCTACAAGCGTCCCGGGGACGTCGACGTCCGGACCGCGGGGATCCCGCGCCTCGTCCGTCAGCGAGCCTCGTACGCGCAGGAGTGAGCTAGGAGGGCGACGTCTCCGGCAGCCCGGTGCTCGGCGACCTCTGGGTCTCGGGCTCCTCGTGCGGATACATCCCGCGGCCGTTCCCGCGGCCCTGCTCCGGCAGGCGCTCGCGCACCCGGTCCACCTCACGGACCAGCCGCTGACGCGCCTCGCCGGCCGAGAAGGGCGAGAGCACGAGGGCCATGAGCGCGCCCACGATCACGCCTGCGACGATCCCGCCGATGAGCGCCAGCGTGACCGCGCCCTCGCTGGGAGCGCCGATCGCTCGGCGCGCGCTCTTCTTGCCGGTGCCGAGAAGCTCGTTCGCGCCCTTGGTGGCGATGACGCGAAGCTCGTCGAGCAGCTCGACGACATCCTCCCTGTTCACTTCCTTGAGGTCCTTGATGTCCCTCAGGTCTTTCAGATCCTTCACTCGCATGTCACATCCTCCAGTGGCTCGCGTCCTCGCCCTCAGGTGCAGAGCCGATGCCAACTAGGTGGCGGCGGGCTGCTCCTGGCCCAGGGCGGCCTCGATGAAGCGGTCGATGTCGCCGTCGAGCACCCGCTGGGTGTCGCCCACCTCGACGCCGGTGCGGTGATCCTTGACCAGTGTGTACGGGTGGAGCACATACGAGCGGATCTGGCTACCCCAGTCGGCCGCGCGCATCGTCCCGCGCAGCCGAGCGGCCTCCGCCTCCTGCTCGAGGATCCGCTTCTCGAGGAGCTTCGCGCGCAGCATCTTCATCGCGGTCTCGCGGTTCTGCAGCTGCGACCGCTCCGTCTGGCACGCGGCGATCAGGCCGGTCGGCAGGTGGGTCACCCGCACCGCGGTCTCGACCTTGTTGACGTTCTGGCCGCCCGCGCCCGCGGAGCGGTAGGTGTCGAACTTGATGTCGTCGGGCCGGATCTCGATCTCGGTGTCCGTCTCGACCTGCGGCATCGGATCCACCAGGGCGAACGAGGTCTGCCGGCGCTTCTGGAAGTCGAACGGCGAGATCCGCACGAGACGGTGCGTCCCGCGCTCGGTCTTCAGGTACCCGTACGCGTACGGACCCTCGACGGACAGGGCCACGCTCTTCAGGCCGGCCTCCTCGCCGGGGGTCTGATCGAGCAGCTGCGTGCGGTACCCGCGCCGCTCCGCCCACCGCAGGTACATGCGCATGAGCATCTCCGTCCAGTCCGCGGCGTCGGTCCCGCCGACCCCCGCGGAGATGGTCAGGACCGCGTCGCGCTGGTCGTAGAGACCCCCGAGCTGCGCCTCCAGCGCCGCGCGCTCGACCTCGGCCGAGAGGGCGCCGTACTCGCGCTCGAGGTCGCCCGCGAGGGCGGCGTCCTCGCCCGAGAGGGGCACCAGCTCGGACAGATCGGTGGCTCGCCGTCGGAATCCGTCCCACCGGGCGAGCCGATCCCTCGACGAGTTGAGCCGGCGCAGCGTCAGGCGAGCGCGGTCCTGGTCGGCCCAGAGATCCGGGCGGGCGGCGTCGGCCTCTAGCCGCTCGACCTCTTCGCGAAGCTTCGGGAGGTCAAAGGAACACCGCCATGCGGTCGATCCGCTCGCGGAGGGACGCGAGCGCGCCCGGGTCCACCGACATGGCTACAGCCTATCGAGGACGAGCCGGAAGCTTTGCTTCCGAGCGAGGACGAGTGACGGATGTATGAACGTAGTTCTTATCGCTTCCGGGGTCGGTCGAAGGTGGTCGTCATCGGAGTGACGGCCGGGGCCAGCTTGCCCGCGGAGAACGAGATGAAGGTCACGCACGGACAGTAGGTGTTGCGGGGGCACCGGGGGCAGTCGCCGTCACAATCGAGGGTCGCGCCGTAGCTGCACTTGAGGCAGTTGTCCTCGCAGGCGATCCATTCCTTCACGGAGCCGATCCTCTCTATCACTGCCGGCCAGGACACCGAATGGATACGGTCCCGGGCCGCGCTCCCCACTTGGGCTGTGCCGCTTTTCGTACGCAGTTTACCGGCCGGACCGGGCGAATGGAAGACCCGGCCGTAGCATGGGCGGATACCGAACACCTGCACCAGACCGCGTCATTGGCGGCGCTCGATGGCCAGCAAGGCGGGGAAGGCGGCGAGCGCATAGGCGAGACCCAGGATCTGAGCCTCCTGGAGGCCCCCCAGGAGAACGGGGTCGAGCCGCAGGAACGAGCTGGCGACCCGGCCGGCGCCGTAGAGGCCGAGGACGAGCAGCCATGCCCGCCCCTCGGGCTGTCGACCGCGGACCCGGCGCCAGTAGGCGTAGGCGAGCGCGGCGATGACCAGATCCCAGAGGGCGTCGTACACGACGACGGGATGCACCGGCGTGGCCTGTCCGAGCGTCTCGGGATGCGTGTAGCGGACGCACCACGGCAGGCTCCCGCAGGCGACGGCGTGGTGCTCGCCGTTGATGACGTCTCCGATGCGGCCGATGGCTAGCCCGATGACGATGCCGATCGACGCGACGTCGAGCATGAACCCGACCGGCAGGCGCAAGCGGCGCGCGGCGATGACGCCGGCGATCGCGGAGCCGATGGGCGCGGCGGTCACGGCGATGCCGCCGCCGGCGAACGGGATGCGCCAAGGATCGCCCGCGAAGTCCTGCCAGTTGTCGACGACGTGGCCGATCCGCGCCGTCACCAGGCCGCCGAGCAGCACCGCGATGGCGTACAGCCAGACCCGGTCGTCGCGGACGAGCGAGCGCGACAGCCGGACGGCGACGATCGCCGCGACGAGCGAGCCGACGAACGCGAAGACCGAGTGCCACGCGATGCGCGCCGGGCCGAGGACCAGGTCCGGCGAGAACGGGATCTCTATCAGGTCTGCGGCGATCCTTCCGCCGGCGCGGTCGCGGCTGGACGGCGGCGCGGGACACGCAGGATGCCCAGCTGGACGAGGCCGAGCGCGACGGCTGCGACCGCGAACACCGCCAGCGCGATCAGCTGGTCCTGGCGCAGCCCGATGATCGGCGTGGGGTCACCGACCCGAAGGAAGCCGAACGCGAAGCGGCCGACGGCGTAGGTCAGGAGCCAGAGCCAGAAGATGCGGCCCTCGGGGCTGCCGAGGCGCCGCCGCAGAACGAGCACCATGACGACCCCGAGGAGATCCCAGACCATCTCGTAGGCGACGGGCAGGTGCACCGGGCCCTCCCACGCGGCGCCGCTGAACGGCCGTCCGTGGATCTCGGGACCCTGGCCGAGCGTGGCCGGGTTCGTGTAGGCCACGCAGATGCCGGGTCCGTCACCGCAGGGCGGCGCCAGGTGCTCGCCGTTGATGATGTCACCGATCCGTCCGAGGCCGAAGCCGAGCCCGATGCCGGCCGCCGCCGCGTCGGCCGTGGCGCCGATCGGGATGTCGCCGCGGCGCAGCGCCACCACGAGACCCGCGAGAGCGCCCCCGATGGCCGCGCCCCACACGGCGATCCCCCCGGTCCAGATCAGCGGTATCTGCTCGAGGTGCTGCGAGTAGAAGTCCCAGCGGTCGGCCACGTGGAAGATGCGGGCCCCCAGGATCCCGCCGATCACGCCCCAGGTGGCGACGCTATAGGCGGCATCCTCATCGACGCGGCCGCGCAGCAGCCTGATCGCGAGCCAGACGCCGAAGAAGATGCCGACCGCCGTGAAGATGCCGTGCCACGCGAGCGTGAGCGGCCCGAGGTGGATCTCGGGGTCGAAGGGCAGCTCCACTAAGGGAGGGACCTACCGGCCATGGCACTTCTTGTACTTCTTGCCGGAGCCGCAGTAACAGGGGTCGTTCCGCCCGATCTTGGTGGCCGTTGCGGCCCCCGGCCCGGCGGTCCGCGATCCCGCGGCGACCGCCGTGGCGGCACC
>MGON01000105.1:3412-5650 GCA_001795345.1 Chloroflexi bacterium RIFCSPLOWO2_02_FULL_71_16 | reverse complement strand
CCGCCGCTCGAGGCCGGCGCCGCTGGCCGACCCGACGGCGTGGCGGTGCTGCCGCTCCTCCTCGCGGGCCTCCTCCTGTGCGAGCGGCTTCACGCTCACGCGAAGGATCATCTGAGCGGCGCTCTGGGCCAGGCGTCCGTTCAGCTCCTCCCAGTACCGGTGGGCCTCGTTCTTGTACGCGACGAGCGGGTCCTGCTGGCCGTAGCCGCGCAGGTGGATGCCCTCGCGGAGCTCCTCCATCTGCGTGAGGTGCTCGACCCAGTGGGTGTCGATCGAGCGCAGGAGCACCCAGCGCTCCACGTGGCGCATGAGCTCGGGACCGATCTCCTGCTCCTTGGCGTCGTAGGCCTCATCGACCAGCTCCCGGACGCGCTCCAGCAGGTCCTCCGCCTCGAAACGCTCCGCGGATATGTCGCGCGCGAGCAGCGCACCGAGCGCGGCACGCAGCTTCTCGAGGTCGCGCTCCTCCTGGTGGACCTCGGCCTCCGCGGCCGCTAGGGCCGCGGCCTCCTCGTGAAGGAACTCGGCGACGGTGTCGCTCACGTCGCCCTGCTCGAGGATCTTCCGCCGCTGCGCATAGATGACGTTGCGCTGCTGGTTCAGGACGTCGTCGAAGTCGAGCGCGCGCTTGCGTATGTCGAAGTTGCGCGCCTCGACCTTGATCTGCGCCTGGGTGATCGCGTTCGTCACGAGCTTCGACTCGATGGGCATCGAGTCGTCGAAGCCGAGGCGCTCCATGAGCCCGGCGACGCGCTCGGACGCGAAGATCCGGATCAGGTCGTCCTCGAGCGAGGTGAAGAAGCGGGTCGACCCGGGATCGCCCTGGCGGCCGGCGCGGCCGCGCAGCTGGTTGTCGATCCGGCGAGCCTCGTGCCGCTCGGTGCCGATCACGTGGAGGCCGCCGAGGCCGGTGACGCCCTCCTCGAGGAGGATGTCGACGCCGCGGCCGGCCATGTTCGTCGAGACCGTGACGCCGCGCTTCCGCCCGGCCCCCGCGATGATCAGCGCCTCGCGGTCGTGGTTCTTGGCGTTCAGGACCTCGTGCTTGATCCCGAACCTGGTCATCTCGTCGGACAGCCGCTGGCTCTTGTCCACCGAGGTCGTGCCGATGAGCACCGGCTGGCCCCGCTCGTTGCGCTCCTTGACGTCGGCGATGACCGCGGCCCACTTCCCCTGCTCGGTCTTGTAGACCAGGTCCGAGAAGTCCTTGCGGATCATCGGCCGGTGGGTCGGGATCACCGTCACCTCGAGCTTGTAGACCTTGAAGAGCTCCTCGGCCTCGGTCGCGGCCGTCCCGGTCATGCCGGCGAGCTTCTCGTACATGCGGAAGAAGTTCTGGATCGTGATCGTGGCGAACGTGCGGGTCTCGCGCTGGATCCGCACGCTCTCCTTGGCCTCGACCGCCTGGTGCAGGCCGTCGCTCCACCGGCGACCGGGCATCTGCCGCCCGGTGAACTCGTCGATGATCACGACCTCGCCGTCCTTGACGATGTAGTCCTTGTCGCGCTTGTAGAGCGCCTTGGCCTTCACGGCGTTGTCCAGGTAGTGGATAGCGTCGCCCTGGCCGGTGTACAGGTCCTTGACGCTCATCAGCTTCTGCGCGTTCTCGATCCCTGGCTCGGTGAGGGAGACCGCGCGGTGCTTCTCCTCGACGATGTAGTCGACACCCTCGCGGAGGCGCGCGGCGGCACGGGCGGCGGCGAAGTACGTCGCGGTCGCGTCCTCGGCGGGCGAGCTGATGATGAGCGGGGTGCGCGCCTCGTCGATGAGGATCGAGTCCGCCTCGTCGACGATCGCGTAGTTCAGCGGGCGCTGCACCATGTCCCTGAGCTCGACCACCATGTTGTCGCGCAGGTAGTCGAAGCCGAACTCGCTGTTCTGCCCGTAGGTGATGTCCGCCTGGTAGGCGTCGCGCCGCGACACGTCGCGCCAGTTCCGGTGGCGCCAGTCGACCGCCTCGAGCACCACCGAGGGGTCGTGCACGGCGCTCTTGTCGTGGGCGATGTAGGCGACGCTCATCCCGAGCGCGTGGTAGATGGGCGCCATCCAGCCCGCGCCTGTCTTCGCGAGGTAGTCGTTCGTCGTGACGAGATGCGCGCCCTTCCCGGCCAGCGCGTTCAGGTACAGGGCGAGCGAGGCGACCAGGGTCTTGCCCTCGCCGGTCTTCATCTCGGCGACGTGCCCGCGGTGCAGTGCCATGCCGCCCATCAGCTGGACGTCGAAGTGGCGCTGCTGGAG
>MGON01000105.1:0-3399 GCA_001795345.1 Chloroflexi bacterium RIFCSPLOWO2_02_FULL_71_16 | reverse complement strand
CGGCGGCGAAGGCCTCGGGCAGCAGGTCGTCGAGCGCCTCCCCCGCCGCGAGCCGCTCGCGGAAGAGCGCCGTCCGGCCGCGTAGCTCGTCCTCCGACATCGCGGCCACGGCCGGCTCGCAGGCGTTGACGCGCTCCACCAGCTTGCGGAGCCGCTTGAGCTCGCCCTCGTTCGAGTCGAAGAGGCCGCCGAAGAAGCTCACCGGATGGGCGCTATCTGACCCTCAGCGGCAGCTGCACCGTCGGCGAGGTGAACAGCGCGCCGATCGACTCGCCCTCGTGGATGCGGCGCATCGACTCGGCGAAGAGGGGCGTCACTGAGAGCACGCGGATCTTCTCGTGCCGCGGCGTGGGGATGGGAACGGTGTCGGTCGTCACGAGCTCGCGGATCCCGCTCGCGCAGAGGCGCGCGGCCGCGTCGCCGGAGAGGACGGCGTGGACGCAGGCGACGACGATGTCGTGGACGCCGCGCTCCTGCAGCGCATCGATCGTGTTCATCACGGTCATGCCGGTGTCGATCTCGTCGTCGATGATGATCGCGCGGCGGTAGCCGATGTCGCCGACGATGTCGACGATCTGCGACTCGCCGGTGTTCCCGAGACGGCGCTTCTCGATGAATGCGATCGGCAGGCGCATCCGCTCCGCGAAGTTCCGGCCCTTCTTCGCGAAGCCGAGGTCCGGGACGACGACCACGGCGTCATCGCGTCCCGCGTAGTCGGCGCCGAAGTAGTCGATGAGCGGCAGGAAGGCCGTCAGCTCGTCGCCGGGGATGCTGAAGAAGCCCTGGATCTGCCCCTGGTGGAGGTCCATCGTGAGGAAGCGATCGGCGCCGGCGAGGCCGACCAGGTCGGCGAGCAGCCGAGCGGTGATGGGGACCCGCGGCTGGTCCTTCTTGTCGCTGCGGCCGTAGGCGAAGCGCGGCATGACCGCGGTGATCCGCCCGGCCGAGGCGCGCTTGAAGGCGTCGAGCATGATCAGGAGCTCCAGGATGTGGTCCGAGACGTTCGGGCCGGCGAGGGTCTGGACGATGAAGACGTCGTGCTCGCGCGCGTTCTCCTTGATCTGCACGAAGATCTCGCCGTTCGGGAACTTGAAGACGTCCGCTCGCCCGAGCGGTACGTTCAGCGCCTCGCAGACGTCCTTGGCGAACTCGGGATGAGCGTTGCCGGTGTAGACGGACAGTCCCCGGAACATCAGGCTCTCCCCCCTCGAACGCTTCGCCGGCGCAGGGGTCTCCTGCAGGGGAAGTGTACCCGTTAGGCTCCCGGCGAATGCTCGTGCGAGCCGCTCACCGGGTGCGCTGGGCGCTGTTCTGGATCCTCCTCGCGGCCTGGTCGGTCGGGCTGGTCCTCGGGCTCGGTGGCGGAGCCCCGAACCTGCTGCTGCTGCTCGCCATCGCCGTGCTCGTCTACGAGCTCCTGGCGGTCGACCGGCCCGCCTGAGCCCCCCCGCGCACGCGCGTGCCCGCGAGGAACCGATCCTCGGGCAGGCCGGCATCGCGGATCATCGCATCGGTCCGGTCGAGCGGGCCCACCTCGCCGTGCGTATCGGTCCCGACGGAGAAGAGCGCGCCGCGCTCGTGCGCGCGCACGAGGAAGGCGCGGTGCGGCACCCGGTAGGCCTCGTTCACCTCGAACGCGACGCGCTCCGAGCCGCAGAGCTCGATCAGGCGCTCCTGCCACTCGACGGGAAAGGCGTCCTCGGGGTCCCCGAGCGCGGCCAGCGGGGAGAACGTGGGGTGCCCCAGGATGTCGATCCGGGTCTCCTGGACGCCCTGCCGCACCACCTCGAGCGTGCGCTCGAGGATCCGCCTCCGGATGGCCTCGTCAGCGAAGCGCGACGCCTCCGAGAAGGGCGCCCCCGGCGCGAGCTGGCCCTTGAGGAAGCGGCCGGCCTCCTCGAACGCGATCCACTCGCCTCCGATCTCGACCTGATGCACCGCCCCGATGACGTAGTGCAGGTCGTCCCTCGTGCTCGGGCGGAGCGGAGGCGCGACGCCGAGGTCGTACTCGAGGCCGACGCGCAGCCCGAGGCGCGCGGCATCGTCGAGGTAGCGGAGCACGTCGTCGTCGGTCCGCAGGCGGGTGCCCCACGGGTAGTGATCCGAGACCCCGTGCGGGCGCACCGCGACGCTCTGCGCCCGGTCCTCGAGCGACAGCCGCCCGTCGCTGCGGTCGGTGTGGACGTGGTGGTCGAAGAGGCTCACGTGTCCTGCTCAGGGTGGCCGGCCCACGCCGCCTCGACCATCGTCCAGAGCACGCCGGAGACGAGGGTGTGCCCGCCGAGCAGGACCGGGTACCGCGCGTCGCGCGCGGCCCGCGTGAACTCGCGAAGCGGGCCCGGCGCGAGCTCCTCGGACCGGAAGAGGTCTGACGCGAACCGCTCAGGCGGCGCGGGACGCCACCCCAGATGCGCGAAGAGGACGCGCGTGTCGAACAGCATCCCGTCGCCGAGCTCGCCGATGAGCTCGAAGAAGGCGCGCGGCCCGACCTTCTCGTAGAGGAACCCGAGCGCCGTCCGGGCGCTGCCGGAAGCGTCGCGTCCCGCGGACTGCATCCCCCGCTCCTCGGCCAGCATCCGGACGCGGCAGGCGGTCTGGGATTCGAGGTACGTCCACACCGGCGCCCCGACGCGGCCCGCCACGACGAGCTCCCGCTCCGGCGTGGTGACGATGCGCATGAGGGCATCGATGCGTCCGCCGAGGTCGGCCTCCCAGGCGTCGAGGCTAGCGAGCTCCGGCGGGCACGCGGGGTGGCGCCGGAGGACCGTCGCGTCCGCTGGCGTGTCGACGTCGAGCAGCGTGGCGCTCGAGCGCTCCAGCTGGCGGGACGGCAGCCCCGCCTCCTGATGCAGCAGCCGCGGCAGCGGGTTGTCCGCGGGGGGCAGCGCGATGGCGCGCAGCGCGCTGGTCGGCGTCAGACCGACGAGGTCGGCGGAGTAATAGTTGTTCGACAGCACGAGCGCGCCGGCGGCCTCGAGCTCCTCGCGCATCGCCCGGAGCTGCCGGGCGCCCAGCAGCGCGCCGGCGCCGGCGCCGATGGCGCACACGCGGTCGAGCTTTCGCCGCTCGACGATCCGTACGAGCTCGTTGCCGTAGTGGAACGGCGCGGTCTCTTCGCGGTCGATCTCGGCGCCGGCATCCTGGAACACCCGGCGGGCCTCGTCGTCGCGCGTGACGCCGACGACGGGGTCGAAGCCGGCCTCGAGCGCTCGCCTCAGGACGACGGCGCCGATGGCGACGCGCACGGCGTCGAGCCTGCGCTCGACCTCGCTCTGCCCGGAGCGGCCGAAGAAGACGAGGAAGCCGGTCACGCTCGTGACGCTACAGGCTCCACGCTCCACGGCGGGCCGCCTTCGCTTCCCTCCCAGGGCGGGCTCCTACCGGTCACGCTGCGGTGAC
>MGON01000104.1:6532-11968 GCA_001795345.1 Chloroflexi bacterium RIFCSPLOWO2_02_FULL_71_16 | reverse complement strand
CATGCCCTGTCCGCGGAGCATCAGGCCCCACGCCGGCTCGGGCTCGACCACGCCCAGGCCGAGGAACGACAGCGACGCCTCGAGCAGGATGGCCTGCCCGAGGAAGGCGGTGAGCATGATGAGGTAGGGGGCGAACACGTTCGGCACGATGTGCCGGAACATGATCCGCGGCGCCCTCACGCCGACCGAGCGCGCGGCCTCGATATACGGCATGCGCACGACGGCAAGTCCGCTCGCGCGGACGACCCGCGCGACGCGCGGGATGACCGGCAGCGTGATGGCCACGATGACGTTCAGAGTGCCCGGCCCGAGGGCCGCGACGACTGCGATGGCGATGACGATGAGCGGGAACGAGATGAGGATGTCCATGATCCGCTGGATGATCTCGTCGGTCTTGCCGCCGAAGTACGCCCCCAGGACCCCGAACAGCAGGCCGAGGGTGGATCCGACCAGCGATGACGAGAACCCGACGAGGAGCGCGGTCTGGGACCCGTAGATCAGGCGCGAGAACACGTCACGGCCGAATCCATCCGTGCCGAGCAGATGCTCGAGGCTCGGCGCGGTCGGCAGGCCGGTGAACTCGCCCTCGTTCGGCCCGTAGGGAGCGACCACCTCCGCGAACGCCGCCGCCAGGAGCATGACGATGATGAGCACCGCGCCGAACGTCCCCAGCGGACGCCTCTGGATGAAGTCGACGACGGCTCGCCGGAACCGCCGCGCGGTCGTGTCCTCGAGATACCGCCGGCGGGCGAGCTCCTCCGCGCCGAGGGTCGGGAGGGGTGCGGCAGCCTGGGTCATCCGTATCTGATCCGGGGATCGAGGACGCCGTAGAGGACGTCCACGATGAAGTTCACGAACACGAAGACGAACGAAAAGAGCAGCACCAGCGCCTGCACGAGCGTGTAGTCGCGCTGGGCGACGGCGTCGACCAGGAGCTTGCCGAGCCCGTTCACGTTGAAGACCTGCTCCGTGACGACGAGTCCGCCGAACAGGAAGGCGAACTCGAGGCTGATGACCGTGATGACCGGGAGGAGCGAGTTCCGCAGCGCGTGGCGGACGATCACGACCGTCTCGCGGAGGCCCTTCGCGCGCGCGGTCCGCACGTAGTCGTCGCGGAGCACCTCGAGGACCGACGACCGCGTCATCCGGGTCGCGACCGCGGAGTAGCGGTATCCGACCACGAGGGCCGGCCAGATGAGCTGCGAGAGGTTCTCGATCGGGTCATCCCAGATGGGCACGAAGATGAGCGGGGGCGCCCACTGGAACAGCACCACGAGCGTGAGGATCGCGAGGATCCCCAGCCAGAACGAGGGCATGGCGAGCCCGCCGATGCTGAACACCCGGATGACGTAGTCGATCCAGCTGTCCTGCTTCACCGCCGCGATGACCCCGAGCGGGAGCGCGAGGGCCGTGGCGAGGAGGGTCGACAGGATCGCGAGCTCGATGCTGATCCCGAGACGCCCCTTGATCTCCTCGGTGACCGGCCGTCCCGTCCACAGCGAGTTCCCGAAGTCGAAGCGCACGATCCCGCCCATGAAGTCCGCGAACTGCTCGTGGAGGGGCTTGTTCAGGCCGAGCTGGTCACGCTCGCGGTCGATGACCTCCTGCGGGACCGATCCGGACTGGGAGTAGCGCAGGGCGACGACGTCCCCGGGGACGACGCGCATGATCACGAACGTCAGGATCGCGACGCCGAGCAGGGTGGGGACCATCAACAGGAGCCGGCCGATGATGTACCGCTGCATGCGGCGCCATCATCGACCGGCTCCCGGCTTTTGGCTAGTCGCTAACGCTCTTCAGCGATCCAGATGTTCGCCATGTCCATGGTCGTGTAGTGGTTCGATCCGATCCGGTAGCCGCGGACGGTCGCGATGTACGGGATGATCCGGTTCCACCAGATCACGGGCACCATCCAGGCCTTCTCGCCCATGGCGTACCGCTCGATCTCCCAGACCAGCTGCTTGCGCTTCTCGGGATCCGTCTCCCTGGCCTGGGCGTCGATCATCCCGTCGAGCTTCGGGTCGTCGTAGTGCGAGAAGTTCAGGCCCTTCCCGAGCCCGCTCGCGGAGCGGAACTTCGAGAGCTGGAGGTCCGGCTCGTCGAAGTAGTCGCAGTTGAAGTCGAGCCCGACCTCGAAGTTCTTGTTCCGGAGGTCGGCGAGGTACGCCGCCGTCTCCTTCACCTCGTGGGTCGCGGTCACGCCGATCTTCTTCCACTCGTTGATCAGGAAGAGGGCGACCGGCTCGTACGGCGTGGTGATGTTGCGATTGTGGAACTTGAATGTGAGGTCCGCGACACCGGCGTCGGCGAGGAGCTTCTTGGCCTCCTCGACGGCCTTGGCGTTGTCCCGGTAGAAGCCCGGGATCTTCTCGAGATCGGCGTCGGACATCGCGAACGGACCGCCCGGCCTCATGAGCCCGCCGACGGCCTTCACGATGGTCTGCTTCGAGAGCGCCTCTCCGCCCGACCATCGGTCGACCGCGAGGGTGAGAGCGCGGCGGACGCGCTCGTCGTCGAACGGCTTGACGGTGGTGTTGAACGCGACGTAGTTCACGCAGACCCAGGAGGCTTCCTGGATCGCCAGGTCCTGGCCGAGGGCGCGTGACAGCTCGTCACGCTGCGTCGGCGTGAAGCCGCGGAACTCGATCAGAGCCTGCTTGCTGCGGATGGCCGCCGTCTGGCGGGCCGGGTCACCGATGATGACGGCGCGGTAGGCGTCGAGGTACGGCTTGGGCTTGTCGAAGTAATCCGCGAACTTGCGGCCTGACCAGTGCGATCCGGGCACGTACTCGATGAACGTGAAGGGACCCGTTCCCATGATGTTCTTGACGTAGAACTTGGGGTCCTCCTTCAGCTTCGCCGCGCTGTAGAGGTAGTTCCACGGCGAGGCGATGCTGGCGAGGAACGAGCCCGCCGCGAACTTCAGCTTGAAGACCACGGTGCTCGGGTCCGAAGCGGTCACGGACTCGACCGCCGCGTACACGCCCTGACGCGGGCTGGTCACGCCCTCCGGCGGCTTCATGATCTTCTGGTACGTCGCGACCACGTCGGCGCTCGTGAGCGTCGTCCCGTCGTGGAACTTCACGTTGCTCTTGAGCTTGATGGTGTAGGTGAGCTTGTCGCTCGACACCTGAGGCAGACCGTCGGCGACGTCGGGGATGATCTTGCTGACGTTGTCGGCAGGATCGAGCCTGTAGAGGAGGCTGTAGTGCGGCGAGACAGGCATCAGCGTGGCGAAGGTCGTCGACTGATGCCCGTCGAACGTCGGCGGCGCCGCGCTCACGATGTAGGTGAGCACTCCGCCCATGCGGGGCGTCTCGCCCGTCGGGAGCGGCGCCTGGGTCGGCGAAGCTCCGGCAGCGGTGGGCGGTGCGGCTGTCGGTGCGGCCGGCTGCTGCGGGGTACACGCGCTGACGATCAGCGAGAGCGCGGCGAACGCCATCAGGATCCGTTGCGGCACGTTCATTCCCTCCCCGCGCGGCTGGCGCCGCGCCCTTTGATCGCGCGAACTATACGCCGCGAGCGCGTCGCTCCAGGACCTCTTCGTACACGTCGACGAGCTGCGCGGCTACGTGCGCCCAGTCGAAATCCGAGGCACGCTGCGCCCCGGCCGCGCCGAGCCGTTCCCGCAATGCGGGATCCTCGACGAGGCGGCGCAACGCCGCCGCCAGCGCGCTCGGGTCCTTCGGCTCTACGAGCAGGCCCGTCACACTCCTCTGTACGACCTTCTTGTATCCGTGGATGTCGGAGGCGACGACGGCGCGGCCCGCCGCCATCGCCTCGAGGAGCACGATCCCGAAGGACTCCTGGCCCGTCGATGGCGCGCAGAAGATGTCCGCGGTGCGCAGGAAGCGGGCCTTGTCGTGGTCGGACACGCGTCCGGCGAAGAGGACGTCGGCGAGACGCTCCTGGCGGACGAAGCGGCGCATCTCGCCGAGCTGGGGCCCCGCGGTCGCGAGGATGAGCCGCGTCTCCGGGTGGGATGCCTTCAGCTCCGCGTAGGCCCGGAGGAGGTACATGGCGCCCTTGCGCCGCTCCGCCCGGCCGACGAAGAGGATGTTGACCTTGCCATCCCGGTACTCGGGGAACGGCCGCGCGGTCGAGAAGAAGTTGACGTCGACGCCGTTCGGGATGATCCGGTACTCGCCGGGGAAGTACTGGGACACGAAATGGCGCGCGGCACTGGACACCGCGATCCGCGCGGCGAGCTTACCCATGTAGTGCGAGCCGATCGGACGGCCGAGCCAGTACGAGAGCGAGAATCCGCCGAATGCGTGGAAGGTCGCCACGTTCGGGCACTTCGCGCGGTCGAGGATCTGCATCGACAGGAATGGCACGAGCGGCTCGTGATGGTGGATGACGTCGAACGCCTCGCGCTTCAGCATCCGGTTGACGAGCCACTCGAGGCGGAGCGAGAGGCTGATCCTCCCGATGCTCCCGTTGTAGGGGATGGCGATGGCCTGCCCGATCTGGATCACGTCCTGCGCGGGCGGGTCGTCGCCCCACGGCGCGGTGACGATGCGGACCTCGTGGCCGAGCGCCGTGAGCTGCTCATAGGACTCGCGGATGTACGAGTTCGCCCCGCCGGGCCGTGGGTACGCGTAGGGCGAGACGATCCCGATCTTCATCGCTTGCGGGCCGGGGCGGGTCGCGCATAGCGGCGCCACACCCGCTTCGCCGGGTCACGCAGCATCGACCGCCACTGCTGCCGGAGAGCGCCGTCGAGATGCTCCCGGAGCGTCCACCGCCGTCCGGCCGCTACCGTCGCCCGCGCCGCGATGGCGGCGCGCAGCTGCGCGGCCGTCGTGCCCTCGAACTGGGTCCACGCCGTCCCTACCAGTGCGGCGTGATGGGCGTCGCTCGATCCCGTCTGCGCCACGCGGAGGACGTGCGCGTTCAGCCACTCCGCGCGCGCTGCCCGGACCCGCCCGGCGTACGAGGGATTCCGCAGCTCGATCCCATCGACGAAGAAGGTGTCGTCGCCTCGCTCGGCGAGGTCCCGCAGCGATCGCTCACCCACGGAGAAAGTGAGGTAAGAGAGCGGGTGCGGCACCACGGCGATGCCGCCGAGCTCGTGGACGCGAAGGATCGTCTCGTCGAGCGGCCGCAGCATCGGGATCTCATCCTCCACGAAGAGCGCGAGCAGGTGACCGGAGCGCGTCGTCACCTCGATCCCGGCGATCACCTCGACGGCGGATCCGCGCTTCGCGGCCAGGTCGCGCGTCAGGAACGACGCGCGGATGTCGTCGTGGTCGGTGATGGCGATCACGTCGAGGCTCGCGTGCTCCGCCGCGTCGAGGATGGCCTCCGGTGGCGACAGCCCGTCGCCGAGGTCGGTGTGCAGCTGCATGTCGGCCCTGCCCATCTCTTATCGCGCTCGTCCGGCTCGCTTCGCGTCGCCGGCCTGCGCCGCCTCGCTCCGCTCGATCACCTACT
>MGON01000104.1:5104-6478 GCA_001795345.1 Chloroflexi bacterium RIFCSPLOWO2_02_FULL_71_16 | reverse complement strand
GCTCGAGGACCGCCGCCCACCGCCGGACCCCATCGCGGACGTTCGCCTCCCGGCCGCCGGTGCGGTCGAGCTCGATCTCGGGGAGGATGACCGCCCGCGGGCGATGGCCGTCCCGGACGGCGAAGCCCGGGACGAGCGCGGCGCCGGTCCGCAGCGCGATGGCGACGTGGCCCGACGGCAGCAGCGCCTCGCGCCCGAAGAACGGGACGCGCTCGCCGACGCCGCCGATCGCGCGGTCGGCCAGCATTCCGACGACCCCGCCGCGCCGGAGGGAGCGTCCGATCCCGACGATGGCGCTCGTCTCGATGGTGCGGATGCCCAGGTGGCCGCGGGCGCGGTCGATGATCCGGCCGATGTCGCCCGACTTGGTCTCCACCAGGACGGACACGTCGAGTCCCTTGGCCGCGACGATCTGGCCACAGAGCACGACCGGGCCGAGGTGCGCGCTCGCGAGGACCACGCCGCGCCCGCGCGCGTGGGCCTGCGCGAGGTTCGACCAGCCGTCGACCTCCACCAGCTCGAGGAGCCGCCGCCGGTCGAGCCGCAGGATGCGGAACGTCTCGAGGTAGTGCCTCGCCTGCTCGACGAACACGCGGCGGGCGAGCCGGCCGTGATCGTGACGCTCGGGCACGACGACCTCGAGATTCGCGCGTACGGCCGCGCGCGTCCTGGCGGACAGGAGGTAGGCGGCCGTGCCGGCGGCCTCGCTGACGGGTCCGTCGAGCATGCCCGGGAGCACGGGGACGGTGTGCTCGACCGCGCGTGAGATCGCCCCGGCGATCACGACGGGCTAGCGCCCGGCTCGTGCGCCCACATGGGCCGGAAGATGTACCACTGGTCCGGCCACTGCCGGACGAAGCCCTCGAGGTGCTCCGCGACCAGTGCCGTGACCCGGTGGATCTCCCGGTCCGCCCGGCGGTCCACGAAGATCGGCGGATGAGCGATGCCGCGGAAGGTGTTGTCCTTCTGCCGGACGACCGCGGCGACCACGATCGGAGCGCCGGACACCCGGGCGAGGTCGGCGGCGACCGTCGGGAAGCGCGTGGTGACGCCGAAGAAGGGCGCCTGCACGTTCTCGAACGCGAGCGCCCGCGGGCCCAGATCCATCATCAGCCCCACCATCTCGTTCCGGCGAAGGGCCTGGAGGACCTTCCGTGCCGCGCCGGTGGGCGAGTGGATGTTGATGCCCTTGTGCGCCCGGTGGCCGATCAGCAGGTCCATGACGCGCTGGTTCGTGAGGTCGTCGGCGATGACGTTCAGCGGGATCTCGCCGGCGACCCGCGCGCCCCCCAGCTCGAAGTTGCCGAAGTGGATGCTGACGAAGATCACCCCCCGACCCTTGGCCCTGGCCTGCTGCAGGTGCTCCATGCCGTC
>MGON01000104.1:3264-5083 GCA_001795345.1 Chloroflexi bacterium RIFCSPLOWO2_02_FULL_71_16 | reverse complement strand
CACCTCGCGGTCGGTGACCGGGCGCCCGAGCACGACCGCGAAGTTCCGCTTCGCTATGCGCCGCTTCGTGCCCCAGGTGAGATACGCGATGTCGCCGAACGCCACGGCGACCGGATACAGGACCGCGATCGGCAGCCCCTGGGCGACCGCCGCCGCGATCCGCCACAGCCAGTACCCGGCGCCGTGCAGCGCGCGGCGCGACATCTAGGCCCGAGCCGCCGCCCTGGCCCTCGCCGGGAGGCCTTCGCCCTTGAGCGTCTCGTTGTCGGTCCCGGCGATGAACGCTTCGACGCGTTCACGCGCCAGGTCGTCCGGGATCTGCTTCGGCGGCGACTTCATGAAGTACGAGGATGGGGCGACGACCGTGCCGGCCAGCCCGCGGTCGAGGGCCAGCTTCGCGCAGCGGATGCCGTCGATGACGACGCCGGCGCTGTTCGGCGAGTCCCAGACCTCGAGCTTCACCTCGACGTTCAGCGGCACGTCGCCGAAGGTCGTGCCCTCCATGCGGATGTAGCACCACTTGCGGTCGAGGAGCCACGGCACGTAGTCCGACGGGCCGACGTGGACGTCCTCGGGCGGCATCGCGTACGGCAGCATGCTCGTGACCGCGTTCGTCTTGCTGATCTTCTTGGACTCGAGGCGCTCGCGCTCGAGCATGTTGAGGAAGTCCGTGTTGCCGCCGAAGTTCAGCTGGTAGGTCCGGTCCAGGCGCACGCCGCGGTCCATGAAGAGGCGCGTGAGCACCCGGTGCGTGATGGTCGCCCCGACCTGGGACTTGATGTCGTCGCCGATCATCGGCAGCCCGCGGTCG
Organism: Chloroflexi bacterium RIFCSPLOWO2_02_FULL_71_16; assembly: GCA_001795345.1. GTDB lineage: Bacteria > Chloroflexota > Limnocylindria > P2-11E > P2-11E > GWC2-70-10. The sequence continues at coordinate 4,272 of MGON01000104.1, read as the reverse complement.
GCAAAGCGCTTCTGGTAGATCGGCTCGGGGTCACCGCGGGCGATGAAGACGGGCACGCAGTTGATGAACGCGCAGCCCGCCTCGAGGATCTGCTCCACGTACCACTTCGTGGCCTCCTCGCTGCCGACCGGCAGGTAGCTGATGACGACGTCGGTCTTCGTCTCGCGCAGGATCCTGGCGATGTCCTCGGTCGGGCCGGGGGCCTTGGTGATGATCTCCGAGAGGTACTTGCCGAGCCCGTCGTGGGTCATCCCGCGCTGGACCTTCACGCCCGTCTTCGGGACGTCGGCGAAGCGGTAGGTGTTGTTCGGCTGGACGTAGATGGCGTCGGCGAGATCCTTGCCGACCTTGTTCTTGTCGACGTCGAAAGCCGCCACGAACTCGATGTCGCGGATGTGATACCCGCCGAGATCGACGTGCATGAGCCCGGGGATGCGCTCGCCGGGCTTCGCGTTCCGGTAATAGTGGACGCCCTGCACCAGAGAGCTGGCGCAGTTGCCCACGCCGATGATCGCGACCCGGATCTTGCGGTCCCGCCGGGTGCGGCCGGTCGCGCGTGCGCCATCCGCCCTGCTCCCGTTCCGTGACGCGGCCGTACGTCCGTTGGTCGGGCGACGCGTGGTCTTCCTGCCGTTGGCTGCCATATGTCCTTCTTTCACCTGGCGGCGCCGAGCGTCCGAGCGACGACGACGATCCGCTGCAGGAGGGTGATCGCTGCGAGGAGCGCGACGGCGGCGACCGCCGTGACGAAGAGCGGGAGCGAGCCGGTGAGGGCCCACGCCGCGAGACCGATGAGGAGGATGACCAGCCGCGCTTCGCGCGGCGCCGGCCCGACCGCCGCGCTCACGCCGAGCGACTCGGCCTTCGCGCGCACGTAGCTCACGAGGTACGACGCCGTGAGCGCGACGATCGCGGCCCAGAACAGGAGCGCGTCATTCCGGGTGGCGCCGATCCAGGCCGCGGCCGCGAAGAAAGCGCTGTCCGCGATGCGGTCCACGGTCGAGTCGA
>MGON01000104.1:2145-3251 GCA_001795345.1 Chloroflexi bacterium RIFCSPLOWO2_02_FULL_71_16 | reverse complement strand
CTTCGACCGGCCGCTGGACGGCGAGCAGGGCGGCGCCCGCGAGGGTGAGCAGCACGCCGAGAGCGGTGACGGCGTTCGGGGTCACGCCGAGCGCGTGCAGCCGGCGGGCGAAGGGCGCGAGGCCACCGCGGGCGGCGCGAGCGGCGCGCTCCGGAACGACGCCGTGCGACGCGCTCATCTCCCGGTCAAGACCTGCGGGCCGAAGCGGTTCATCAGCGTTCGGTAGCCCCGTTCATGGAGTTGGGCGAACCGTTCGCGGTCGAAAGAACATCGAACCTCCCGGCCCTCGCGCGCGGCGCGAACTAGACCCGCGCGCTTGAGTCGGTGTAGATGCCAAGAGACAAGCGGCTGACTCACGCGGAGCCTGCGAACCAGGTCTGAAACCACCTGATCCCCCTCGGTAGCAAGGATCTGGACGATCCGAAGGCGCGTAGGATCAGCCAGCGCGCGGTAGTACGTCTTCAGTTCTCTGATCGATGAGTCACTGATCATGACGACGTCGACGACCACCCTTCCATCGGCGCAGGCCAGCTGCATATCCGGGCTGATCCAGCTCTCGCATCCGAAGGGCGGTGTTGTTGACGATCAGCACGACGTGGTAAGACCCCGGGCTGCTCGGGTCGTTCCCATGGATCCCGATGGTGCCTTCTCCGTCGATGATCCCAGCCAGGCATGCCATACGTGGGACCGGACTCGAGGAGGATGTGCAGGTCGGGCTTGGTCTCCCGATAGGCAGGCGCAGTGGAGGACGCGCTCCCCATATCAATCGCAGTTTATATGTCACTGGCGTCGCTCGCAAGCACACTCGTGTGCCACACATATGCTCGGCCAGTGCCGCGGTCGTCACGGCGTGAAGACAGGCCTGCCGCGCCCCTGTTCGACCGGCCGATGGAGACGGGACGCGACAAGCCGCTGGCCGCGCGGATGCGGCCTCGCGACATTGACGAGCTCGTCGGGCAGGAGCACCTGGTCGGCGAGGGGCGGGTCCTCCGCCGGGCGATCGAGGCGGGACAGCTCCCGTCCTTCATCCTCTGGGGTCCGCCGGGCACGGGAAAGACGACCCTCGCGGCGATCGCGGCGCGGCGCGCCGGCGCGCGCTTCGTGGG
>MGON01000104.1:0-2115 GCA_001795345.1 Chloroflexi bacterium RIFCSPLOWO2_02_FULL_71_16 | reverse complement strand
GCGCCGCGTCATCGAGGACGCGCGGCGCGTCCGCGCGCAGGCCGGTGGGCGGACGGTCCTGTTCATCGACGAGATCCATCGCTTCAACAAGGCGCAGCAGGACGTCGTCCTGCCGCACGTGGAGGAGGGCGACGTCGTGCTGATCGGCGCGACGACCGAGAACCCGTCCTTCGAGGTCATCTCGGCGCTCCTCTCGCGGAGCCGCGTGTACACGCTGAAGCCACTGACCGAGGAGCACGTGCGCACGATCGTCCGGCGGGCGCTCACCGACGAGCGCGGTCTCGCCGGGACAGCCGCGCTCGAGCCTGACGCCGAGGAGCTGCTCGTGAACGTCGCGAACGGCGACGCGCGCGTCGCGCTGAACGCGCTCGAGCTCGCCTCGGATGCCGCGGAGCCCGCCGCCCCCGGCGAGCCGCGTCTGGTCACCTCGACGCTGGTCCGCGACGCGCTGCAGCGCCGCACCCTCCTCTACGACCGTGCGGGCGACCAGCACTACGACACCATCAGTGCGTTCATCAAGAGCGTCCGCGGATCCGATCCGGACGCCGGCCTCTACTGGCTCGTCCGCATGATCGACGCGGGCGAGGATCCGATGTTCATCGCGCGGCGCCTGGTCATCCTCGCGGCGGAGGACGTGGGCCTCGCGGACCCGCAGGCGCTCGTAGTCGCCACCGCCGCGCAGCAGGCCACGCATCTCATCGGCCTTCCCGAGGGCTACTTCCCGCTGGCCGAGGCCACCGTCTATCTCGCCCTGGCCCCGAAGTCCGACTCGATCAAGACCGCACGCGGCCGGCTCGAGGCGGACATCGAGGGGACCCGCGCCGATCCGGTGCCGCTCCACCTGCGCAACGCGGTGACGGGGCTCATGAGGCAGCTCGGCTACGGGAAGGGCTACCGCTACGCGCACGACCGTGCCGAGCACTTCGATCCGGAGGAGACGTTCCTCCCGCCATCGCTGATCGGGCGGCGGTACTACGAGCCGACCGAGATGGGCGTCGAGGCTAGCTTGCGGCGGCGGCTGGACGACCTTCGGCGAAGCGTGAGAGGAAAAGACCCAGCTCGAAGAGGACGTACAGCGGAACCGCCACCAGCGTCTGATTGAACGGGTCGGGCGTGGGTGTGATGAGCGCCGCAACGACGAAGACCCCCAGGAACACGTAGCGCCGGAACCCCGCGATCTGCGCCCTCCGCAGGATCCGCACGCGGACCAGCGCGAACATGATCGCCGGCACCTCGAAGACGATGCCCATGCCGAGGATGAAGGTCGTCACGAACGACAGGTACTCGGCGCAGCGGAGCTGCGTGTCGAACACGTCGCCGCCGAAGTTCACCAGGAACCCCAGCGCCTGCGGCAGCAGCAGGAAGTAGCAAAAGGCCATGCCGGTGATGAAGAGGAGCACCACGAACGGGCCGAGGCGGAGGACGAACCGCCGCTCGTTCGGCATGAGGGCCGGGTCCACGTACGCGAAGATCTGCCAGACGATGATGGGCATCGCCATGGCGATGCCCGCGAACAGCGCGACACGCATGAACGTCGCGAAGCCCTCGGTCGGCGCCAGCGTGATGCACGAGATCTGACCCGACGGGAGCAGCAGGATGCGAATGAGGGTCTCGGCGAACGTGAACGAGATCGCCGTCATGACCCCGACGCCGATCGCCATCACGTACATGCGCCGGCGCAGCTCGTCGAGGTGCTGGATGAGCGAGAGCTCTTTGTCTCTGGCGGTCACGGTCACGCAGCCAGCCTAGCGAGGATGGAGGGTGCGGCGGGATCGAACGAGGCGCACGAGAGCCCGGGGCAGTGTCGGTTCGTACCTAACGCCTCAGCTGGTTGAGCACGAAGCCGCCCTCTCCGAGCCATTGGTTGCAACTCACACGTTGGAGCTAACGCCTCGTATTGCGGCGCCCGCCCGAACAGCTAGGACGCGTGCATCGCCGCTGCGGATGCGTGAATGAGGCGCGGCTAGGTAGCAGACGACAGAATCACCCTGCGGTTCCTGTCGTAACAGGCTCCACTGCGAAGAAGCCTTGGTCTCGCAGTACTTCCCGGTTGATCGGGCTGAACGATCGTCATGTCGTTCATGGCGTAGAGGCGATCGCATTGAGCCAGACGCC
>MGON01000103.1:30373-37105 GCA_001795345.1 Chloroflexi bacterium RIFCSPLOWO2_02_FULL_71_16 | reverse complement strand
CGAGCGCGAGCACGACGTTCATCGTCACGCCCGCTACGAGCACGATCGCCTGAGCCCACCACGGCTTCGAGGTGAACGATCCGGGCTCGCCCTCGCCCTGCTGCCGGATCGCGAAGTCGTCCTGCCCCAGGATGCGCACGAACCCGCCGAAGGGGATCGCGTTCAAGCTGTAGTCGATCCCGGCGTGGCGCCAGGCGAAGACGCGCGGGGGGAATCCGAACGCGAACTCGAGCACGCGCATCCCGAGGAGCCTCGCCGTCAGGTAGTGCCCGAACTCGTGGACGGCGATGATCACCGTGAAGGTCAGCAGGAAGACAACGAGAGTGCGGATGTCGCCGAAGATGTCGAACACCGTCAGGCCGGAGTGCCGGCGGGGGCTTCGGCCAGGGCGATCCGAACGCCGCGGTCGATCAGGCGGATCTCCTCGAGGCCGGGTGCGGCCTGCGCGGCGGTGCTCCGGGCGACCTCGGCTCCGTGCCGCAGGATGCCGGGGATCTCACTGAAGGTGATCTCGGCTCCGAGGAAGCGCTCCACGGCGACCTCATCCGCGGCGGACAGCCCTATGAGAGCCCGCGGATCGCCGCTCCGTGCGGCCGAGAGCACGATGTCCAGGCACGGATAGCGCTCGGGGTCCGGCGCGCCGAGGAACCTGAGCTCGCGCGTGTGCGCGAGGTCGAGCCGGCGGGCGGGACCGCGCGCGTGCTCCCAGAGGAGGGCGTACTGGATCGGCAGCCGCATGTCGGGCTCGGCCAGCTGCGCGATCACGCTCCCGTCCACCAGCTCTACGAGCGCGTGCACGACGCTCTCGGGATGGAGCACGACGTCGATGCGCTCGTACGGCAGGCCGTAGAGCCAGTGGGCCTCGATGACCTCGTAGCCCTTGTTCACCAGGGTGGCCGAATCGACGGTCACCTTCGGGCCCATCCGCCAGGTCGGATGCCGGAGGGCCCGCTCCGCCGTGACCGACGCGAGCTCGTCCAGCCGCGTCTCCCGGAACGGGCCGCCCGAGGCCGTAAGCGTGACCCGCAGGACGTCCTCCATGCGAACGCCGGCGAGGCACTGGAACAGCGCGGAGTGCTCGCTGTCGACCGGCCGGAGGCGCTTCCCCGCCCCGCCCGAGAGCGGCCGGATGAGGTGCCCGCCGACGACGAGCACCTCCTTGTTGGCGAGGGCGACGTCCTTGCCGGCCTCGAGCGCGGCGATCGTCGCGTCGAGGCCCGCGATCCCGGGCGTGGCCACCAGGACGAGGTCGACGTCGTCCGCCGTCGCGACCGCGACGAGGTCGTCGCCACGGTGGGCCGTCCGGGTCACGCGGAGGCGATCCGGGTGAGCCGCCGCGACCTCGAGCGCCTGCCGCCCGATCGATCCGGTCGAACCGAGGATCGCGAGTCTGGTGAGAGTCATGCGCCCATCATCCCAGAGAATGATCTGCGGTTCGCTTAGAACCGGTCGTACAGGCCTCCCTCGCTGCCGAGCTGCGACAGACCGAACGCAACGCCTACAACAAGCGCGAACATCGCGGCTGCCGTGAGGCTGTCGAGGCGATCGAGAACACCGCCGTGTCCTGGCAAAAGCACTCCCGAGTCCTTGACTCCCGCGCGCCGCTTCACGTAGGACTCGAGCAGATCGCCCGCGAGTCCCACGGGGCCGAGGCCGATCGCGATCAACGTGACTGGAGTCCGCGCTAGTCCGAACATCATGGCCACGCCGACGGCGACCAGGGCGGCCGCCGCGAAGCCCGCGATCGTGCCCTCCCACGTCTTCCCGGGACTGATGCGCGGGGCGAGTCGGCGGCGCCCGATGGTCGACCCGACCAGGTACGCGGCTACGTCGGCCGACCACGTCGGCAGGATCACGAGAAGGAGCGACACCGGAACCCACTCGGGAGTTCCGTGGCGCGCCCCGTTCGCTCCGAACTCACGGAGCGCGCCGAGGGATGCGAGTCCCGAGAAGAACACCACGGCGAGCGCGATCGACGGTCGGCCGGCCCGCAGCACGAGCAGCTCACGGAGCCCGATCACTCCAGCGATCCCAAGGACGATCCAGAACGCTACAGGCGGAGCAGAGATCCCGACCAGGACCGCGCCGCCGTAGATGAAGGCGGTCAGCGTACGGCGCGGAAGGTCCTTCACCGCCCGAAGCGCCGCTCGCGGCCCGCATACGAGGCGATCGCGGCATCGAGGTCCGCGACCGCGAAGTCCGGCCAGAGGACGGGTGTCGCCCACATCTCCGCGTAGGCGACCTGCCAGAGCAGGAAGTTCGAGACGCGCAGCTCGCCGCCGGTCCTGATCAGCAGGTCGGGATCCGGGATGTCGGGCGCATACAGCCGCGCCGCGATGGCCTCCTCGCTGACGTCGTCCGCGGCGACGCCGTCCCGAACGACCGCGCGGACCGCGTCGACGATCTCGGCGCGGCCGCCGTAGTTGAAAGCGATCGTCATCGTGTCACTGCCGGCCGCAGTGGCCTTCACCGCCCCGTCGATCGCCCGGCGGAGCCCTTCGGAGAGGTCGCCCAGCCGGCCGATGACCCGCAGGCGGACGCGGTCGCGGACGAGGGTGTCGGTCTCGCGCAGGATCGTCTCTTCGAGGAGCCGCATGAGCCCCTGGACCTCCGCCGGCTCGCGGCGCCAGTTCTCGGTCGAGAACGAGTAGAGGGTCAGGTAGCGGACGCCGCGCTCACGGGCGTGGCGGAGGGTCCGGCGGATCGTCTCGACGCCGGCCCGGTGCCCGGCGATCGCCGGCAGCCGCCGCTGGCGGGCCCAGCGCCGGTTCCCATCCATGACGATCGCGATGTGGCGCGGCGTGTTCTTGTCTTGCATCATTCGAAGAGACCCTAGCGAGGGTCCGGCTTTGCCGGCCCGAGCGGCTCGCCGCGAGCGAGCGAAGCGAGCCGACGGCGATAGAGCTAGACCTGGAGGATCTCCTTCTCCTTCGCGTCGCCGACCTCATCGACGAGGGCGATGTAGCGGTCGGTGAGATCCTGCAGCCGCTTCTCCAGGCGCTTGAAGTCGTCGGCGGCGATCCCCGCGTCCTTCTCCTTCTTGCGCATCTCGTCGTGGGCGTGTCGCCGCAGCGTGCGGATCTCGACCCGGCCGTCCTCGACCTTCTTGTGGAGGACGCGGACCAGATCTCGGCGTCGCTCCTCGGTCAACGCAGGGATCGGGAGGCGGACGACCTGCCCGTCGTTCTGCGGCGTGAGGGCGAGATCGCTCGCCATGATCGCCTTCTCGATGGCCTTGATGAGGCCGCGGTCCCAGGGCTGGATGACGATGAGCCGCGGCTCCGGCGCGGTGATCGCCGCCAGCTGGATGAGCGGCATCGGCGATCCGTAGGCATCGACCTCGAGGCTCTCGACGAGCGCCGGCGACGCGCGGCCGGTACGCACCGACGTGACCTCACGGCGCAGCGCTTCGACGGCCTTCTTCATGCGTCCCTCGGTCTGAGCGAGGATCTCCTCGAGCGGCATGGGCTAGCCCGCGTGGACGAGCGTGCCGACGTGCTCGCCGAGCACCGCGCGCCGCATCGATCCGCGCTCGGAGACGTCGAAGACGAGGATGTCGATCTCGCGCTCGGCGGCGAGAGCAGCGGCCGTCTGGTCCATGACCGTCAGGCGCTTCTCGAGCATCTCCTGGTACGTGAGCTGTTCGTACTTCTTCGCACCCGGCACGACGCGGGGGTCCGCGTCGTACACGCCGTCCACCTTGTTCTTCGCCATGAGGATGACCTCGGCGTCGATCTCCGCGGCCCGGAGCGTCGCCGCGGTGTCGCTGGTGAAGAAGGGGTTGCCGGTACCAGCCGCGAAGACCACCACGCGCCCCTTCTCGAGGTGGCGGATGGCACGCCGCCGGATGTACGGCTCGGCGACCTCGGCCATGGTCAGGGCCGTCTGCACCCGCGTCTCGAGGCCGACCGCCTCGAGCTGCGACTGGAGCGCGAGCGCGTTGATGACCATCGCGAGCATGCCCATGTAATGGGCCGTCGCTTCCTCTATCCCCTGCTCGGCCACGGCGGCCCCGCGCAGGAAGTTCCCGCCGCCGATCACGATCGCGGTCTCGACCCCGAGCTCGTGCACCGAGCGCACCTCTTCCGCGAGATAGCGGACGTACGCCGGGTCGATGCCGAAGGTACGGTCGCCGAGCAGCGCCTCGCCGCTCATCTTGAGCAGGACGCGCTTGTACTTCGTGGGCATGCTTCCGCGGGAGTCTAAGACGATGTCCCCAGCTGGAACCGTGCGAAGCGGCGGATGCGCACGTTCTCGCCCGTCGACGCCGCGATCGCGCTGACCAGGTCGGAGACGGTCTTCGAGCCGTCCCGGATGTAGGGCTGGCGCAGCAGCACGGCCGCCTCCAGCGCGCGCTGGTCGTCGCCGTGCTCCCTCACGAGCTCGGCGCGCTCCTCCGCGGAGAGGTCCTCCTCGGAGACCACGAGCGGCGACATCGCCGCGATCTGCATCGCGATGTTCTTGGCGAGCTCGCGGAATTCCGGGTTCCGCGCGACGAAGTCCGTCTCGCTGGTCAGCTCCACCAGGGCTCCGATGCGGCCGCCCGCGTGGATGTACGACTCCACGACGCCCTCTCGCGTCTCGCGCGTCGCGCGCTTCGCCGCCGCGGCCAGACCGCGCTGGCGCAGGATGTCCCTGGCGCGCGCGAGGTCGCCCGTGGCCTCCTCGAGGGCGCGCTTGCAGTCCATCACGCCCGCGCCGGTCTCGGCGCGCAGCTTCTGGACGTCCTTCGGGTCGATCTTCACGGCTTGCGTGCTCACTTGCTCTCTTCCTTCTTGATCGTCCGGCGTGCCGCGCGCTTCGCGGGCGCGGCGGCCGCGACCGCGGGCTCGGCCGCCGCCGGCTCGGCAGCGGGCGGCGACGGCGCCTCCTCGGAGGCCGGCAGGGTGCCCGTCGACGACATGTCGGGCGCGGCGATGGCCGCGTCGCTCGCCGTGGCACCCTCGGCCGTCTCCGGCGCACCGCCGATCGCCTCCGCCCCAGTCTCGGCAGCGGGCTCCTCGGCGTATCCGCCGATCGGGTACTCGTCCTCTTCTTCGGGCTCGTACACCCGCGGTGTGCGGCGAGCGCGCGGCGTGCCGATCTCCGCCTCGGGCGTCGCCGGGGCGTAGCCCATGTCCTCGGGCGTCGCCTCCTTGTGGCCGGCCTCGAACTCGAGGCGGCCTTCGAGGACCGCATCCGCCATCTTCTGGCAGATCAGCTTCACCGCCCGAATGGCGTCGTCGTTGGCCGGGATGATCACGTCGATCAGATCCGGATCGCAGTTGGTGTCGACCATGGCGATGACCGGGATCTCGAGGCGGCGTGCCTCGTCCACCGCGATGTGCTCGCGGTGCGGGTCCACCACGAAGATGGCGCTCGGGACCTTCTTCATCTCACGCACGCCGGCGAAATACCGGTCGAGGTGCTGGAGCTCGTCCTCGAGCACCTGCGCGTCCTTCTTCGGGAGCGTGGCGAAGTCGCCCCGCTCCTTGCGTTCGATCAGCTCGTTCAGGCGATCGATGCGCTTCTTGATCGTGACGAAGTTCGTCAGGAAGCCGCCCAGCCAGCGCTGGTTCACGTACGGCATGGCGGCGCGCTTGGCTTCCTCCGCGATCGACTCCTGCGCCTGCTTCTTGGTGCCGACGAAGAGGACGTACCCGCCCTTCTGGGAAGCCTCACGCGTGAAGGCGTAGGCCTCCTCGACGCGGGTCAGGGTCTGCTGGAGATCGATGATGTGGATGCCGTTGCGCTCCATGAAGATGAAGCGCTTCATCTTCGGGTTCCACCTGCGTGCCTGATGTCCGAAGTGGACCCCGGACTCGAGGAGCTGCTTCATCGTGACGACCGCCATGGCTGCTCTCCCTTGTTCCCTCCGCCTCCCCGCGAGCTTGCCAGCCTGCCGCCCGGGCGGGCGACCGACCAGGGAGCGAACGCAGATGGGAAGGCGTGCGAAGTACCGAGCAGAGCTCGGTCCTGGGTCAGTCTAGCAGGGCAAATGACCCTGGCACCGGGTGCGTTCCCATTTGACGCGCTCCGAGCACGGTCCAGGAGTGCGCGTTGAGCGCCTAGAGGGAGTGCGCGTTGAGCGCACAAAAGGCTGGCACGGAGGGTGCGACGCGCGAACGCATGACCCGATACGACGAGACCCGCGTCCCCCGCGGCACCTCCAGGCGGTGGGAGGTCATCCTCGCCGACGAGGAGGACGCCGGCCGCACCGCGGCCCAGCTCCGGGCGATCGACGTGCGCGCCCAGCACCGCATCCTTCAGGACCTCACGGATGACGAGCTCGGGCGCATCCCGCTCCTCGCCGAGGGTGAACGCCTCGGCCGCTACAAGGAGTACCTCGATCTGCACGATCCCGGTCGGGCCAACTTCCTCGCCGAGGGGAGTGAGGTGGTGAAGCCGGGCCAGCGCATCGTGGCGAAGGCCAGCGTGCCCCGCGTCCTCTGGGACCGGCTGATCGAAGCCAGCCACGACGTAGTCGGTCGGAGGCGGCGCCGAAGCGCGTAGCGAAGCGGACGATGTATACGAAGAGGCCGCCGGGCGAACCCAGCGGCCTCTTCACGTGTCACGTGGTCCTTACGACCTTCGTGCGATGTCCAGCAGTGCGCGGGGCGCGTTAGGTCAAATTGTTGCCGATGTTGCTGAAGATGTTCTGCAGCTGGCCCTTCAGGAAGATCATGGCGACGATGACCGCGATGGCGATGACGGCGATGATGAGTGCGTACTCCACCAGTCCCTGGCCTTCGT
>MGON01000103.1:20638-30364 GCA_001795345.1 Chloroflexi bacterium RIFCSPLOWO2_02_FULL_71_16 | reverse complement strand
GTCCCTGGCCTTCGTCGTTGCGAATGAATTCGAGCCCCCGGGATCACCTCCTTTCTTCTGCGCTCAACGCGCACTTCTCGGCGGTGCGAGCGCGCTTCGATAGGGCGCCGAGACCAGTCTACCGGGCAAGCGAGCCTGCAGACCCGAGGGCCGCCGGCCCGTTAGCCGACGGCCCTCTTCTCAAGGGGCTCAGCGCGCACTTCTGGACCGTGCACGTAGAGCCTCAAGAGCACGTCTCTTCGCAGCTCGCGATGTTCGCGCTACGTGAGGTTGTTTCCGATGTTGCTGAAGATGTTCTGGATCTGCCCCTTCAGGAAGATCATCGCGACGATGACCGCGATGGCGATGACGGCGATGATGAGTGCGTATTCCACCAGTCCCTGGCCTTCGTCGTTGCGAATGAATTCGAGCATCGTGCTCACCTCCTTCCCAATGCCCTCAACGGGCACTTCTCAGTGATGCTTTGGCCGCTTCGCCGTTCAGGGCGCCCTGCTGGGCCCGAATATAGGGCCGATACCTAACGGAAATCGGGGTGGCCTTTCGCGGTCACGTCGCGGCGGAGCGCTTCCAACGGCGTCGCTGGCTCGGAATGGCGCGATCTGGCCGCTGCGGGAAGCCGTTCTGCGACCGCGTCCCGCAGCTCCTCGAGGGTGCAGCCGAAGATCTCGCCGGAAGTCTCGAATTCGGCCCGCAAACGGAGGAAGCCGAACTGCTCATGTTTTGAAACGTCCAGCCCTCGGCAGAGCTCGTCCAGGAGCAGGAAATACCGCTGCGCGGTCTCGGGTGGCAGACCGCTCAGCCACAGCTCGAGCGCGCGGCGGTGCCGCTCGTCCACGCGACGATCCTAAGCCCGGTCCGCCGAGCCGCGTCCCGCCGCTTCGGCGACGAGGCCGGCGACGTACTGCGCGGGCGCGCGGCGAAGGCGCACATCCGGCAGCGAGGCGATGAAGGTCGGGCCGTACTCGCGCTCGAGCACGCGCCGGTCGAGGAGCACGACGGCGCCGCGGTCGGTCTTCGTTCTGATCAGGCGGCCGAAGCCCTGCCGCAAGCGAAGCGCCGCCTGCGGGACCTGGAACTCCCGGAAGGGGTCCTCGTAGCGCTCGGAGCGGCCGGCCACGAGAGGATCGTCCGGCACCGCGAACGGCAGCTTCGCGATCACCACGCACGACAGGAGCTCTCCGGGAAGGTCAACACCCTCCCAGAACGACTGCGTTCCGAGCAGCACCGCACTTCCCTGCCGGAAGCGCTCCACGATCGCGCGCCTGGAGCCGCCGAGCCCCTGCGCGAGGACCGCGATCCCTTCGGTCTCGAGCGGCTCGAGCAGCGCGGCCACCTCGCGCAGCGAGGCGTGCGACGTGAACAGCACGAGAGTGCGACCGCCCAGGGCGCGCGAGATGTCCGCGACCAGCCCGGCGGCTTCCGTCGAGAACGACGGGTCGTGCGGATAGGCCAGGTCGCTGGGCACGATGAGGGTCGACTGCCGCGCGTGGTCGAAAGGCGAGCCCAGGACCAGCGGGGCGGCGATGTCCGCGACGCCGAAGCGCTCGAGCGTGAAGTCGAGCGACCCGGCCACCGCCAGCGTCGCCGAGGTCATGACGACCGAGTCGTAGCGCTCCACGAGCGCGCGACGCACCAGCGATCCGACGTGCCCCGGGGCGACGTACAGGCCGACCGACCCGGAGACGGCGTCGACCGCGAGCCAGACGATGTCCCCGGCGCGCGGGTCGTGGATCCCGCGCGCGATCGCCGTCCTGTTCCCGGCCACCTCGAGCGCCGCGGACGCGAGCTCGTCGCGCATGTCCTCTTCATCAGGCGAGGCCTGCGCCCCCAGCCGATCGCACGCCGCGACCGTGCCCGCCAGCGCGTCGGCGAGACGCTCGCCGGCGAGCTCGACGGGGAGCCACCGGTCGTCGCTCGCGCGGAACGCCGAGGTGATACGCAGCTTGTCCTCGCCGCCCGGCGCCCTCGTCGGCAGTACCGCCACCAGCAGGGCGAAGGTCTCGTCCACCGCCGAGCGGGCGCGCTCGACCTCCGCCCGCACGGCTTCCCCCAGCTCCGCCCGTTCGCCGCGGAGCGCCTCGACCACGAGCGGCGACCGCGCGGCCCGGTCGAGGTCGCGCCGCACGCGATGCTCCTCGAGCCGGAAGCCGAACACGTCGGCCGCCACGTCCTCGATGTGATGAGCCTCGTCCACGACCGCGTGTTCGGCCTGGGGCAGGAGCGAGCTCCGCATCCGCGCGTCGTAGAGCAGGAGCGCGTGGTTCACGACGACCACGCCCGCCCTCGACGCCGCCTCGCGCGCTCGCTCGAGGTAGCACCCCCCGGCCACGCGGCCGCAGCGGCGACCATCGCAGCTCTCGTCGTCCGACGAGATGCGCGGCCAGAGCGCCGCCTCCCCGCCCATCAGGTTCAGCTCGGCGCGGTCCCCCGTCGCGGTCGTCTGCCGCCACACGAGGGTCTTCAGCGCGAGGCGCACCTCCTCGCGCGTCGCCGCCGTGGCGCGAAAGGCCTGCCACCGCCGGGGGCAGAGGTAGTGCGAGCGGCCTTTCAGGATCGCGACGGGCACCTCGGTCCCGAGAGCGGCCTGCAGCGCCGGGAGGTCCTTCCGCACTAGCTGCTCCTGGAGCGGGACCGTGTACGTGCTCACGATCGTCCGCTCGCCCTTCGTCGCGCGGCCGAGCGCGGGCACGAGATACGCGAGCGACTTGCCGATGCCGGTGCCGGCCTCCGCGACGAGCACTCCCCCTTCCTCGAAGGTGCGCTCGATCGCGTCGGCGAGCTCGCGCTGCTCGGGTCGGTCTTCATAGCCCGGGAGGCTCGTTGCGAGCGCTTCGAACGCATCCATGATCGGCGCTCGGCCGGCTGACGCACCCGCTGGGGGGCTTGGCGTCTCGCTCGCAGTTTGGCCTCCCCGCCTGTTCCCGGTCCGCGGCATTCCGAGAGCGGGCGGGGCCCCTCCACTCCCGCTCGCGAGATCGCCTGCGCCCCCCGCGACATCAGCCGACCTCGCGCCGACCGGCTGCGCCGCGGCGTCCCAAGACCCGAGCAATGCGCGCTCGAAGAACGCAACGTAGGCAGGCCCGAGCAGGGACGCCTGCTGGCGGCACTCCTCCAGGACGAGCGGTGGGAGGGCGCGGGCTCGGCGGGCCAGGGCGTTCAGCACGCTGGCGCAGGTGAGCGCGTCGTGAAGTGCACGGTGGGCGGCCTCGGGGAGGATCGCCTCGTCGGTGGCAAGCCGCTGTAGCGCGTAGGAAGACGCGGTCGGCAGGACGATCGAGGCGAGCTCGGCGGTATCGAGGCGCGCCAGGTCCGAGCGCAGGCCGGCTCGCTCGAGGAAGGCCGCGTCGAAGCCGACGTTGTGGCCGAGGAGCGTCGCGTCATCGCCCAGGAAGTCGGACAGCCCTCGCATCGCGTCGGGGAGAGCCGGGGCACCGGCCAGGTCCTCGGGACGGATCCCGGTGAGGCGGGCCACGGCCGCGCCCAGCGCGCGTCCCGGGTCCACGAAGCTGACGAAGCGGTCGGTGACGACGTGCTCGCCGGCGCGGTCTGCGGCGAGCCGGACCGCCCCGATCTCGACGATCCGGTCGCCGTCCGGGTCGAACCCGGTCGTCTCGAGGTCGATCGCGACGAGCCGCTCTTCCGTGATCGCGCTCTTCTAGCCGCCCTCGCGGGCGGATGTCGTTACGGGTAAATGCCCCTGGTCAGCGTGGCATCGGCCACGCGACTCACCGCGAGCATGTACGCCGCGGTCCGCATGTCGACCTTGTGCTTGTGCGAGAGGTCGAGGACATCGTTGAAGGACTTCACCATGACCTCCTTGAGGCGCGCGTTGATGGTCGCCTCGCGCCAGAAGAGGTTCTGGAGGTCCTGCACCCACTCGAAGTAGGAGACGGTCACGCCGCCCGCGTTGCAGAGGATGTCCGGGATGACCATGACCCCCCGGTCGTAGAGGATGCGGTCCGCCTCCGGGCTGGTCGGGCCGTTCGCGGCCTCCGCGACGATCTTCGCCTTGATCTCGGTCGCGTTCTGCGAGCCGATCTGATTCTCGATCGCCGCCGGGATGAGGATCTCGCAGTCGAGCTCGAGGAGATCCGTGTTCGAGATCCGCTCCGCGCCCGGCAGGCCCTGGACGCGTCCGGTCTCCCGCTTGAAGGCCTCGATCTTCTGCGGGTCGAGGCCGTTCGGGTTCGTGATGCCGCCGCTCGTGTCGGACACCGCGATCACCTTCGCGCCGAGCTCGGCGATGAGCTTGGCCGAGTACATCCCGGCGTTGCCGTAGCCCTGCACGACGACGCGCGCGCCCTCGAGGTCCAGCCCGATCGCCTTCGACGCCTCGATGATGGTGTACACGGCGCCGCGCGCGGTCGCCTCGTTGCGTCCCTCGCTGCCGCCGATGGACACGGGCTTCCCGGTCACGACCGCGGGTACGGTGGAGCCGTGGTGCATTGAGTAGGTGTCCATGACCCACGCCATCGTCTGGGCGTTGGTGCCCACGTCAGGCGCCGGGATGTCGCGGTCCGGGCCGATGAGGAGCGAGATCTCCGTGGTGTAGCGGCGCGTGAGGGTCTCGAGCTGCTGCGCCGTCATGTGCTTCGGGTCGCAAACGACCCCGCCCTTGGCGCCCCCGTACGGGATCCCCACCACGGCGCACTTCCAGGTCATCCACATCGCGAGCGCCTTGACCTCGTTGAGCGTCACCGACGGGTGGTAGCGGATCCCGCCCTTGCCGGGGCCTCGAGAGATGTTGTGCTGCACGCGGTACCCGGTGAAGACCTTCACGACCCCGTCCTGCATCCGGACCGGGAAATGGACGGTCAGCTCCCGCTGGCACTCGCGCAGGATCCCGCGCATGTTCGGATCGAGGTGGAGCCTGTCCGCCGCGATGTCGAACTGCTCGAGCGCCACCTGCCACGGATCGCGCTGGGTGTGATCGATGACCGCAGAGGTAGCCATCAACGTCTCCCTAGATCCCGGATCTTCTCGATGACGGTCCAGCTGTCGGCCGTCCGCCCGGGTTCATACGTGCTGTTCCAGTCCTTGAGGACCGCGCGGCGGAATCCCTGCTCCCCCAGCGTCTCTCGCCAGGATCGCAGGTCACGCGAACGATACGCGGTGAGGCGGACGTTCGGGCTGGGCACGAGCACGCCTTCGAGGTGCCGCTTGCGCTCGAGCAGCGGGACCCCGAGGAGCGACTGGCCGTCCACCTCCAGCAGGTCGAACGCGACGAAGATCGTCCGCGGCATGGCCTTCCGCACGAAGGCGTTGCCCTCGGCGTCCAGCTCGAGGTCGCGCTCCTCGTTGAGATCCTCGACGAGGACGCCATCCAGGACCGCCGTCTCGCAGCGCGCCTCGACGCTCACCGCGTCGTACAGCTCGCGCGGACCCTCGATCCGGCCGGCATACCCGACGAAGTGCGGCTCCGGATGGCCGACGCGCACCAGCGCCCGCACGCCCTCCCACTCCGGCTCGAGGAGATGCCCTTCCGGCTCGGACAACTCCCGCTTGTAGCGCGGCCGCTGCGGCGCGAGGTCGGCGGCCTCTTTTGATGCGCTCAACGCGCACTCCTGGACCGCATGGGGGTGGGATGTTCGGACATCGTGAGTAGCGTGATCGAAACCGGCCTCACTCGAGTCTCCCCTCTTGACAGGGCCAGAACGGATGTTCTATCGTGCCACTCCCATGTCAGTTGCCACTGCCTTCTTCCGGCCGGCGCGGGCCACCCAGCCCGCCCAGCCACCACGCCGCGTAGCGGGGGCCGCCGTCCAAGGGGAGCTTCGCGGTGCTTCCCACACCGCCGGGGTGTCCTGGCGGCTCCCGCCACGCGTGTATTCCCCGCCCGGCGGGACATCCCTTCGAAGGCGGCGAGCTCGCGGCGCCATGGCCGTCGCGCTCCTGCCCGCGGCGGACGCGCAGCGACCTGGTGGCCTGGGCCGCTGGCGCGTCCGTCCGCGAAGCCGCTAGCTCTCCGGCTCAGCCGCCGCCCCGGGGACGCTCCCCCGCCTCACGCATCATCCCGACGAGCGGTGCGAGGAGCGAGGTGAACTCGCTCGGGATCACGAACTTCGTTGCGGGTGACGCACCGAGACGGTTGAGCGTTTCGAGGTACTGGAGGGCCATCGTCCGTACGTCGGCGTGACCCGCGGCCTCGTTGATCTTGTCGAGAGCGAGCCCGAAGCCCTCGGCGCGCAGGATCTGCGCCTGCCGCGCGCCTTCGGCCTGCAGGATGTTCGACTGCTTGTCGCCCTCGGCGACGAGGATGGCCGCCTGCTTCTTTCCTTCCGCCTCGAGGATCGCCGCGCGACGGTTGCGCTCGGCGGACATCTGCCGGTTCATGGCGTCCTGGATGTCGCGCGGCGGAGTGATCTCGCGGATCTCGACCGTGGTCACCTTCACGCCCCAGCGCTGCGTGATGTCGTCGAGCTTGACGCGCAGGACCTCGTTGATCTGCTCGCGCTTGGCGAGCACATCGTCGAGCGGAATGTCGCCGATGACCGCGCGCAGCGTGGTCGTCGCGATGCCCTGCACCGCTGTCCGGAAGTTCTGGATCTTCAGCACGGAGTCCGACGCCTCGATGACCTTCTGATAGATGAGGAAGTCGATGCTGATGGGCGCGTTGTCCTTCGTGATCGACGTCTGCTCCGGGATCTCCATGACGAACTCGCGCAGGTCGACGGTGATCGAGGCCTGGATGGGCGGCGGGAACAGGAGCACGAGCCCCGGACCCTTGGTGCCCTGGTACCGGCCGAACGCCAGGACGACCAGGCGCTGGTACTCGGGGACGATGTGGACGACCGTCCGCAGGACGAAGATCGCCGCCGCCGCGAGGAACGCGAAGATCACGAGCTGATCGGTGAATTCCATGTAGCTAGACCCCTCCCTTTTCCTGTGGCACGCGCGAGACGACGAGCCGGAGGCCGTCCACCTGCTGAACGGCCACGGTCTCGCCCTGACGTATCGGCTCGCCGCTCGCCGTCGCGGTCCAGTCCTCGCCGGCAACGTGGACGATCCCGGACGGATCGACGTCGCTCTTCGCGACGCCCGTCGCGCCGACGAGGAGGCTGACGCCCGTGGCGGTGGGCAGGCGGAGATAGCCGCGCGAAGCCCTGGCGAGCGCGAAGAAGAACAGGCCGCTCGTACCCGCGATGAGCGTGATGGTGAGCGGCTCGACCGTGAGACGCAGGCCCGGGAGCGTGGGACGGCCCGGCGGGAACAGCAGGATCGCCCCGAGGACGATCGCCGCGATACCGCCGGCCGTCAGGATGCCGTGGCTCGGCACCCATATCTCGGCGACGAACAGGACGACCGCGAAGACCATGAGGGCGATCCCCGCGCCGTTCGCGTCGAGCGTGCCGATGGCGAAGAGCGCCAGGAGGATCGCGATGACCCCGACGACGCCGGGGAAGATGAGGCTCGGGTTCGAGAGCTCGAAGATGAGCCCGTACGTCCCGACCGTGAAGAGCAGGAGCGCCACCTGCGGATCGGTGATGAAGTGGAGGATCCCCTCCAGCGGGCTGAACGGGTGGCTCTCGCTGGACGTCGCCGCGGTGGCCAGGGTGACCGGTCCGTCGGGCAGCCGCACTTCGCGCCCGCTTGCCGCCCGCAGCAGCTCGGGAACGCTCGAGGCGATCAGGTCGACGACGCGCAGCGCGAGCGCCTCGTCCGCGGTGATGCTCACGCTCTCGCGGACCGCGCTCTCGGCCCAGTCGGCATTCCTGCCCCGAGCCGTGGCGATGTTGCGGATCTGGGCGACCGCGTCGTTCTCCACCTTCGTGCGCAGGTCGCCTTCGATCTCCTCCCCCGACGAGGACACCGGGTGCGCCGCGCCGATGTTCGTAGCCGGCGCCATCGCCGCGACGTGCCCGGCCATCGTGATGAACGTGCCGGCCGAGGCAGCCCGCGAGCCTGAAGGCGAGACGTACGTGATCACCGGCACCCGCGCCGTGAGCATCCGGCTGGTGATCCGGCTGGTCGAGTCCAGGAGCCCACCGGGCGTGTTGATGGTGAACACGACCGCCGCGACACCGCGCTCTTCCCCTTCCCGGACGAGGCGGTCGACGTAGCGCGCCGTGACCGGGTTGATGACGCCCTCGATCTTCCCGACAAGGACGGTGTCGGCCGCCGGAGCCTGGGCCGCCGCCACGCCCGCGAGGCCGAGCGTGAGGCACATGACAGAAAGGACCCGGAGCACGCCCCTTGCGGTCACGCGTCCAGCCTAGTGCTAGCGGAGACCGAACGACCCTCGGGCACGTAGGACGATAGGCCAGCTGTACACAGGACCGAGAGCCGCGTCAGCGCCCCAGGAGCGGCCTCCATGCCCCGAGCGCGAGGCTCATCATCGTCGCCGCGACCGCTAGCGCCAGCGCCGCCGCGAGGACGGCCCAGTCCCCCGCTCGGATCGGGCGCGGACGCGCGAGCGTGCGGCACGGCCGGCGGCCGAAGCCGCGCGCGTCCATCGCCAGCGCCAGCTCGGTCCCGCGCCGGATGGCACCCACCAGCAGGCCGAACGTGCGGCCAGCGAACCCTCGCAAGCGGCCGAGCGGATCGCGTTCGGTCTCGAGGCCACGCGCTCGCCGCGCCAGGCCGAGCACCCACCACTGCTGACCGAAGATCGGCGCGAGCCTCCACGCCGCGAGCGCGCCGAGGACGAAGCGCGGCGGGGCGTGCAGATGCTCGACGAGAGCGTCGGCGAGATCGGTCGGATCGATGGTGGCCACGACCAGTACGCCCGAGAGCGCGATGGCCACGAGGCGCAGCGCCGCGGCGATGCCGCCGAGCAGGCTCTGGTCGGTGACGCGGACCGGCCCGACGACCAGCAGCGTCTCGCCCGCGGGCGCAGGCGCGAGGACCGTGTTGAAGAGCGCGATGCCCACCGCCGCGGCGGCCAGCGGAGCGATGCGGCGGACGAGCGGCCGGCGCGGGAGGCCGGTGAGGGGGATCGCGGCGAGCAGGCCGCCCAGGACGACCGCGGAGGTCACCACGTCCACCGTGAGGAAGAGCGCGAGCATCAGCACCAGGGCGGCGGCGATCTTCGGCACCGGGTGCGCGCGCGCGAGGATCGCGCGGGGGTCGGGCGTGAGCGGCTGGAGGACGATCACGAGGGGTGGCTCAGCGCCACGACGTTGCCGGCCATGGCCAGGATCAGCGCGGGCTCGTGGGTCGCGGCGCACACGGCCGCGCCGGCGACGTTCGCTTCCCGGAGGAGGTCCACGAGGTCCACGAACGTGCGCCGGTCCTGTCCGTAGGTCGGCTCGTCCAGGAACAGGGCCAGCGGCCTGGTCGCGAGGGCGGTGCCCACGGACAGCCGTCGCTTCTCGCCGCCCGAGAGCGTGAACGGGTTCGCGGCCGACAGATGGCCGAGGCCGAGGCGCTCGAGCAGCTCGTCGGCGCCGCGCAGGTCGGCACTCGCTCCGCCCTGGAGCCGTGGCCCGAGGCGGAGCTCGTCGCGAACGCTCGTGGTCAGGAACTGGTGGTCGGGATCCTGGAAGACCGTGCCGAACCGGCGGGCGAGGGTCGCCGCGCGCCATCGCCACGGCTCGGGGGTGGCGGGGTCCACGGCCACCGCGCGGACGGTGCCGCGCTGCGGCCGGAGGAGGCCCGCCAGGATGAGCAGCAGCGTCGACTTGCCCGAGCCGTTCGGGCCGGTGACCGCGAGGGCCTCGCGCTCGTGCAGGGCGAGGCCGGCGCCGGCTAGCGCGTCACGAGCCGCCAGCGGATAGCGGAAGCCGA
>MGON01000103.1:14487-20613 GCA_001795345.1 Chloroflexi bacterium RIFCSPLOWO2_02_FULL_71_16 | reverse complement strand
CCCCCCCGCGGGGCCCGCGGCGATGGGCGGGACCGGCACCGCGTCCGGCAGCCACGCTCCGAGGGACTCGAGCGTGGCTCGGTGGTCCCGCAGGACGCTCGCGGCCGGCCCGTCGACCACGACGCCACGCTCGCCGTCGACGGCGACGATGCGGTCGACGAGCTCGAGAGCCAGGCCGAGGTGGTGCTCGACCAGCAAGACCGTCGTCGAGCGATCCAGACGGCGAAGGACCGCGTACAGGGCGCGCGCGCCATCCGGATCGAGGTTCGCGGTCGGCTCGTCGAGCAGGAGGATGCGCGGCTGCAGCGCGAGGACGCCGGCGAGCGCGAGCCGCTGCTTCTCTCCGCCCGAGAGCGCGGACGTCGGGTGGTCGCGCGGGTACGGGAACCCGACCGCGGCGAGGGCCTCGTCCGCTCTCGGCCAGATCGCATCGCTCGGGACGCAGCGCTCCTCGAGCCCGAACGCCACCTCGTCGCCGGCGCGGGCCATGACCAGCTGCGACTCGGGGTCCTGGAAGAGCACTCCGACGTCCGTCCCGTCCGCGGGGGTGCCACCGACGGTGAGGCCGCCCTCGCGCTCGGTCGCGAGGCCCCGCTCGAGAAGGCCCGCGATGCCGAGCAGGAGCGTGCTCTTCCCGCCCCCGGACCGGCCGAGAAGGAGCACGCGCTCCCCCTCCTCGATCCGAACGTCGACGCCCCGGACCGCCCACGACGCGCGGCCGGCGTACCGGGCCCCCCAGCCGCGCGCCTCGATCAGCGAGCTAGGCCCGATGCGTCTGTCCGGAAGGGAATGCGCCGAGCGCGCCCGCCTGCGCGAGCGCGCGCATGAGCAGCCACGAGCCGTAGCCGGCGACCGCCACCGCGCCCAGGACCATGAACACGAGGAACACGGCCCACGCACCGATCCCCGCCTCGGGGTAGTAGAGCGGCATGTCGTGGATCCACGCCCCGAGCGCCGTGGCGGCGGCCGCCAGGACCGCGACCGCAGCCGTCCAGCTCCGATAGCGGAACAGGGCGAAGACGATCTCCGCGGCGCCGCCCTGGATCACGCCCGAGATCAGCGTGTCGAGGCCCCACTGGGAGCCGAGGAGCGCCGAGACGACCGCGGCGACGAGCTCGGTGAACAGTGCGGCGCCGGGCTTGCGGATGATCAGCCCACCGAGCACCGCCGGGATCAGCCAGATGCCATAGAGCAGGTACTGGGACGCCGGCAGCGCCCCGAAGAGCGGGCCGGTCGCCGCCCACACCAGGTTCCAGGCCCAGAAGACGACCCCGAACGCGACCGCGATGACCGCCGCGACGACGATGTCGACCGTTCGCCAGGATCCCGTATTCACTTCATTCCCTCCGCGGGTACTAACCCGATCAGGTTCAAAGGGTCGGTGGCGATGCCACCTCTCAGCGCCCCATTCGGCGCACCCCTGGCAAGAAAGCGCTAAGCCGGCGTGACCTTCTCCGCCTGCGGCTTGTTGCGCCGGGGGTCCGTCCCCATCTCGAACGTCACCCGCTGGCCCTCTTGCAGCGACGCGAAGTCGCCGACGACCTGCGAGCGGTGGAAGAAGACCTCTTTGCCCTCGTTGTCCGCGATGAACCCGAAGCCCCGATCGCCCACCAGTTTCTTGATCGTTCCGTCCGCCACGTTGGAAGCCTCCCGATCGCCCGTGCGACGCCCGAACGGCGCCCGCCGTGCAGCGACCATAGCACCAGATGCCGCTCGACCTGCTCCGGGGCGACGACCTGTGGCTGGCCCGGCTCGTCTTCCAGCGGGCGCTCGGCCTCATCTACCTCGTCGCCTTCCTGGTCGTGCTGCACCAGTTCCGGCCCCTGCTCGGCGAGCGCGGGCTCCTGCCGGTGCCGGAGTTCGTCCGCCAGGTGCCCTTCCGGCTCTCGCCCAGCCTGTTCCACTGGCGCTACTCGGACCGGCTGCTCGGGGCCGTCGCCTGGAGCGGCACGGCGCTCTCGGCCGGTGTCGTCCTGGGCGCCGCCGACCGGCTTCCCCTCCCGCTCGCCATGCTGGTCTGGGCGGCGCTCTGGGCGATGTACCTCTCGATCGTGAACGTCGGACAGACCTTCTACTCCTTCGGCTGGGAGACGCTCCTCCTCGAGACGGGGTTCCTCGCGATCTTCCTCGGCAACGCCCAGACCGCGGTGCCGCTCCCGCTGATGATCCTCCTGCGCTGGCTGCTCTTCCGCGTGGAGTTCGGCGCGGGCCTCATCAAGATCCGCGGGGATGCGTGCTGGCGCGACCTCACGTGCCTCTACTACCACCACGAGACGCAGCCGATGCCGAACCCGCTCAGCTGGTGGTTCCATCACCTGCCGAAGCCGCTCCATCGCGTCGAGGTGCTCGGAAACCACTTCGCGCAGCTCGTCGTCCCGTTCTTCCTCTTCGCGCCGCAGCCCGTCGCGAGCGTCGCGGCGCTCGTCATCATCTTCACGCAGTCCTGGCTCCTGGTGAGCGGCAACTTCTCGTGGCTCAACGCCATCACGATCGTGCTCGCGCTCACCGCGCTCGGCCAGGGCGCGCTGGCCGCCGTCCTCGGGGTCGCGCCGCCCGCGACCGAGCTGCCGGACTGGTACGCCGTACTGGTGATCCTCGTGACCGGCCTCATCGTCGTCCTCAGCTACCGGCCCGCGCGCAACCTCCTCTCGCGGCGCCAGCTCATGAACTACAGCTTCGATCCGCTGCACCTCGTGAACACGTATGGCGCGTTCGGGAGCGTGACGAAGGAGCGCTACGAGGTCGTCGTCGAAGGGACCGAGGACGTCGTTCTCACTCCGGGGGCGGCCTGGAAGGAGTACGAGTTCAAGGCGAAGCCCGGCGACGTCCGGCGGCTTCCGCCGCAGTACGCGCCGTACCACCTGCGCCTCGACTGGCTCATGTGGTTCGCGGCGATGTCGCCGCCGCGCTACCACGAATGGTTCATGCCGTTCCTCGCCAAGCTGCTCGAGGCCGATCCGGCGACACTGCGCCTCCTCCGCGCAGATCCGTTCTCGGGCCGCCGGCCGCGCTTCGTCCGCGCGCGCCTGTACCTGTACCGATTCACGACGCCCGACGAGCGCCGGCGGACCGGCGCATGGTGGTCGCGCACGCTGGAGGGCGACTACGTCCGCCCGGTCGCCCTGCGCGCGGCTCGGCGCTGATCGCGCGGGCCCGCGCGACTAGCGGAAGCGGACCCGGCCCTCGCTCTCAGGCGGCCACTCGGTGTCGCCGTCGTCGACCAGCAGCACGAACTTGCCGACCCAGTGCGGCAGCGGGTACGCGTCGTCGTTGCGCTCGATGTTCACGAGGCGTCCGGCGACCCTGATCTCGCGCGAGTAGGCGAAGCGCAGCCACCACTCGTCGCCGTACCACTCCTCGAGCGCGAGCAGGCGCCCCGTCTGGAACTCGGCGGTCCGGTACTTGTCGGGGCGCCTGTTCGTCTCCGGTCGTAGATCTCCCCGCTGGGGGTCCATGACGATCACGCCGTCGATCTTGTTCGAGGGGTCGTCGTAGTAGGTCCCGTAGGCGCCGTCGAAGCCGATCACGAGCGGCGCGTGCTGTCCCGCGAGCGTGATCGCGATCACCGGCTTGCCGCTGCGGAAGAGCCAGTACACCGCGGCCGCGGTCGCGTCCTGGCGCGTGTCGAAGCGGTAGTAGTGGTAGTCGTTCCCGGCCTCCAGCCGGTCCAGCACGGTCGCGATCGCGACCGGGTCGAGCCCGGGATCCGTGCTCTTGTTGAACTGCTGCCCGAGCGCGAGGATCTCGGTCGCCGTCATCTTGTCCTCGCCGGCCGTGTAGAGCTGGACGATGCGGCAGCTCGCCGCGGCACAGGCGAGCGGGGTGCCGGTCGGATCCTCGAACTCGGTGAACCACTTCACGCCGTCGAGCCGGTCGCCCATGGTGCGGAACCGGTGAGCGGCCGGGTACCGGCCGGCGGCGGTCGTCACGGTGAGCGTGGCCACGTGATCGACCGCGCCGGGCAGGAAACCGGCGCATCCCAGCGTGCCGCCGCGGCCGGACGGGGCGACGGTCGCGGCGCATTCGAACGGCGGCGCGGGCTCGACGCGCACGCTGGCCGCGGTCACCGGCTGGTCGGAGGTCCACTTCACGTCGAGGAAGCGCGCCGCCTGCTCGCAGCACGTCTCGTGATCGAACGTGACCTCCGGCGGCGGGGCGGTCGGCGACGGCGATGGCGTGGGCTCCTGGGCCGGAGCCTCGGTCCCACCCGTCAGCAGCGCGACGGCGTCGGAGAAGCGGACCGAGAGGGCGGCCGCGAAGACGACCGCGAGCATCACCATGATCAGCATCGGCCGCGGGTCGCTGCGTCCGGTCATCTGCTTCTCTATCCTGACAGCCCGCAGTTGGCCAGCCGATCGATCCCACCGATCCGACACTCGATCGACAAGCGCGTCCGCGTGCCAGCCTCCAAGAGCGTCGCCAACCGGGAGCTCATCCTCTCCGCGCTCGCCGAGGGTCGGTCGCGGGTCGATCTCGGTCCCGAAGATCCGGGTGACGACGTCCTGGCCATGCGCGCCGCCATCGGTGCGCTCGGTTGCGGCGTCGATGGCGCGGCCACCGGAACCCTGACCGTCACCGGGCTCGGCCGGTCCGCGCCAACGATCGACGCGAGGATCGACGCGGGCGACGCCGGTACCGTCGCGCGCTTCACGACGTCCCTGGCGGCCACGCTGCCCGGCCGCACGCGCATCGACGGCAGCCCGCGCCTGCGCGAGCGCCCCATGGCTCCGCTCATCCGTGCGCTACGCGAGCTCGGCGCGGGCATCGACGCGGAAGCGCTGCCCCTCACCGTGACCGGTCCGCTGCGCGGGGGCTATGTCGACGTGCCGGGCTCGGCGTCCAGCCAGTTCGCGTCGGCGCTCCTGCTCGCCGCGCCGCGCTCCCGGCAGGGGCTCACGCTGCGTATCTCCGGGTCGCTGGTCTCGGCGCCCTTCGTCGCCATGACCATCGCCGGCCTCGAGCGTCGCGGGGTGCACGTGGAGCGGCTCGCTCCCAACGAGTTCCGGATCGCACCGCAGCCGGTCAAGGCGCGCGACGTGGCGATCCCCGGCGACGCGACGGCGGCCTCCTACCCCGCCGCGGCCGCCGCGGTCCTCGGAGGCCGCGTGACCGTCGAGAACGTGGACCCGCGGCCCAGCGCCGGCGACCAGGGCGACGTGCGCTGCTTCGAGGTCCTCCGCGCGATGGGCTGCGACGTATCGACGCTGTCCGGCGGCGTGAGCGTGCGGCGCACCGGCGCCCTCTACGGGATCCGCGACGACCTGCGTGACATCTCGGACACCTTCCCGACCATCGCCGCGGTGGCCGCCTGCGCCACCGGCCCGAGCGAGCTGCTCGGCCTGGGGCACACGCGCCGCCAGGAGAGCGACCGCATCGCGGCCGTCGCCGCCGGACTGCGCGCGCTGGGCGGGGACGTCACCGAGTACGCGGACGGCATCCGCATCGTCCCGGCGCCGCTCCACGGCGGCGTGGTCGCCGCCGCGGGCGACCACCGGATCGCGATGGCCTTCTCGATCCTGGGCCTGGCCGTGCCCGGCGTCACGATCGAGGGCGCCGAGGTCACCGCGAAGACCTATCCCGGCTTCTACGGGCTGCTCGAGGAGCTGGCCTCCTAGGGCCGGTCCGCCCTCCCCCGCTCGAGGAGCGCGCGGAGCGCGGAATCGTCGCCGAGCGCGCCCTCGAGCTCGGCGATCGCGGCGCGGAGGGACACCAGATGCTCCCGCAAGCCGGGCGCCGCGAGGAGCCCGAGCGCGAGCTCGGTCGGCGTCGCGGCGAGCCGCGTGGCGTCGCGAAGGCGGGGGCCCGCGGCGACGGCCAGGTCGAGCGGCGC
Organism: Chloroflexi bacterium RIFCSPLOWO2_02_FULL_71_16; assembly: GCA_001795345.1. GTDB lineage: Bacteria > Chloroflexota > Limnocylindria > P2-11E > P2-11E > GWC2-70-10. The sequence continues at coordinate 14,783 of MGON01000103.1, read as the reverse complement.
CGCGGCGCGGGCTACTCGCGATAGCGCGACCGCCGCGGCCAGCGGGAGGGCGGACACCGCGGCGACCGCGCGGTCGTGGATCTCGGCGGAGCAGACCGTCACCGTCCCCCCGAGCTCGCGCGCAAGGTCGGCCGCGAGCGCCTCGGCGCCGTCGTCGGTGCGCGACGTCGGAACGACCAGGAACGCCCGGCCCCGGAACATCGCCGGGTCGGCGGCGGCGAAGCCGGTGGCCTCGCTGCCCGCCATGGGGTGAAGCCCGACGATCCGCGCCCCGGCCGGCGCGCGCTCCGCGAGCT
>MGON01000103.1:14185-14450 GCA_001795345.1 Chloroflexi bacterium RIFCSPLOWO2_02_FULL_71_16 | reverse complement strand
GACCGCTCCGCCGGCCCGTGTGGCCAGGGCCTCGAGCGTCGGCACGACGGACGCGAGGGGCGTGGCCACGACCACCGCGTCGGCTGGCAGGAGATCATCCAGGCGATCGACGGTGCGGATGCCGCGGGCCTGGGCGGCGCTGCGCGCCTCCGGCGAGGTGTCGTAGCCCGTGACCTCGTGGCGATCACGGAGGCCCAGGGCTACCCCGCCTCCGATGAGGCCCAGGCCGGCGACACCGAGCCTCACGCGCGGACCGCGGGCGTGC
>MGON01000103.1:12225-14151 GCA_001795345.1 Chloroflexi bacterium RIFCSPLOWO2_02_FULL_71_16 | reverse complement strand
GTGAGCGACTGGAACCCATCCTTGAGCGCGTGATCCGGGCTCGGGTGCACCTCCACGATGAGTCCGTCGGCGCCGGCCGCGACCGCGGCGAGCGCGACCGGGCTCACCAGGTACCACTTCCCCGTCCCGTGAGAGGGATCCGCCAGGACCGGGAGGTGCGTGAGCTTGCGGAGCAGCGGGATCGCGTTGATGTCGAACGTGTTGCGCGTGTAGCGCTCGAAGGTACGGATCCCGCGCTCGCAGAGGATCACGTTCGGGTTGCCCCTCGCGAGGATGTACTCGGCCGAGAGGAGGAGCTCCTCGACCGTGGCCGACATCCCGCGCTTGAGGAGGACCGGGAGGCGCTGCTCGCCCACCGCGTCGAGGAGCGAGAAGTTCTGCATGTTGCGCGCCCCGATCTGCAGGCAGTCGGCATGGCGGGCGACGACGTCGACGTCGGCGGGGGTCAGGACCTCGGTGACGATGGGCAGGCCCGTCGCGGCCCGCGCCTCCTCGAGGATCGCGAGGCCGGGTTCCCCGAGGCCGCGGAAGGCATACGGAGACGTGCTCGGCTTGTACGCGCCCCCGCGGAGAAGGGTCGCGCCGGCGTCCCGGACGGCGAGGGCCGTCGCGACCGTCTGCTCGCGGCCCTCGACCGAGCACGGCCCGGCGACGACGGCGAGCGGGCGGCCGCCGCCGATCTCGACGCCTCCGACCTCGACCACGGTGTCCGCCGGCCGCACCTCGCGCGACGCCAGCTTGAAGGGCCGGGAGACGTAGACGATCTCCTCCACCCCCGGCATCGACTCGAGCTGCTCCTCGAATTCGCGCGCGGCGACGCCGAACGTGCCGATCGCGGTCCGCTCGGCGCCCGGCAGCGACACGGCCGTCAGGCCGAGCTCGCCGATCCGCGAGACGACGCCCGCGATCTCCTCCTTCGAGGCGTCGCGCTTCATGACGACGAGCATCAGAGCGACTCCCTTTCATAGCCCTTGGCCTCGCGCTCGACCGCGCCCGGCTCGAGCGGCGGGTCACCGGGAAGGTCGAGCGCCCACCGCGGCCGCAACGCCCGCGCGCCGTGGAGGAACACGTGCCGCACCTCGGCCTGGGTCACGTCCGTGTTCCAGTGGATGAGCACGCGGATGCAGAGCGGCAGGGCCCCGGCGACCGGGATCTCGCGCCCGCAGATCAGCGGCACCGCCGTCCAGCCGATCTCACGCGCGGCGAAGGCGGGGAACTCGGCGTCGAGGTCCGGTGTGACCGTGAACCAGACGCTCGCGACGTCGGCGGGCACGATGCCGTTCGCGCCGACCATGAGCTCGAGGAGCTCCCTCGTCGCGCTGAGGATCGGCGCGCGGTCGTTCGCCGGCACGGTCGTCGCTCCGCGGACGCCGCGGACCGGGCTCATCGCTCGCCCGCCTCGCGGAGCGACCGCACGAAGTCGCGCAGCGCACGCTCGCGGTCGCCTGACGCCGCGCGCGCGACCGCGTCGATGGCCGCGCTGCCCACGACGACGCCGTCCACCATTCCCGCGAGCGAGCGCACGTGCTCCGGCGATCCGATCCCGAATCCGACGGCCACCGGGAGGGCGGTCCGGGCGCGGACCCGTCCGACGAACTCGCCGAGGTCCGGCGAGAGGCCGGTGCGCGCCCCGGTGACGCCGGTGAGCGACACGCAGTACACGAACCCGCGCGCCCGCGGCAGCAGCGCGTCGAGCCGCGCGTCCGGCGTGGTCGGCGCGTATAGGTCGATCCGCGCGACGCCGGCCGGGACGAGATCCGCGTCGAGCTCCCCGCTCTCCTCGGCCGGAAGATCGGGAACGATCACGCCGGCGATCCCGGCGGCGGCGCAGTCTGCCGCGAGGCGCCGGGGGCCGTACCGGAGGAACGGGTTGAAGTAGCCCATGAGCAGGACGGCGGCATCGCGGTCGCGCACGAGGCTCGCGCC
>MGON01000103.1:9841-12111 GCA_001795345.1 Chloroflexi bacterium RIFCSPLOWO2_02_FULL_71_16 | reverse complement strand
CGTCATCCCAGGCCGACCACGGTCGCGAGGTCCTTGTCGCCACGACCTGAAAGGCACACGGCCACCGTCGCCCGGGGTCCGAGCTCGCGCGCGAGGCGCTGTAGCTCTGCGATGGCGTGCGCCGGCTCGAGCGCCGGGATGATCCCCTCGGTCCGGCAGAGGAGGCGGAACGCCTCGAGCGCCTCGTGGTCGGTGCGGGCCACGTAGCTCACGCGCCCGCTGTCGTGGAGCGCGGCGTGCTCCGGGCCCACGCCCGGGTAGTCGAGCCCGGCGGAGACGGAGTGCGTCTCGCGGATCTGCCCGGCCTCGTCCTGCAGCACGTAGGTCCGCGTGCCGTGGAGCACCCCCGGCGTGCCGCCGCTGATCGAGGCCGCGTGCTTCCCGGAAGCCAGGCCCTCGCCGCCCGCTTCGACCCCGCGCAGGACCACCTCACGGTCCTCCAGGAACGCCGCGAACATGCCGATGGCGTTAGAGCCCCCGCCGACGCACGCGACCACCGCGTCCGGGAGCCGTCCCAGCAGGTCGAGCGTCTGCTGACGGGCTTCGCGGCCGATGACGGACTGCAGCTCACGAACGATGGTGGGATACGGGTGCATCCCGATCGCGCTGCCGAGCAGGTAGTACGTCGTGCGCACGTTCGTCACCCAGTCGCGGATCGCCTCGTTCACGGCGTCCTTCAGCGTGCGGCTGCCGGCATCGACGGCGCGTACGTCGGCGCCGAGGAGCCGCATCCGATGGACGTTCGGCTCCTGCCGCTGCATGTCGAGGGTGCCCATGTACACGACGCATTCCAGGCCGAGGAGCGCGCACGCCGTCGCGGCCGCGACGCCGTGCTGCCCCGCCCCCGTCTCGGCGATCACCCGCCGCTTGCCCATCCGCTTCGCGAGGAGCGCCTGGCCCACCGCGCTGTTGATCTTGTGCGCCCCCGTGTGCGTCAGGTCCTCCCGCTTCAGGAGCACGCGCCCCAGGCTGACCGCCTCAGCGAGGCGCGGCGCGTCCGTGAGCGGCGTGGGCCGGCCGACGTACGTCCGCAGCAGCCGGTCGAGCTCGCCGCGGAACGCTTCGTCGCGCCACGCGTCGTCGAACGCGGCCTCGAGCTCGATGACCGCGGGCATGAGCGTCTCGGGGACGTACTGCCCGCCGAACGCGCCGAAGCGGCCCTTGCCCACGAGGACGGTCATGCCAGCGACCTCGCGGGCCGCACTTCGGCGAGGGCGCGGATGAGCGGCGCGGGGTCGGAAGCTCGCACCAGCGCGGTGCCGACCAGGACGGCGTCGACCCGCGGCGGCAGCGCTCTCGCGTCCTCGACCGACGTGATCCCGGACTCCGCGACGAGCAGTTGGTCCGTGAAGACCTCGGCCGCCAGGTCGTGAACGCGGCGGTGATCGAGCCGCGCCGGCTCGCGCAGGTCCCGCGCGTTCACCCCGACGGCGGCGGCGCCGCTGCGCACGGCCCGCGCGAACGCCTCTGGCTCGTGCGCCTCCACGAGCGGGTCCATGCCCAGCTCGAGCGTGAGCTCGACGCACCGGGCCAGGGTCGCGTCGTCGAGCGCCTCCGCGATGAGCAGCACCGCGTGCGCGCCGGCGGCCCCGATCTCAGCGATCTGGTACTCGTCGACGATGACGTCCTTCGCCAGGACGGGAAGCTCGGTCACGTCCGGCAACTGGTCGTCCCTATGGAAGACTTGACGCCGGACCGCCGGGATGACAGCGCGAAGGTCAGCGATGGAGCCGCCCCAGTGGCGCGGCTCTACGAGGACCGAGATGGCCGCGGCGCCCGCCTCCTGATATCGCTGCGCGAGGGCGGCCGGGTCCTGGATCTCGCCAAGTCGCCCGAGCGTGGGCGAAGTGCGCTTGACCTCGGCGATCACCGCCAGCCGGCCCGAGGCGCGCCGCTCCCTTAGCGCGTCGACGAAGCGCGGCGCGCCGCGGCCCATGGCGGCGCGCAGCGCGGCGTGCTTCACCTGCTCGAACGGATGCCACGCGCGGGCCGCCGCGACGTCGGCGCGGCGCTCCCGGACGAGGCGCTCGAGGAAGCTCATGGGGCCACCGCCTCGCCCAGCCGCTGGCTCGTCGCGACGAGGCGCTCCAGGGTCGCGCGCGACGCGCCGGACGCGATCGCGGCCCGCGCGAGGGCGACCCCCTCACGGACGCTGTCGGCCACGGCGGCGACGTAGAGCGCCGCGCCCGCGTTGAGGATGACGGCCGCCCGGGCTCCCCCATCCGTGCCCTCGAGCACGGCCCGCGCGATGTCCGCGTTGCGCCGCGGAT
>MGON01000103.1:8376-9810 GCA_001795345.1 Chloroflexi bacterium RIFCSPLOWO2_02_FULL_71_16 | reverse complement strand
TCGTCGATCCCGGCGCCGTGGACCACGAGGGCGTGCTCGGCGCCGAGCTCGGCGAGCGCACGGGCCATCACCGGGCCCAGGGCCGGCGACGGGACGCCGAGGACGTGGCGGCGCACGCGCGCCGGGTTCGCGAGCGGACCCAGGACGTTGAAGACCGTGCGGATGCCGATCTCGCGCCGGACCGGCCCGGCGTGTTTCATCGCGGGGTGGTAGCGCGGCGCGAACATGAAGCCGATCCCCGTCTCGGCGATGCACGCCGCGACGGCTTCCGGTCCCAGGTCGATGCGAACGCCGAGCGCCTCGAGGACGTCGGCGCTGCCGCACGCGCTGGACGCCGCGCGGTTGCCGTGCTTCGCCACGCGCGCGCCCGCGGAGGCCGCGACGATCGCCGCGACGGTCGAGATGTTGAAGGTGCCGCTCCGGTCGCCTCCGGTGCCACACGTGTCGATCGCGCCGTCCGGGATCGAGACGCGCACCGACGCGTCGCGCATGGCCGCGGCGAAGCCCGCGATCTCGTCGACCGTCTCGCCGCGCACGTGCAGCGCCGCGAGGAGCGCGCCCAGCTGTGCGGGCGTCGCTTCTCCGGCCATGACCGACCCCATCGCGGACTCGGCCTCGTCGCGCGTGAGGGTGCGGCCGATCGAGATCGCCGTGAGCGCCTCCCGGACGTCCATCAGCGCCTGCCCTCGAGGAAGTTGCGCAGCATCGCGGGCCCGTCCACGGTGAGCACCGATTCGGGGTGGAACTGGACGGCCTCGAGCGGGAGGGTGCGGTGGCGGAGCCCCATGACGACGCCGTCGTCGCTCCGCGCGGTCACCTCGAGGTCGGCCGGCAGGGTGCGCTCGTCGACCATCAGGGAGTGATACCGCGTCGCGGTGGTGGGGTCCGCGACGCCAAGGAAGATGCCCTTGCCGTCGTGACGGACCGCCGACGTCTTGCCGTGGCGCGGCTCGGGCGCGCGGACGACGGACGCGCCGAACGCCACGGCCGCGCACTGCAGGCCCAGGCAGACGCCGAGCGTGGGGATGCCGGCGGCGGGCGCGTCGCGCACGACCTCGGGCGAGCGGCCCGCGACCTCGGGCCGGCCGGGGCCGGGCGAGATCACGACGCGATCGGGTCGCGCGGCGAGCGCGGCCTCAAGGGCCGGATCGTCCGCCCGGATGACGTCAACCTCGGCGCCCAGCTGAGCGAGGCCCTGCGCCAGGTTGAAGGTGAAGGAGTCGTAGTTGTCCACGATCAGGACTCTCACAGGCTCGCTCCGAGCGTCGCGCTGAGCTCGACGGCCCGCAGCAGCGCGCGCGCCTTGGCCCGCGTCTCGGCCTCCTCCATCGCCGGGTCCGAGTCCGCGACGATCCCCGCGCCCGCCTGGATCCGGCAGACGCCGTTCGCCACGACCGCGGTCCGGATGGTGATGCAGGTGTCGAGCGTCCCGTC
>MGON01000103.1:7620-8365 GCA_001795345.1 Chloroflexi bacterium RIFCSPLOWO2_02_FULL_71_16 | reverse complement strand
TCCGCGATGCGCTCCATGGCCCGGATCTTCGGCGCCCCGGACACCGTCCCCGCCGGGAAGCACGCGCGGAAGGCGTCGAGCGCGTCGAGCTCCGGGCGAAGGACACCCTCCACGACCGACGTCAGATGCATCACGTGCGAGAAGCGGTCGACGCGCATGAGCTCCGTGACGCGGACCGATCCCGCTGTCGACACGCGCCCGATGTCGTTGCGGGCGAGGTCGACGAGCATGACGTGCTCGGCGCGCTCCTTCTCCGATGCGCGCAGCTCGGCTTCGAACGCCGCGTCCTCGACCTCGTCGGCGCCCCGCGGCCGCGTGCCGGCGATCGGGTACATGACCACGCGGCCGCCCTCTACGCGGACGAACGGCTCCGGCGACGCGCCGACGAGGGTCGCGCCGCTCTCGTCCCCCGGGATGGGCAGGCAGAACATGTACGGCGACGGGTTCACATGGCGGAGCGCGCGGTACAGCGCGAGGGGCTCCGGCGCCGGCCGTACGTCGAAGCGCTGCGACAGCACGATCTGGATGCAGTCTCCGCCCGCGATGAGCGATCGGGCGCGGCGCACGCGCTCCTCGTACTGCTCGGGGGTGCCGTTCGCGGTGACCGCCGGCGTCGCGCCGGCCGCGGCGCTCCCGCGGGTCGCGAGCGGGCGATCGAGCGCCTCGAACACGCGCGCGATGGCGGCCTCCGCGCGAGGCGGCTCGCCGGCCTCGTCGTGAGCGAGGACCTCGAGCGTGTGCCGCA
>MGON01000103.1:6948-7605 GCA_001795345.1 Chloroflexi bacterium RIFCSPLOWO2_02_FULL_71_16 | reverse complement strand
CGACCGTGTCGTAGACCGCGAACGCGGCCTCGGGGAGCCCGTACGGGTCGGATGCCGGCGCGGGCAGCCGCTCGAAGCGGCGCGCGGCCTCGTACCCGACGTAGCCCACGGCGCCGCCCGAGAAGCGCGGCAGCCCGGGGGCCTCCGGGCGCCGGAACCGCCCGACCTCATCACGCAGGACCGCGAGCGGGTCCGTGTACGGGACCGTGCGCGCCCGGGCCGACTCGGCGCCCGCGCGGCGCCGCTCGCGGATCGTCGCGACCCCGTCCCGGAAGACCAGCGTCTCCCGCGGATCGACGCCGATGAAGCTGTAGCGGCCCATGCGCTCGCCGCCTTCGGCGCTCTCGAGGAGGAATGCCCCCAGCGGGCGCAGCTTCGCGAACGCCGAGACCGGCGTCTCGAGGTCGGCCAGGCGCTCGCGCCTCGTGGGAACGAGCTGAGCGATGCGGGGTGTCGCGACCGCCACCGGGACCTCCTTCTCGCCGTCCTTCGCCGGGAACGCAAAAGCCCTCGCCCGTGATCGGGACGAGGGCTCCGTGGTGCCACCCGAATTCACCCGCGTCACGCGGGTCTCCATCCCCCGCTCGGATCGCTCCTTCACGGGAGTGCTCTTTGATAACGGAGAGCCTCCGGCCCGCCCTACTCGTCGTGCGGTCG
>MGON01000103.1:4759-6940 GCA_001795345.1 Chloroflexi bacterium RIFCSPLOWO2_02_FULL_71_16 | reverse complement strand
CCGCTGCCGTTGGACTCGCTCGGACCGGCGGAGCCGGATCCTCGCTCGCCCTCTGCCTCGGAGCGCCCTTTCAGGCCGGCGTCTCGCGGGACCCATTCGCGCCGCCCCTCGCCGCGCCGGCTCTCAGCTCCGCGCCGGCTCTCTGTCGCGGTCTGCCGCGGCCTATTCGCTCCCGCTCGAGCGACGTTGACCATGATCATATGCCCGCTTTCCGCCCATTTTCAAGGTCAGACAGCCCCGAGCGAGGATCCGGCTTCGCCGGTCCGAGCGAGTCCACCAGTGATCGAGCGGAGCGAGGCGGCGCAGGCCGGCCGCCGCGAAGCGAGGCCGGACCAGCGCGTGAGTCCAGGAACGGAAGCGCGATCCCCGTCCGTACAGTGGCTCTATGGCTATCAGCCCAGCCCGGCAGGCCCCCGGACGGCCGCTAGGGCCCATGGCCGTCCGGTCCACGCTGCCAAGCCACTCCGCCGAGAAGGTCCGGGAGGTCCTCCGCGGCCTGCCCATGGCCACGGGCTACCGGCTGACGGTCAAGGCGCTGCGCTACCGGACGCGGCCCCATCTGCAGGCCTTTACCTTCTGGGACCGGCCGGAGATGGTCATCCAGGTCCCGGAGCCCTTCCGTCCCTTCGCCGAGATGGTCGACCTGGGCGCCCTGGGCCGGCCGCTCGCCCAGTTCCGCACCCGGCGGGACGTCGTCCGGTTCCTCTATCTCCACGAGTTCTGCCACTACTGGCTCTACTTGCTGCACGGCTGGGGCACGTCGGCGGAGGTCCAGTGCGACCGCTACGCCTTCGCGAACTACCGCCGGCGGGGCCTGGTCCTGCCGCCGCGGATCCGCGCCCGGGGCGAGCGGCTAGGGGTCGAGCAGCTGCGGCTCAGCGCCCGGGGTGGCGCGGGAGCCTGACCGGGCTCTCATCCGGCGATGCGAGCGATGACGCGGCCGGCTCCGTCCACGGCGACGGCCGTCGGCACGTACGCGATGCCGTAGCGCCTGGCCAGGTCGGGCCGCCGCGACACGTCCACCGTAACGACCCGCCGCCCCGCCGCCCGCAGGCTCCGCTCGAGCTCGCGGCAGTCCGTGCAGAGCGGGTGCGTGAACTCGACGACCAGATCCCCCGCCACGGCCGCAGCGCCGATCTCGGCCAGGTCGACTCGCTCGAACGGCCGGCTCGCGATCCCGCGAAGGCGTGCCCCGAGCTTGTACATCTCGCAGCCGACGCACAGCCCGGTCGACGCCGCGAGGAGCGCGAGCGCGGACACGACCAGCCCGAGCGCCGCGCCGACGCCGCTCGCCCCGAGGCCGTACGCGAGCGTCGCCGCTCCCAGGAAAACGACCCCGACGACGTTCGCGAACCGCGGCGGCCTCGAGTCCTCGATGGGCCCCTCGCCGATCCGCGGCTGGACCACCTCGAAGTAAAAGAGGCACGGCAGGCAGTAGCGGCGGCCGAAGGTCAGCCCGATCGCGAGCTGCGCGGCGACGAGCCAGAGCAGCGGCCACCAGCCCGTTGCGACCGCCAGCAGGGACACCAGGCCGACGACGGTCTGATTCGCCCGCGGCGCGTAGGCGTCGATGACGTCCGTGTCGCGGTAGGGATCGGCGGTCCGGGTGCGCAGCCGGGGCGCCGTGGCCGTCCTCATGCCATGGCCTCCGTGCGGGCGCGGCCGATCAGGTAGCGGGTGAAGCGCTCGTGCGGATCGGATCCAACGAGCGAGACGGCGTCGGTCACGAAATTCGAGAGCGCGTTGATGTCGTAGACGTAGGGCAGGCCGTCGCGCTCGGCCACGAGGTACTCGACACCGCCGACGTCGAGGCCCCCCTCGCGCGCGATCCGGAGGACCACGTCGATCATCTCGCCGGGCGGGTCGTACGCCTCGATCCGCAGCGGCTTCTTCGCGCTCGCCGTCGGCCCGGCGAGCTCGTTCACCGCCCCGGCCACGATCCCGGTCTCCGGCACCTGGCAGATGTCCGCCGGGCAGAGGTTGAAGTCATCGCCCTTGTCGGCCCAGATCCGGATGGCGTAGAGGAACTCGCCATCCAGGAACTCGACGCGGATGATCGACCCGTCCGCGGGCTCGAGGTACTCCTGCACGATCCCCGTCCCGTCGGGTCCCAGGTCGATGGCCCGGGCGTTCGCCGCAAGCTCGTCGAGCGAGCCGAAACGCCGCGCGAGCGCTCCGGAT
>MGON01000103.1:0-4730 GCA_001795345.1 Chloroflexi bacterium RIFCSPLOWO2_02_FULL_71_16 | reverse complement strand
GACACGCGCCGGGTCATTCACCACGTGCGCCGCGGGTGCGCGGATCCCGAGCCGGTGGAGCAGCAGCAGCTGCAAGGCCTTCGAGGTCTCGAGACGGAATGCCTCGGTCCCATTGACCACCGGGATCCCCCGCTCCTCGAGGAACGGCAGGAACTGGCGGGCGAACGCGATGCTCGGGGCGTGACCCCGGAGGTACGCCGAGGGCGAGACCTTGTTCACGGCCAGCGACCAGTCGGGGGCCGCGGCCGCCGGATCGAACGCCTGGGCATTCGCGAACACGCGCTCGACGGGTGCTCCCGCGCGCTCGAGCGAGCTGAACAGCGGGGCCATCCACGCCTCGTTCTCGTAGATCACGGCGATCGGTCTCATGGCTTCCCCTCCGGTGGGCGTTTTCCGACTGTACTCGTCGGAATTGGTCCTGGGAAGTGCGGAGTGCCCGGTTTCCCAACGTTTTCGCTCCCCGATAGGCTCGCTTGAATGGCCGGGCCCCTGGACTTCGGACCATTCCTTTCCCTCTCGGTCGTCGAGCGCAGAGCCCTCGCCGTACGCGCGAAGGCGGTCCGGGCGGCCCGCGGATCGCATCTCCTGCGCGCCGGGGACGAGCCCGATGCGGCTTACGTGCTCACCGCGGGACGCATCCGCGTGAGCGGCGCGGACGGCGCGGTGATCGCGACGATGACGGCGCCGGCGATCGTCGGCGAGCTCGCGGTCCTCGAGGGACGGCGACGATCGGCCGACGTCGTCGCCCTCGAGCCCGTCCGCGCTCTGCGCATCGACGCCGATGACCTACGGATCCTCGCGTCCGAGCGCGCCGGGTTCGCGAAGACCCTGGAGGCGTTCGCGGACGCGCGCCGGACGAGCGGGTTCCTGCGCCGCCAGGGTCCCTTCTCAGGACTGCCGTGGCAGGAGATCGAGCGCCTCGCCGCGGAGCTGCGGCCCGCCCGGTTCGAGCCCGGCGAGGATCTCGTGCGCCAGGGCGAGCGCGGCGACGAGGTGATGCTGATCCGCGAAGGCGAGACCGTCGTGATCCAGGAGGACCCCGGCGGCGAGCGGCAGCTCGCGCGCCTGGGACCCGGCGCGCTCATCGGCGAGATCGCCGTGCTCACGGGCTCCGCTCGGACGGCCACGGTGCGCGCGGTCGGGATCGTGGAGGCCCTGCTGGTGCCGGGCGACGCGGTGCGCGCGGCGGTGAAGCGGCACCGCTCCTTGCTCGACCGGGTGTCTTCGGTCATGCAGGCGCGCCACCGGCCGGGCCGGACGGGCGAGCATCGCGTCGAGCGCGCGCCGGACGACCCGGAGGCGGTGATCCTCAACGACCCGGGCCGTGCCGTCTACATGCGCCTCGACCGCCAGGCGCACGCGATCTATGAGGATCTCGACGGCGAGCGAACCCTCCGCGACCTGGTCATGCGCCATTTCGAGCGCACGGGCCGCCTCGATCCGCAGGCGGTCTTCTCGACGGTGGCCGCACTGCAGGCGTCCGGGTTCGCGACGATGCCGCACGTCGCTAGCGACGCGCCCGACGCTCGCCTGATGCGCATCGCCGATGCGGTGCTCGCGCCACGCATGGAGATCAGGGACGCCGACGGGGCGGCGGAACTCGTCCATCGCGCGGCGGCCCCGCTCTACACGCGGGCGGGCGCGATCGTCGCGGTGATGCTGGGCATCCTGGGCCTCGCGAGCGCGCTCCCCCTGCTCCGCACCGCCACGCTGGGTGACTTCGGCGTCGTCGGCATCGCCGTCGCGTTCGTCCTCCTGCTCGTCGCGGGCGTGGGGCACGAGATCGCCCACGCGGTCGCGGCCAAGGCCGAGGGCTGCCGGGTGGGCCGCGCCGGCATGGGCCTGTTCTGGTTCACGCCGGTCGTGTACGTGGACACGTCGGCGACGTGGGCGATCCCGCGCTGGGGACGCATCCGGGTGAACGCGGCGGGGCCGCTGTTCAACCTGGCGTTCGCGGGGGCGCTGGGCCTGTTCGCGCATCTCCTGGCGGGCGTCGCGCAGGACGTCGTCGTCTGGCTCGCGCTCGCGAACGTCGCTCTGGTCGTCTTCAACCTGTCGCCGCTCCTCGAGTTCGACGGCTACTACGTGCTCGCCGACCTCACCGATACCAACGCCCTGCGACGCAAGGCCATGCGCTTCGTGTTCCGGGACCTGCTCGATCGGCCGCGCCGCCCGGCGAGCCGGCGCGAGATGGGCTTCATGGCGTACGCCGTCGCCGCGCTGCTCTACGTGCTGGTCATGAGCGCGCTCGTCCTCCGCAACGTTCCCGGGCTCGTGGGAGGGCTGGTCCCCACCACGATGGGCGACGGCGTGCGCGCGGGGATCGGCGTGGCGCTCGCGTTGGGCCTCACCGTGATGCTCGTGGCCCCGTTCGTCTCCGAGGCGATCGATGCCCGGTCGCGCGTGGAGCCCGGCGCGGCCTAGAGAGGCCTTAGCGCGCGGGCCCCTTCCTCTTCAGCTCGGACGGCGGGCGCAGCACCACTCCGCCGGTCTTGATGGCGAAGGCGGCCGAGAGGTCGTTCTTCGAGACGCGCTCTTCGAGCCGCTCAGCCTTCGCCGTACCGCTTCCGAACCTCGCGCGCTCCTCGTCGCTCAGGTCGTAGCCGGCCAGGGCGGTCTGCGGGTCCTTCGCGAGCAGGTCGCGGAACGCGGCGTCGGTCAGCGCCCGGTCGAGGATCGTCTGGACGTGCTCCGTCGACATGCCCCTGCCCTACCCGCCTTCCAGTGGCCGCGTACAACGTGACTTGGCCGCTCGCTTACCCGAGCGGAGCCCGGGCGACCAGAGAGTACCGCGGGCCGCTGCGGGTCAGGACGCTGCTCATCACATCTATCCCATCGACCTCGAAAGCAAGACCCTCCGGGACGCGGGCGGCCGCGACCGCCGAGGCCACCGCGCGGGCCTGCTCCACCGATGCGTCGTCCCGGATCCGCGCCAGCGTGATGTGCGGCTGCAGCGGCTTCGGGTCGAAGGGGAGGCCGGCGGCCTCCAGCGAGGCGCGCACCACGCCGCCGAGCTCTACCGTCCGGGCCGCCGCCGGCCGGGCTATCCCGGCCCAAACGACGCGCGGCCGCCCGCTGGGCGGGAAGCGGCCCACCGCGGTGAGGTCGACGCGGAACGGGCGCCCGGCCGAGGCCACCTCGCGTACGGCCGCGGTCACCTCGGCCACGCGCGCCTCGGCCAGCCAGCCCACGAACGCGAGCGTCACGTGCAGGAGCTCCGGACGGACGCGCTTCAGGCCTTCGAGAGGCGCCGGGACGAGCGCGGCGAGCTCGGTGGCGACCGGAAGTGGGATCGGCAGAGCCACGAAGATGCGGATCAAGGCCCCGTGGAGGCTACGCGGATGCCGCTAGAGACTTCTCCCGCTGTCCAGCAGTGCGCGTGAGCGCATCAAAGAGCCGAAGGCCTAAAAAGAGAGCGCGCTTGCCTGATCGGCGACGAGGAAAGCCAGGAAGGCGATGGCCAGGATCGCGGTCCAGAGCCCGAGCAGGGCAGTTCGGACCGGGTCGACGTTCTCGATAGGGCGGTCGTTGTCGTCGCTCACGCTCCACTGAATGAAGCAAACGGCGTGCCCGGAGCTCTCGCGGATATTCCTGTTACTGGCCTGTCATTCGGCCCGATCCACAGTGGACGGGCGGCCGGCCCTGGAGCTAGGCGGGGCTGGGCTTGGGTGCCGGCGCGGGGCCCTTGCCGCGGCGCTGGTCGTCAGCCCCGGTCGTCCCGGTAGGCGGCTCGCTGGGATGCCCGGCGGCCGCGGCCGCGGGCACCTCCTGCCCGTCCTCGAAGATCTTGTCGAACTCCTCGCTCGACATGGTCTCGTCGGTGATGAGGCGCTGGACGACTATGTCGAGCTTGTCGCGGTTCTGCGAGAGGACCTCGTGCGCGCGGCGGCGCGCGCGGTCGACGATCTCCTTGACCTCGCTGTCGATCAGCTTCGCGACGTCCTCCGAGTAGTTCCGCTCCTCCTGGATCTGACGCCCGAGGAAGATGAGCTCGTCGGTCTTGCCGTACTGGAGCGGCCCGAGCTTCTCGCTCATGCCGTACTTGGTGACCATGTGGCGGGCCATCTCGGTGGCCTTCTCGATGTCGTTCGAGGCGCCGGTCGTCATGTCGCCGCCCAGGTGCAGCTGCTCCGCGACCCAGCCGCCCAGAGCGGCCGCGATGTCGTCCTCGAACTCCTTCTTGGTGCGGAAGTAGCGATCCTCCTGCGGAAGGGACCAGGTGACGCCCATGGCCATGCCGCGCGAGACCACGGTGATCTTGTGTACCGGGTTGGTGTGCTTCAGGAGCTTGAAGCACAGCGCGTGTCCGGCCTCGTGGTACGCGACGATGAGCTTCTCCTTCTCCGTGATGACGCGCGAGCGGCGCTCGGGTCCGAGAGCGACCTTCTCGAGGGCATCCTCGAACTCCGCCTGCGCGATCGTCTTCTTGTTCCGCCGCGCCGCGAGGATGGCGGCCTCGTTAACGACGTTCGCGAGGTCCGCGCCGGAGAAGCCGGGCGAGATCTTCGCGATCTTGATGAGCTCCACGTTCTTGTCGAGCGGCTTGCCCTTGACGTGCACGTCGAGGATGTTCTTGCGGCCACGGATGTCCGGGCGGTCGAGCACGACCTGCCGGTCGAAGCGGCCCGGACGGAGGAGGGCCGGGTCGAGCACGTCCGGGCGGTTCGTTGACGCGAGGACGATGACGTTGGTCCCCGTGTCGAAGCCGTCCATCTCGACCAGGATCTGGT
>MGON01000102.1:6951-8308 GCA_001795345.1 Chloroflexi bacterium RIFCSPLOWO2_02_FULL_71_16 | reverse complement strand
CTCGTGGACATGAGCGTCGGCCAGGCCTCGACCACCTTCGAGCTGGCCCAGATCGACCCGGAGCTGCGCGGCCGGCCGCTCTACCTGTCCGCGCTGAACGTCGGCCGCGACCACATCGGTTCGCTCATCAACACGCTTGCCCTCGCCTACTTCGGCGGCGCGCTCCCGCTCGTGCTGCTGCTCTCGATGGGCTTCCAGCCGCTCTCGGTCTCGCTGAACAGCGAGGCCATGGTCGAGTCGATCGTCACCGTGATCGTCGCGAGCGTCGGCCTGGTCCTCTGCGTCCCCGTCACGACCGCCGTCGCCGTCATGCTCGCCGGACGGCGCGAGCCCTAGCTCCGGGCTCAGGCACACTGCCAACGTGGACCCTTTCGTCCTGCTGCTGGGTCTGGCCGCGGCCGCGGGCGACATCGTCGGCGGCGCGGTCGTCACCGCCCCGCGCCGCATCGGCGACCGCACGCTGTCGCTGCTCATCGCCCTCGGCGCGGGTAACCTCCTCGGCGTCTCGCTCCTCGAGCTCATTCCCGAGACCATCGCCGAGACGGGCCCCATCGCCGGCGCTCTGATCCTCGCCGGCTACCTGTTCATCCACTTCTTCGAGCACGTCTTCGCCCCGCACTTCCACTTCGGCGAGGAGACGCACGGGGCCGCGGTCGTCGATACCCATGTGACGAGCACCGCCCTCATCGGGCTAGGCCTCCACGCGCTCATGGACGGGATAGCGATCGGTGCCGCGTTCGTGACGAGCCCGGGCCTCGGAGTGCTCGTCTTCGCCGCGATCATGCTCCACAAGCTTCCCGAAGGATTCACGATCGCGTCCGTGATGAAGGCCGCCGGCACGACCCGGCGGTGGGCGTTCGGCGCCTCGGCTCTGCTCGCGGTGGCCACGTTCGCGGGCGTCCTCGCCTCCGCGGTGCTCGGCGAGATCGCCCCCTACTTGCTCGCCATCGCGACGGGCTCGGTCCTCTACGTCGGAGCGACGGACCTCATGTCGGAGGCGAACAAGGAGGAGGGGATCCTGAACCCGATCATGGTGTTCATCGGCGTCGGGATGTTCTTCGCCGTCCTCGGACTGGTGCGTTTCGTCGGCATCGAGGTCTAGGGGCTTGCTAATGCGCTCAACGCGCACTCCTGGACCCTGCTGATAGAGCGCAAGCAAGACGGTCTCCGGCCATACACTTGAGTTGATGCCCCACATCACCCCCGACATGACGATCGCCTCCGTGGTCGAGCGCTGGCCGGACGCCGCGCGCGTCCTCGCCGCGCACGGGCTCGGCTGCGCCTCGTGCTCCATCTCCAAGGCCGAGACGATCGCGCAGGCCGCCGCCGGACACGCCACCGCCGCGAAGGTGAACGT
>MGON01000102.1:2755-6914 GCA_001795345.1 Chloroflexi bacterium RIFCSPLOWO2_02_FULL_71_16 | reverse complement strand
ACCGGGAAGCTCCCGGAGGGGCTACCGGAGCGACCGCCGGCCCCGAGCGGCGGACCCAAGGGGATCGCCCAGCAGAAGGGCGTCAAGCACGTCATCGCCGTCATGTCGGGCAAGGGCGGGGTGGGAAAGTCCCTCGTCGCCGGCCTGCTCGCCGTCGGCCTGAAGCGCCGCGGCCTCCGCGTCGGCGTGCTCGACGGCGACATCACCGGGCCGTCGATCCCGCGCATGTTCGGCGTCCGCGAGAAGCCGGGCGTCGTCGCCGGAACGCAGACGCTCCGCCCGCCCGCCTCGAAGGGCGGGATCCCGATCATGTCCATGAACCTGATCCTCCCGAGCGAGGAGGAGGCCGTGATCTGGCGCGGGCCCATGGTCTCCGGGGCCATCCGCCAGTTCTTCAGCGACGTGGCGTGGGGCGATCTCGACTACCTCATCGTCGACCTCCCGCCCGGCACCAGCGACGCGCCCCTCACGGTCATGCAGGCGCTCCCGGTGGACGGCGTGGTCCTCGTCACGACGCCGCAGGCGCTCGCGACGATGGTCGTGACAAAGGCGGTGCGCCTGGTGAAGCAGCTCGGCGGCGACATCCTCGGCGTGGTCGAGAACATGGCCTACGTCGTGACGCCGGACGGCCAGCGGCTCGAGGTCTTCGGTCCATCGCAGGGCCTGAAGCTCGTCATCGCGGCGAACGCGCCGCTCCTGGCGAAGATCCCTATCGATCCGCGCATCGCGGACCTGGCGGACCACGGCGGCATCGAGGACTACGACTCACCCGAGTTCGAGGAGCTCGTCAACAACTTCCTCGCGGTCGCTCCGAAGCCGGCCGCCGAGCCGGTCGCCGCGGGCCACCAGCACAGCCACTAGCCGGAGGGCAATGCTTCCCGCACGCGCCATCGCGCTCGCGCGCGCCAACGTGGCCGCGCTCTGGCTGCTCGGGGCGACCACCGTCGCGAACGTCCTCGCCTACGGCTACCAGGTCGTCATGGCGCGCCTTCTGCGCCCCGAGGACTACGCGATCCTCACCGCGTTCTTCGCCATGCTCATCCTCGAGCAGCTGGGCGGGCAGGTCGTGCAATCGGCCACCGCGAAGCTCGCCGCCCAGTACCGGGCGCACCGGGACGAGGCGGCGCTCCACGTCTTCGTCCGGCGCTGGATGCGGCGGATCCTGGTGGCCGCGGGGCTGCCGGCGGCGGCCGTCATCCTCCTCGCGTTCCTGGTGCCCATTCCGCCGCTCTCGCCGTTCGCGGTGGCGCTCCTCGGCGCGACGCTCTTCCTCGCGATCGTCCTCACGTTCACGCTCGGGCTGCTCCAGGGCCTCGCGCGGTTCGGCTGGTTCGGCACCGTCTTCATCGCGATGGCGCTCGTTCGGCTGGTCGTGGGCGTCGCGCTGGTGCTGCTGCTGTCGGCTCCGGGCGCGCCCATGAGCCCGGTGAACGGGGCGTTCCTCGGCGCGGCCGCCGCCCTGGTCGTGGGCACGCTCGGAACGCTCGTCCCGCTGGCGCCGCTCCTGCGCGCGGCGCGCGGAGCCATGCACGAGCACGACCTCGGCCGTGCGGAGACGCGGTTCTTCGTCCTCGCCGCGGTGATCTTCATGGGCTACGCGGCGCTCACGTTCGTGGACGGCCTCCTCTCGCCGTGGCTCATCCCGAGCGAGGCCGGCGACTACGCGGCCACGGTCACGATGGGCAAGATCGTCCTGTTCGCCCCGATCGCGGTCGGCTTCCTCCTCCTCGAGCGCACCAGCCGGACCCATGCGCTCGGCGGCGACCCCGACCGCTACCTCTTCCTCGCCCTCGGCTTCGTGCTCGCCACGAGCGGCGCCGTTGCGGCCGCGTATCTCGTGGCTCCGGCCCTGTTCACGTCGCTGATCGTCGGGACGCAGTACGCGGGGGCGCCGGCGCTCATCCGCCTCTACGGCGTGGCCGCGCTCTCGAACGCGCTCCTCTCGTTGTGGATCGCGTACTTCGTCGGCCGCGGGTGGATGCGCGTCGGAGCGGTCATCGCCGCGGGCGTGACGGCTGAGCTCGTCCTCCTGCTCGCGGTCGCGCGCGATGCCGCGGCCATGGTCCAGGTGGTCCTCTGGGTCTCCCTCGCGACACATGCGGCCACGGTCGCCCTGTACGCCATTGCGCGATGGCGGCGCGTGCCTGCCGGATCGGTCCGCGGCCCCGCGAGTTAGGATCGCCGCGGATGGGTGTCGACAAGGAGCTGCTCGAGATCCTGGCGTGCCCCCTCGACAAGGCGCCGGTCCGCGAGGAGGGCGACCGCCTGGTGTGCGAGCGCTGCGGCCGCCGCTACCCGGTGCGGGACGGGATCCCGGTCATGCTCATCGAGGAGGCGGAGCTCCCGGCGGACGCACCGCCGGGCGGGCCCGCCTGACCGCCCCCTTACGCCATCTGGCGTACGCGATCCATTCGCGGGGATGATGCGGGGCGGCGAGCGGCCTGAGAGCCTAGAGCCCGTGAACGTGCTCGCCGGTCTCGCGGAGCGCGTGGTCCAGGCCGTCCTCGAGCGCGGGGAGGACGAGCGGGACCCGTTCGCCGACGCCCTCGAGCGATACCGCTCGGCGGGCGTCCCGGCGGAGGCCGACGCGCCCTGGCGCGGTGGCCGCGGCCTGCCGGGTCCGGCCGTGAGGAGGGTCCTGCGCACGCTCGGCCGCGATCTCCTGGCCGGCGTCGTCAGCTACGCCACGACCTCGGCCAGCAAGGAGGAAGCGCCCGCCGAAGAGGTCGAGGACGCTCCGCGGCTCGCGGTCGTGGGTGCCGGCCGGACGATGCCGTCGCTCGAGCTCGCGCCGGACGGGACGTGGCACGTCGCCGCTCCGGCGGAAGCTCCCGGCACGACCGCGGGCGGACGCCCGCACGCGGCGGTGCCGACGCTCGCCTCGCGCTACCCCCGCCCATAGTCCACGGTCCCGCCGCCGCCGATACTGGCGGCGCATGACAGAGCGGAACGCAAGCGGTGAGTACGTCTCCCTCGTGATCCACGAGCTGCGCAATCCCCTCATCGGCATCGACGCGGCCGCTCGTGTGCTCGCGCGCGACCTCGGTGCGCATCCGGCCGGGCGGCGCGCCGCGCTGGTGGCGGAGGAGGCGCGTCATCTGCTCGACCTGCTCGAGAGCGTCACCGACGCCGAAGCCGCGGCGAGCGGACGCCTCCGCTCCGTCCTGCGCTCGGTGGACCTCGCGGCCGTCGTGCGCGCGGCGGTCGAGGGCGCGCACCTCTCCGAGCACGAGGTGCGCGTCCGCGGCGTGGAGGGGCCCGTGCCCGTGCGTGCCGACGCCCGCCGCCTGCGGCAGGTCCTCGGCAACCTGCTGGCGAACGCGGGCCAGTACTCGCCCGCGGGCTCGCCCATCGACGTGACGCTCTCGGTGGATGGGCGTACGCGGCGCGCCACGGTGGAGGTCCGCGACCGCGGACCCGGCATCCCGGCCGCGCAGCGCCGCAGGCTGTTCCGGAAGTTCACCCGACTCACCACCGCCGACGGTACGCGCGGGTCCGGCCTCGGCCTCTACATCTCGAAGGCCATCGCCGAGGATCACAAGGGCGAGGTCTCCTACCGCCCCGCGCGCGGCGGTGGCAGCGCGTTCTCGCTCAGGATCCCGCTCCGGACGAGGGCCGCGGCGGCGAGGTCCAGGTGACGCGCGTCGAGATCGTCGACGACCACTTCCTCTTCGCCGACGCGCTCGGCAGCGTCATCCGGCAGCTCGAGGGCTACGAGGTGGTCGGCATCGCGCAGAGCGGGGCCCAGGCCGTTTCGATCGCGAGGACGGCGCGGCCGGACGTCATCCTGCTCGACTACCACCTGCCCGGCTACGACGCCGCGGACCTCATCCCGCGCCTGAGACAGCTCAGCCCCGAGGCGCGCATCGTCGTCCTGACGAGCGACACGACCGACGCCACGCTGATGCGCGGCCTGCGCGCCGGCGTGGACGGCTACCTCACCAAGGAGCGCGCGCTCGACGACGTGCTCGACGCCCTGAGCAAGGTCGCCGCCGGCGAGCGGTACCTCACCGACGAGCAGGTCGCGCGGACCCGAGCGCTGTCGGGGGAGGGGACCGGCGAGGCGCTCACCGAGCGTGAGCTCGAGGTCCTGCGGCTCCTCTCCCAGGGCAAGGAGTCGCAGGCCATCGCCGACGAGCTGACGATCAGCGCCAACACC
>MGON01000102.1:1876-2607 GCA_001795345.1 Chloroflexi bacterium RIFCSPLOWO2_02_FULL_71_16 | reverse complement strand
ATGGAACGGTCTCTCAACGCCAGCTCGGTCCCGCAGCCTCACCCGCCGATCCGCGGGTTCGGACGGGTCTCGCGTGGGGGTTCGGCTTGCGGCCTGCGCCCCTACCGAGGAGCCCGCGCGAAGGCCGGCGTCCCGGCGCCTACGCAGAACGTCGTAGGGGAGACCACCCCGGCGTCGTATGCCTGCTCGGACGTCGGCCGGGAACACTTCCGACATGGCGTCTCCAGGCTCTCGCCCGCGGCTGGGCGAGCTTCTCGTGCGCGCGGGCGTCGTCTCGCCGGAGCAGGCGGACGCGGCCGCGGCCGTTCACCGCGCCAACGAGCGGACCATCGGGCAGCAGCTCGTGGTCGACGGGGCGGTGACCGAGCTCGAGCTCGCGGCGGCCCTGTCGTACCAGCTCGACGTGCCCCTGGCGCTCTTCGGGTCGCTGGCCGTGGACGAGGTCGCGGTCCATCTCACGCCGCCCGACCTTGCCCGCACGCACAAGCTGCTGGTCGTCGGCGCCCGCGACGGCGAGATCCTGGCCGCGATGGCGCGCCCGACCGATCTCCGCGCGCGCGACCTGCTGGCCGAGCGCACGGGCCGGCGGGTGGTCCCGCTCCTGGCCCTCGACTCGGAGCTCGCGAGCGAGATCGAGCGGCGATTCCCGGCCGTCGAGGAGCCGGACGAGCCCGCCCTCGCGCCCGCCGTGCACGAGAGCGACACGCCCGCGGCGGCCGCCCCGGCGGCGG
>MGON01000102.1:1248-1865 GCA_001795345.1 Chloroflexi bacterium RIFCSPLOWO2_02_FULL_71_16 | reverse complement strand
CCGGGCCGGCACACCGGCCCCTGCCCCGCAGCCGCCGGCCCCCGCCCCGGCCGCCGAGCCGCGGTCCATCGCCCGACCGCAGCTCGCACCCGCCCCCGAGCGCGAGGCGGAGCCGACGCCCGCGCGCAGCGCCGCTCCGGCGGCGTTCCCGGGGGCGCGCGTCGACGGTCCCGAGACACAGATCCTGCGCTTCGTGCTGGCGCAGGCCGTCCGCGAGCGCGCCGCCGACATCCACATCGAGCCGCTGGCCGACCGCCTGCGCATCCGCTTCCGCCTCGAGGGGTCGCTGCGCGAGGTGAACCAGCTCCCCCGTGACATGGCCTCGGCCGTCGCCGCCCGCGTGCGCTCCCTCGCCGGCATGGGCGCGGACGAGCAGCAGGGGCGGCTCCTGGTCCGCGACGAGTCCCGTGAGGCGACGTTCGACGTGAGCACCGTCGCGACGCTCTACGGGGAGAAGATCGTGCTTCGCGTTCTCGAGCAGAAGAGCAGCGCCCCGGACATCGAGGGCCTCGGCATGGAGGCCGGCACGCTCGAGCGCTGGCGCGAGATGCTGCGCTCGCCGTACGGCCTGCTCCTCATCGCGGGGATGCCGGGGATGGGGAAGACGACCAGCCTCT
>MGON01000102.1:752-1237 GCA_001795345.1 Chloroflexi bacterium RIFCSPLOWO2_02_FULL_71_16 | reverse complement strand
CGCGAGCTTCCGAGCGTGACGCGGGACATCACGACGGTCGAGGATCCGGTCGCGCTCGCCATCGAGGGCGTCAGCCAGGTGCCGGTGGATCGCGCGGCCGGCGCCACCTACGCGTCGACGCTGCGCGCCGTGCTCGCTCAGGAGCCGGACATCGTGGTCGTGGGTGAGCTGCGCGACGGCGAGACCGCGGAGGTCGCGATGAACGCGGCTCTCGCGGGCCGGCTCGTGCTCAGCACCATCCAGGCGCCGGACGCTCTGGCGGCCGCGTACCGCTGCATCGCCATCGGCGCGAACCCGCACCTCGTCGCGGCCAGCCTCGTCGGGATCCTCGCGCAGCTGCTGGTGCCGCGCCTCTGCGAGCACTGCCGCATCGCGACGACCCCGGCGATGATCGAGTCCGCGCTGCTGCGCCAGGCCGGCCTGCCCTCGGAGCGCGTGTACGCGGCGCGCGGCTGCGCGCGCTGCGGCGGCACCGGCTTCCGCGG
>MGON01000102.1:112-735 GCA_001795345.1 Chloroflexi bacterium RIFCSPLOWO2_02_FULL_71_16 | reverse complement strand
AGCTCCTCATGCCGAACGACGAGATGCGCTCCGCCATCGAGCGCGAGGCTCCCCTCGAGGAGGCGCGCGAGATCGCGCAGCGCGCCGGGGTGGTGTCGCTGCGGACCGCCGGGCTGCGCCTCGTCGCCGAGGGTCTCACGACGACGCAGGAGCTCATGACCCGCCTTCCGGCCAGCGGCTAGGGACCGAAGATGCTCGACCTCCTCGAGATCGTCGCCGGCGCCGTCGTTCTGGCGGCGTACCTCGCGGTCGCGATCGTCCTGCCGGTCGCGGTCATCGTCCTGTTCATCCGCCTCATCGGGGTCCTCCTCGGTGTCGGCATGGACGCTCTCGTCGGCGCGCTGCCGGCGCGGGTCCGCGAGAACGCGCTCGCGGTCCGGATCGGGCGGCAGGCGCGCCGGCTCGTCGTCTGGGGCGTCGGCACGGCGCTCTTCCTCGTTCTCGTCGGCACTTCCAGCACCATCGAGGCGCCGAACATCCTCGCCGCCGGCTTCGCGCAGACGATCCTCACCATCGCCGCGATCCAGGACCTCGTCGCCCAGGCGTTCACCGGCAAGCTGCTGAACGACTTCCTGGTGGAGATCCAGCCAGGGGCCGACGAGGCGCCCATCGCGGCGCTGACC
>MGON01000102.1:0-101 GCA_001795345.1 Chloroflexi bacterium RIFCSPLOWO2_02_FULL_71_16 | reverse complement strand
GGCGGTCGCCATCCACTGGTACGACACGCTCCAGCCCGGCGTCACGTCGCTCGCCTTCCGCTGGACGTTCGCCGCCTCCCTCTCGGCGCTCGCCGGCATCT
>MGON01000101.1:6780-7076 GCA_001795345.1 Chloroflexi bacterium RIFCSPLOWO2_02_FULL_71_16 | reverse complement strand
CGGGGCGCGAGGGCCGCGGCGCGGCGGGCGTCGCCGCCGCGGTTCAGCGCGGCATACGACGCGACCAGCGTGGCGGCGAGCTTCGCATCGTCGCCGTACGACCGCGCGGCGCGCTCGAGGAGGGCCGCGGCCGCGAGCGGATCGCCGAGCGCGTACGTCGCGAGGCCCGCGGCGCGCTGCACGGCGGGGATCCCGCCGTACCGCTCGAGGAGCGGAGCGAGCGCGACGCGGGCGCGCTCGAGGTCCCCAGCGTCGAGCGCCGACTCCGCGCGCTCCACGCTCCGCAGGAACGCGAC
>MGON01000101.1:6682-6769 GCA_001795345.1 Chloroflexi bacterium RIFCSPLOWO2_02_FULL_71_16 | reverse complement strand
GATACGCGACGTAGCCCGCCAGGAGCAGCGCGAGGCCGAGCGCGATCACGAGGAGGCCCGGCCGGCCCGCGCGGGCGAGCGCAGCGA
>MGON01000101.1:4186-6654 GCA_001795345.1 Chloroflexi bacterium RIFCSPLOWO2_02_FULL_71_16 | reverse complement strand
GCCGGTGATCCACGCGAGCCGCACGAGCGGGTGGCCGCCCGGCGTCATGGCCGCCCCCAGCGCTAGCGGTCCTCGAGGAGGCCGGAGGCGATGACGACGCGCTGGATCTCGCTCGTACCCTCGTAGATGCGGGCGATCCGAGCGTCGCGGTAGGCCCGCTCGATCCAGAGCTCCCTCATGTAGCCCATGCCGCCGTGGATCTGGACCGCCGAGTCGGCCACGCGCCCCAGCATCTCCGTGGCGAAGAGCTTGGCCATCGCGGCGCGGTCGGTGATGCGCTCGCCACGGTCGAGACGCGCCGCCGCGTCGTACACCATGAGCCGCGCGGCGTGGATCTCCGTCGCGGCGTCCGCGAGCATCCACTGCACGCCCTGATTCGTGCCGATGGGCCGCCCGAACTGCGCGCGCCCCTTCGCGTAGGCGACGGACGCCTCGAGCAGCCGCTGCGCCGCGCCGACCGCATGCGCCGCGAGGCCCAGCCGGCCGCGGTCGAGCGTCGCAAGCGCGATCGGAAAGCCGCGGCCGTCGCTGCCGCCCAGGCGGCGGTCCGCGGGCACGCGCATGTCGCCGAAGAACAGCTGCGCCGTGGTGGACCCGTGGAGACCCATCTTCTCGTCGCTGGGGCCGACCTCGAGCCCCGGCGTGTCGCGGTCCACGACGAACGCGGCGATGCCCTTCGAGCCGGAGGCCGGGTCGGCGTTGGCGAAGACCACGAACAGGTCGGCGATGGGCGCGTTCGTGATGAACGTCTTGGATCCGCCGAGGACGTAGTCGTCGCCGTCGCGCTTCGCCACCGTCCGCAGCGAGCCCGCATCGCTGCCGGCGGCGGGCTCCGAGAGGGCGTACGCGCCGATCTTCTTCGCGGAGACTAGGTCAGGTAGGAAGCGGCGGCGCTGCGCCTCGTCGCCGCCGAGGTCGATCGCGGTGCCGCACAGGCCGACCGACGCCCCGACCACGTTCCAGAGGGACGCGTTCGCCCGCGCCAGCTGCTCGACCATGACGCAGTAGCCGAGCTTGCCGAAGCCCTGCCCGCCGACGTCCTCGGCGAAGCCCACCCCGAAGATCCCGGCCCCGGCCATCTCATCGATGAGCGCGCGCGGGATCAGGTCGCGGTCCTCGATCTCGCGCTCGTGCGGGGAGAGCCGCTCCTCGACGAACCCGCGGATGGTCCGCTGGAGCATGACCAGCTCCTCGGAGAGCGAGAGGTCCATCAGGCCGCCGCCAGCGCCGCGCGCAGCCGCTGGGGGATCCGCGCGGCCTTCTGGCTCGGCCGCGCCAGGATCACCTGAACGGTGGAGGCATCGGCGCACCGGAGGCCGTCCGCCCGATCGATGGCGTACTCGAACGCCCACGAGACGCGGCGGATCGTTCCCACCCGGACCCGGACGTCGAACTCCTCGTCGAACCGGAGAGGGGCGTGGTACCGGACCGACGCCTCGCCGATGGTGAAGTCGAGCCCCTGGGCCGTGAGGTCCTCGTACGCGACCCCCAGCTCGCGGAGGTACGCGATGCGGCCGACCTCGGCGTACACGAGGTAGTTCGCGTAGTACACGACCCCCTGCAGGTCGGTCTCGGCGAAGCGCACGCGCTGGCGTATCGCGAACGGGAACGCCCCCTCGACCATCGGTTGGCGAGCGTATACCGCTTGGCACGACCCCTGCTCCACGCGCAGGCATGGCAATAAGAAGGGAACACCCACACCCGGACGACCACGCGCGGACCGAGCGGGTGGAGCGGATCGAGCACGTCGACAGGACCGTCCCGGCTACCACGCCGGCGACGAACGTGAACGTCGGCCCCGCGACCACGATCGCGAACGACCCCGTCGTGGCGGTGACGCGCGTCGTCACGCTCCTCTTCACGGTCCTCGAGGTCCTGCTGTTCCTGCGGTTCACGCTGAAGCTGGCGGGGGCCAACGCGAGCCAGCCCCTCGTGGCCGGCCTGTACGACCTCACCGATGCGCTGGTGCGGCCGTTCCAGGGCATCTTCCCCGAGCCGCGCGCTCCCGTGGTGATCGACATCGCGGCGCTGATGGCCGTGCTGTTCCTGTTCCTGGTGGCCGCGCTCCTCGTCGCGCTGGTGCGGGCCATAGCCGGCCGCCCGGTGTACTAGCCCCCGGCGCGCGCGGGCGCGCGCGGGTGCTACGTTCGCGCGACCCGTGCGCACGATATGGGAGCCGACCGAGGCGGACATCGCCCGCGCGAGGATCGTCCGCTACATGCGGTGGCTCGCCGGCGAGCGTGGCCTGCGCTTCGACCGCTACCAGGATCTCTGGCGCTGGTCGGTCACCGACCTCGAGGGCTTCTGGACTTCGATCTGGGACTACTTCGGCGTCCGGGCGGAGCGCGGCTACGAGCGCGTCCTCGCCTCCCGCGAGATGCCGGGGGCGCGCTGGTTCCCGGGCGCTCTGCTGAGCTACGCCGAGCACGCCCTCCGCCGGCGCGACGACCACCCGGCGCTGGTCGCGC
>MGON01000101.1:0-4178 GCA_001795345.1 Chloroflexi bacterium RIFCSPLOWO2_02_FULL_71_16 | reverse complement strand
CGTCGCCTACATGCCGAACGTCCCGGAGACGGTCGTCGCGCTGCTCGCGACATCGAGCCTCGGTGCGACGTGGGCGAGCTGCTCGCCCGACTTCGGCACGCGCGCCGTCGTCGACCGCTTCCAGCAGCTCGAGCCGACCGTGCTCATCGCCGTGGACGGCTACCGCTACGCCGGGCGCGACTTCGACCGGATGAGCGAGCTCGCGGAGATCGAGCGCGCGCTACCGACGCTCGCCGCAACAGTGCTCCTCCCCTACCTCCGCGCCGACCGCACGACCGGGCCGCGCATCTCGTGGGCGGACCTCGGGTCGGCGGCCGGACCGCTCGAGCTGGAGCAGGTCCCGTTCGACCATCCGCTCTGGGTCCTCTACTCCTCCGGCACGACCGGGCTGCCGAAGGGACTCGTCCACGGCCATGGCGGGATCCTGCTCGAGCACCTGAAGTCCCTGGCGCTCCATCAGGACCTCGGCCCGGATGACCGCTTCTTCTGGTTCACGACGACGGGCTGGATGATGTGGAACTACCTCCTAGGGATCCTCCTGCACGGCGGCACCGCGCTCCTGTATGACGGGAGCCCCGCGCATCCCGACATGCGCACGCTCTGGCGGTTCGCGGCCGAGTCGGGCATGACGTACTTCGGGACGTCCGCGCCCTTCATCCACGCGTGCATGAAGGCCGGCATCGACGTCGGCGCCCGCGACCTCGCGGGCCTTCGCGCGATCGGTTCGACCGGCGCGCCCCTCTCGCCCGAGGGGTTCGAGTGGATCCGTGAGGCGATGGGCCGGCCCATCCCGGTCGGCAGCGTGAGCGGCGGCACCGACCTCTGCACGGCGTTCGTCCAGTCGTGCCCGACCCTGCCGGTCCGCGCCGGCGAGCTCCAGTGCCTGGGGCTCGGCGCGAAGGTGGAGGCGTACTCGGAGCGTGGGGTGCCGGTCACGGACGAGGTCGGCGAGCTCGTCATCACCGAGCCGATGCCGTCGATGCCGGTGCGGCTCTGGAACGACGGGGACGGATCGCGCTACCGCGCGAGCTACTTCGACGTCTTCCCGGGCGTCTGGCGGCACGGCGACTGGATAAAGATCGCGCCGGACGGATCCTCCGTCATCTACGGCCGCTCCGACGCGACGCTGAACCGCGGCGGCGTGCGCATGGGGACCGCGGAGTTCTACCGCGTCGTCGAGGAGATACCCGAGGTGAGCGAGAGCCTCGTCGTCGAGCTCCCGCGCGAGGGCGAGGAGAGCGAGCTCGTGCTCTTCGTCGCGCCCGCGCCGGGCGTGATGCTCGACGACGAGCTGCGCGCGAGGATCGCCGCCGCGCTACGCCGCCAGCTCTCGCCGCGCCATGCCCCCGACCGGATCGTCGGCGTCGCGGCGATCCCGAGGACGCTCAACGGGAAGAAGATGGAGGTGCCGGTGAAGCGCCTCCTCACGGGCGCGCCCATGTCGGCGGCCGCGAGCGAGGGGGCGATGGCGGACCCGCAGAGCCTGGCCGCGCTGGTCGAAGCGTTCCGCTCGGGGCGGTGAGCCGGCCGGCCTACGCTGCGCCGAGGTGCAGGAGGAGGTCGGCGAGCTCGAGATCGCGGCGGCGCGCCCGTGCTCCGGGGAGCAGCTGCTCGCAGAGCTCGTCGACGATCACGCGGCGCAGGGAGGCGCGCTCGAACTCGGAGAGCGGGCTGGGCCCGATCCGCTCCACGACGTCGAGGAGCTCCGGTCGCCGCCGCGCGATCACGTCGCGTAGCAAGCTGAGCTCGCTCTGGGCCAGCCCCGCCACGCGGATCACAACGCGGAGCGTGACACGTGGCGACGCCGTCGTGGGTCAAAAGACCGATACCGGATACCGGCCTGATCTCCCGCTTCGCTCTCGGCTCAGCGAGCGGGCGTGCGAGCTTCCTCGGCCGGAACGATCACCTGCTCCACCGGCGGCGGGCCCTGCTGGCGGACGATGAACGCGACGGCGGTGATGACCATCGCCGCGCCCACCAGGATCGAGGAGGTCACCGGCTCCGCCAGAACGAGCGCGCCGAGCAGGACGGCGACGACCGGGTTCACGTAGGCGTAGGTCGCGACGATCGAAACGGGCACGTGCACGAGCAGCCAGGTGTAAGCGCTGAACGCCACCAGCGAGCCGAATACGACGAGGAACGCGAGCGCCGCCAGTGAGCGTGCCGACCATGCCGACGGGTCGAGGGCGAAGGCCTCGCCCGTTACGAGTGCCGCGACGAGGAGGCCGGCGCCGCCCAGTAGCTGCTGGTACGTGGTCGATACCAGCGGGTCACGCGGAAGGCGCAGGCGCTTCGAGACGAAGGTGCCCCACGCCCACGCCGCGGCCGCGACCAGGATGAAGGCGAGCCCGAGCGGCGCGACCTCGCCGCTCACGCCGCGCGGCAGCGCCAGGAGACCGACCCCGGCGAAGCCCAGCAGCACGCCGGCGAGGGTCAGGCCACCGATGCGCTCGCCGGCGAGGCGCCGGTACACGACCACCCAGAGGGGGACCGATCCGATGAGCAGGGCGGTGAGCCCGCTCGGGACGTCGCGCTCGCCCATCTGGACGAAGCCGTTCCCGAAGAGGAGCAGGCTGACGCCCACGACAGCGGCCCCGCGGAGCTCGGTCCGGCTCGCACGCAGGCGCCCGGCGCCGTCACGGGCGACGAGCCAAGCGGCGAGCAGGACGCCCGCGATGACGAACCTCACGCCGGCGCTTAGGAACGGCGGGAGGGTCTCGACCACGATCCGTATCGCGAGGTAGGTCGAGCCCCAGATCACGTAGATCGAGCCCAGCGCCGCCCACACCTGCCACACCGGCGGGCCCGAGGGGCGTGCGGGCTCAGGGCGCAGGGACGTACTCCAGCAGAACGGCAGCTACGAGGATCGCGACGAGCGCCAGAAGGATGAGGGTGATCGGCGCGAGGTAGAAGAAGACGAGCGCCACGACGAGCAGCGTCAGCGCGCGGCCGCCCGTCAGGTCGTAGTGCGCGCGGATGCCGTGCCACGCGATCAGGCCGAGCCACACCGTGGCGCCGAGCGCGATGAGCTGGGTGAGCGCCGCGGACGGACCCTGCGGGTCGCCGGTGAGCGCGGCGAGGTCGGCGGCCGGGCGGGTGATCCCGACGGCGTAGCCGAACAGGACCAGGACCGGCAGGAACGGGCGGCGCAGCGCGCTGAGGCGCGCCGCCGCGTGGACCGCGGTCGAGCCGAGGAGCCAGACCAGGACCGGCGCGAGCGCGCCGACGGCGAGCAGCGCGGGCCAGGAGCTCTGGAACAGATAGAGCACGACCGAGGTCCCCTCGCGCCCGAGAAGGCCGAGCAGCAGGCCGACCGCGGGGCTGCGCCCCGGTCCGAACATGACCTCCTCGACCGCCACCGCGCTCGCGAAGCGGAGCGTGTTCAGGACGGAGAGTGCCGTCGCCGCGCCTACCAGGATCAGGGCGACCGACGGCCGGCCTTCCCTCAGCACGCGCGCGGCGCCGTCGGCGGGCGAGCGGAGCAGCGCGACGATCGTGCTCATGCGAAGGCTGCCGCGAGCGCGTCGCGGATGGCCTGGCCGGTCCCGTCGGTCACCAGACGCCTCGCGCTCGCCGGCGTGGCCGGCGGATCAGGGTCATGGAGCTCGCCGGGGACCTCGGCGCCGAGCATGATCAGGTACTCCATGGACCAGGTGCGGCGCACGGCGTCCATGTCGTAGCCGCCCCCACCCATGGCGACCCAGGGGCACGGCGTCGCCGCGAACCACCGCACGCAGTGCTCGCGCGCGCGCGTCGAGACCATGAGCTGCGTGAGCGGGTCGCTGAAGTGCGGGTCGATGCCCTGCTGCGTGACGAGGACGTCCGGCCGGTAGCGCTCGACCAGAGGGGGTACGACCGCATCGAAGGCGCGGACGTAGGCCTCGTCGTCGGTGTACGGCGGAAGCGGAACGTTGATGCTGTAGCCCGCTCCGCTCCCCGACCCGCGCTCGTCCGCGAAGCCCGTGCCCGGGAACAGCGTGCGGCCGTCCTGGTGGAGGGAGATGGTGAGCACGCGGTCCGTGTCGTAGAACGCCGCCTGGACGCCGTCGCCGTGATGCGCGTCGATGTCGACGTACGCGACGCGCATCCCGCGGTCGGCGAGCAGCCCGCACACGATCGCGTCGATGTCGACGTACGCGACGCGCATCCCGCGGTCGGCGAGCAGCCCGCACACGATC
>MGON01000100.1:7038-7576 GCA_001795345.1 Chloroflexi bacterium RIFCSPLOWO2_02_FULL_71_16 | reverse complement strand
ACCGCGCGATGCGCGTCTTCGCCTGGCCGCGCTCGCCGAGCAGGATGATGTCCTGGCCGGAGAGGACCGCGTTCTCGATCTGCGGGATGACGGTCGTGTCGTAGCCGACGATGCCCGCGAAGCGCGGCCGCTCCTCGCCCAGCGCGCGGATCAGGTTCGCGCGCAGCTCTTCCTTCACCGTCCGCGTGCGGTGGCCGCTCTCGCGGAGCGCCCCGATCGTCGTAGGCCGGTCGTTCATGCGGTCGGATCCCTCTCTTCGCGCTCGTCCGACCTCGCTTCGCGACGGGAGTGCCCAGGGGCAGGGGCCCCTGTGCCCGTAGGGCCCGCCTCGCTCCGCTCGATCACTAGCTGACTCGCTCGGACCGGCAGAGCCGGATCCTCGCTCGAGCCATCCTGGTATCGCGCGAGCGCCTCGCGGACCTCGCCGATCCCGAACGTGCCGGCGTCCCGCAGGGCCCGGAGGTGCTCCGCCCGGCGGTCCAGCTCCGCGGTCAGGGCGTCGACGGATCCGGACGGGCCGGCGCGCCGGCAGAGCAGC
>MGON01000100.1:4631-7016 GCA_001795345.1 Chloroflexi bacterium RIFCSPLOWO2_02_FULL_71_16 | reverse complement strand
TCACGAGCGGGACGGGCGCCACGCCCGCCACGGTCGGCACCAGACGATCCACCGAGACGACGCGGCGCACGATGGGTCCGTACCGATCCCCGGCGCGGTACACGCGCATCACGAGCAGCAGGTCGACGCGGGCGAGATCGGCCGGATCGACGCCGAGCTCGCCGGTCAGCTGCGCCACCGCCTCCTCGGCGCTGTCCGCATGCAGCGTGGACGCGAGGGCGAAGCCCTTCCGCAGGGTGCGGAACACCTCGACGGCCTTCGGTCCCCAGAGGTACACGGGCAGGTGGCTCGAGAGCTCGTTCGCGAGAAGGAGGGTCGACCGCGGGTCGCACTGGCGCACGTAGTCGAACGTCTCGGCCCATCCGCGCAGGAATACCCGCCGCACGCTGGCGGGGACCATGTCCAGGAGAGCGGTGAGGGTCGTCGTCTTGCCGGAATGGGGCGGCTCCGACGCGATGAGCATCGAGCCGTGCCCCTCGAGGACGAGCCAGCAGAGCGCGGCCGTGCGCGCGTCCAGGTTCCCGGCCGCGAGGAGCTGCGACACGGACATCGGGACGGGCGGCTCCCAGTTCCAGCCCCACCACCCGACCGGCTCGTCGTAGTCCTCGGGCGCGAGCGGTCTCTCGCGCACCCGATAGGCGCGCTGCGCCTCCATCCATCGAGGCTATCACCGCCTATCCTTCCGGCGACCGTGGAGACAAGCCGATCGAGCGAGGAGCCGGCCTTGCCGGTCCGAGCGAGTCATGAAGTGATCGAGCGGAGCGAGGCCGCGACGCCCGGCGATGCGGAAGCCAGCCCGGTCGAGCGCGAGGAGCGGGACGTTCACGACAGAGACGATCCGCGGCGGCTCGCGGAAGAGGCGCGCGCCCTGGTGGAGCGTCAGGCCGCGGAGCTGCGCGCGGTGAAGGTCCCCATCGAGACCGAGCCGCCCGCGCCGTACCGGCCCTGATCCGCTTCGCGTCGGCCGTCGAGCTGGCGGAGGCGCTGCGGGCGCGCCGAGCGAGCGCGGTCGAGATCGCTACGGAGACGCTCGACCTCCTCGAGGCGCAAGGTCCCCGCTACAACGCGGTCGCCGCGCTCATGCGCGCCCGCGCGCTGCGGGAGGCCGCCGCGGCCGATCGCGCGATCGCCCGCGGCGACGCGCGGTCGAGCCTCCTCGGGATCCCCTACGGGGCGAAGGACCTCCTCGCGGCGCGCGGCGCGCCGACGACGTGGGGCGCCGCCCCGTACCGCGGCCGCGTCCTGCCGCAGGACGCGACCGCCATCTCGAAGCTCCACCGGGCCGGAGCGGTCCTCGCCGCGAAGCTCGCGATGGTCGAGCTGGCGGGCGGCGGCGGCTACCGCTACCCGAGCGCGTCGCTGCAGGGTCCGGGCCGCAACCCGTGGGACACGGGCCGCTGGTCGGGCGGATCGTCCAGCGGCAGCGGCGCGGCGGTGGGCGCGGGCCTCGTCCCGTTCGCGCTCGGATCCGAGACCTCGGGATCCATCGGCACGCCCTCGTCCTACTGCGGCGTCACCGGCCTTCGGCCGACGTACGGGCTCGTCAGCCGCCACGGCGCGATGGCGCTCTCGTGGACGCTCGACAAGATCGGCCCGATGGCCCGCAGCGCCGCGGACTGCGCGCTCGCGCTCGAGGCGATCTCCGGCCCGGGCGCGAAGGACGCCACGGTCTCCGGCAAGCGCTTCCGTCCGATGGCGCCGGAGGCGGCACGGGAGGCGCTCGGACGCCTCCGGGTCGGGTTCGCCGGCGAGGAGATCGAGCAGGCGAGCGCGGCGGCGCGCGGGGCCCTCGAGCGCGGCATCGACGAGGTCCGGCGGATCTTCCCGAACGTGGTCGAGGCGCGCCTCCCGGAGGACCTCCCGTACGGACCGATGGTCGTGACCGTGTACGCCGCGGAGGGGGCGACGATCTTCGCGGAGCTCATGGAGAGCGAGCGCTTCGAGGAGATGCCCGACGCCAAGCAGAAGGCCGGTCTGCGCGCCGCGCTCGACATCAAGGCGCGTGACTACCTGCACGCGATGCGCCTCCGGACGGTGCTCGCGTCGCGCATGCGGGAGGTGTTCGCCACGTGTGACGTGATCCTCTCGGCCGGCCGGACGATGACCGCGACGCCGCTCGATCACCCGCTCGACGCGCCCGCGCCGGGCGTGGCCCCGCCCGATCCCGAGGCGCCGAAGCGGCGGCCCGGGAACGCCTCGCTCATCCCGGCCGGGAACCTCGCCGGTCTTCCCGCGGTGTTCTTCCCCTGCGGCCTGGGGACCGACGGGCTCCCCGTCGGCCTGCAGCTCGTCGGGCCGCCCTTCTCGGAGCCGCTGCTCCTGGCCGTTGTGGATGCCTACCAGCGCGAGACCGGGCACCACCTGCGGCGCCCGCCGATCTAAAGA
>MGON01000100.1:4302-4612 GCA_001795345.1 Chloroflexi bacterium RIFCSPLOWO2_02_FULL_71_16 | reverse complement strand
CGATCAAAGCGGTCTGCTCGCCTTCGGCAACGCAGCCGACGATCTCGTCGGGGCACACCCTCGCGTCGCCCCTTCCGGGATCGCCCCTATTTCGGTCCCGGCTCTCCCTCCGCCTCCTCGGCGGTCATTCGGAAGGCCATGTGGCGGCCGGCGACGGTGAGCGCGGTGAGCATGAACGCGGCGAAGGGCGCGACCGCGGCGAGCGTGAAGAACGTGGTGGTCCCGGTGACCACGCGGTCGACGGCGAGGACGACGGCGTACCAGACGGCGAAGGCCACCGCGGTCTCGCGGAGCGGGAACGAGATCGGCG
>MGON01000100.1:3986-4077 GCA_001795345.1 Chloroflexi bacterium RIFCSPLOWO2_02_FULL_71_16 | reverse complement strand
AGGCGACCGCGCCGATGCGGCCGAGCACGATCACGAGGACATCGCGCGGTCGAGCACCTCGACCACGTGGAGCACGGGCAGATCGCTCCCG
>MGON01000100.1:3272-3901 GCA_001795345.1 Chloroflexi bacterium RIFCSPLOWO2_02_FULL_71_16 | reverse complement strand
GCACCTTCGCGGACTGCAGCCGGTCGGCGAGCTCGGGCTGCGTGAGGTTGTAGCTGCCCGCGCTCCCGCAGCAGACGTCGGCCCCGGCCATCTCCACCAGCTCGAGGCCCTCGACGCGGCGCAGGAGGGATCGCGGCTCGTGGCGGATGCGCTGCGCGTGCGCGAGGTGGCAGGGATCCTGGTAGGTCACGCGCAGCGCCAGGCGTCCGAGCGAGGCCGGCAGGTCCAGCGAGGCCAGGTGCTCGGTGACGTCCTTGACCTTCGCGGCGACGTGCGCGGCGCGGTCGCGCCACTCCGGGTCGTCCGCGAGCAGGGCGCCGTAGTGCTTCATGTGAGCGCCGCAGCCGGCCGCGTCGACGACGATCGCGTCCACCGCGGCGCTCTCGAACGCCGCCACGGTGCGCCGCGCGAGCTCGCGCGCGCCCTCGCGGTCGCCGGCGTGCGCGTGAAGGGCTCCGCAGCAGGCCTGGCCCGGCACATCCACTACCTCGACGCCGAGACGCGTGAGGACCCGTGCGGCCGCGGTGTGGACGTCGCCGTACGCGACGCGCATGACGCATCCGAGGAGCAGCGCGACGCGGGCGACCGGAGCGGCCGGGGCGGCGGGGGCGTGGTAGCGCGCCCGCCCG
>MGON01000100.1:0-3259 GCA_001795345.1 Chloroflexi bacterium RIFCSPLOWO2_02_FULL_71_16 | reverse complement strand
TCGCCTCGAGACGCCGGAGGCGCGCGGGAAGGAGGCGGAGCGCGCCCGTCCGGCGGAGCAGCGCCCGCAGCCCGGTGAGCTCGTAGAGCGAGAGGACGCGCGCGAGCACGTCGAGGAGCGCGGGCCGCGCGAAGATCCCGCGCAGTAGGAGGTCCCGCAGCCGGCGCGTCTCGCCGCGCGCCCGGGCGTGCTGCTCGAGCCCCGCGCGCGCCGCCTCGATGAGGCTGAGGTACGGCACGCCCGACGGGCACACGGCCTCGCACGCGCCGCAGGCGAGGCACCGGTCGAGGTGGAGCTCGACGCGCTCGGTCGCCTGGATCCTGCCCTTGGCGAGAGCGTCCATGAGGTGGATCCGGCCGCGCGGCGACTCCGTCTCGAGCCCCGTGAGCTGATAGGTCGGGCACGCCTCGAGGCACATCCCGCAGCGGATGCACTGCTGGAGGTCGTCCGAAGCAAGATCGAGCTTGAGCGGAGCGCTAGCGGTCACGTTCCCAGTATCGAGGGCGCTCAGGGCATGCGGCCGGGAGCGAGCACTCCATTCGGATCGAATGCGGACCTGAGGCGCTCCGAGATGACCGCCGGCACCCGCGGAGTGCCCCATGTGCCGACCGCCCGGCGCAGGTCGGCGGGGGCTCGCTCGACGACGAGCGCGCCGGAGACGGCCTCGACCGCGGCGCGCAGGCTGCGCAGCTGGTCGGGCTCGATCTCGTCGTCCATGACGTGCATCACGTCGACGCCCGGGTACCACACGGCACGCTGCGGGTAGAGCTCGAGAGCCTTGGCGGTCGGCCAGACCGCGCGAAGGGAAAGGGGAGCGTCGGCCGGCAGCGCCGCGATCCGCGCCCAGACGTCGTCGGGCGCTTCGATGAACGGCGCGTGGGACCCGACGGCGGTCCGCAGCCGGTCGACCACCGCGCCGGTGCCGGCGAGACGGACGTAGAGGGCGGTCCAGGTCGGGCAGATGTCCTCGCCGACGTCGCCCATCAGCATCGCGATC
Organism: Chloroflexi bacterium RIFCSPLOWO2_02_FULL_71_16; assembly: GCA_001795345.1. GTDB lineage: Bacteria > Chloroflexota > Limnocylindria > P2-11E > P2-11E > GWC2-70-10. The sequence goes on along the minus strand of MGON01000100.1, from coordinate 2,262 downwards.
GCGTCGAGCTGATGCCGGGCCCGCAGCAGCTCCCGCGTGGCCCGGTAGCCGAAGGACGGATCCGGCAGGTCCGCGCGGAGCGTCAACGTGCGCTCGGGGATCGGCTCGAGCTTCAGCGTGAGCTCGACGAGCGCCGCGAGCGTGCCGTACGACCCGCTGTAGAGGCGGGTCAGGTCGTAGCCGGTGACGTTCTTCACGACGCGACCGCCGGCGCGCGTGAGCGTGCCGTCGCCGAGCACCGCCTGGCAGCCGATGGTCCGGTCGCGCGGGTGGAAGTAGCGGTACCGCGAGGGTCCGCCGGCCGCCCCGGCGAGCGTCCCGCCGACGGTCGCGCGCCCAGGGTGCGCCACCTCGACCGGCCAGCGCTGGCCGTGTGGCCTTAGGACGTCGGACAGTGCGGACATCGTCGTCCCGGCGAGCACGGTGATCGTCAGGTCCGCCGGCTCGTGCGCGACGATCCCGGCCAGCCCCCGCAGGTCGAGCGCGACGTCGTAGCGCCGTGGCGGATCCCCGACGCCGATCCGTGTGCCGCCACCCCAGAGCACGACCGCGGTACGCGTCTCGTTCGCTTCGCGGATCGCCGCCACGACGTCGTCGACCGACCCGGCCGCGACGTGCCGCGTCGGCACGAGGCCGTCGATGGCGTACGTCTCGAGGTCGACGTCCGCGGTCAGACCCACATCTCACCGGCCAGCGCGCGCTTGGCGCGCGTCGTCGCGATGGCGGCGCAGTGCTCGCCGCCCGGCAGGATCTTCCCCGGGTTCATGCGGCCGTCCGGGTCGAAGGCGTCGCGCGCCCGGCGCATCGCGCCGAGGTCGTCCTCCGAGAAGACCCAGCGCATGAACTCGTCCTTCTCGATCCCGATGCCGTGCTCCCCGGACAGCATCCCGCCGGCGTCGACGGCGACCCTCAGGATCTCGGCGCTGGCGCGCATCACCCGCTCGATCGGTTCGGTGCGCGCGTCGAAGAGAAGGATCGGGTGGAGGTTCCCGTCGCCGATGTGGAACATGTTCGCGGTCACGTAGCCGTAGCGCTCCGCGATGGCGTTCACCTGGCGGAGGACCTCCGGGATCCTGGTGCGCGGGACGACCGCGTCGTGCAGGTAGTTGTTCGGCTTGATGCGCGCGAGCGCCGCGTACCCGAGCTTGCGCGCCTTCCAGAGGAGCTCGCGCTCCTCGGCGGTGGCGGCGGTGCGCGCGCCGAACGCGCCGGCCGCCGCGCAGATGGCCTCGATGCGCGCGACCTGCGCCGTGCACTCCTCCGTAAGTCCCTCGACCTCGATGAGCAACAGCGACCCTGCCTCCTCCGGCAGGTGCGCGTCGAAGGCGGCGTTCAGCGCACCCATCGTGGTCCGGTCGAGCATCTCCATGGCCGCGGGCACGATGCCGGCGGCCACGATCCGGCTCGCGGCGAGGGCCCCGGTCTCGATGTCGGGGAACAGCGCGAGGAAAGTGTGCACGTGCTCGGGCACCGGCAGCAGGCGGACCCAGGCCTTGGTCACGATCCCGAGCGTGCCCTCGCTCCCGACGATGAGCGGTACGCAGTCGTAGCCGGGCAGGTCGGGTGCGCGGCCGCCGAAGGAAGCGATCGTCCCGTCCGCGAGGACCATCTCGATGCCCAGGACGTGCTGCACCACGGAGCCGTAGCGGAGGGCATGCGGTCCACCGGCGTTGTTGCCGATGTTCCCGCCGATCGTCGACACGCGCTGGCTGGAAGGGTCCGGCGCGAAGAAGAGCCCGTGCCGCCGGGCCGCGTTCGAGAGATCGAGGTTCACGACGCCCGGCTCGACCAGCGCGGCCCGGCTCTCCTGGTCGATCGCGAGGATCCGCCGCAGCCGGGACGTGGACACCACGACGGCCCCGCCGCAGGCGATCGAGCCGCCCGCCAGGCCCGTCCCGGCTCCCCGAGGGACCACGCCGACGCCCGCGTCGCGCGCCGCGCGCACGACGCCGGCGACCTCCTCGGCCGTGCCGGGGACGACGACGGCGCTCGGGGCGTTGCGGTCGAAGCCCGCGTCGTACTCGAACACGAGCAGGTCCTCGGGCGAGGACAGCACGTTCTCGCGCCCGCAGATCGCCTCGAGCTGCGCGATCAGAGGGTCGATGGTCCGAGGATACCGACGGCACGCTGGCTCGCCGGGCGGGCACCGCGCCGCAACGCGACCCGATCGGGCGCGTTCCGGACATCGTGGGACGGATCGCGGTCACCTTCGCGTGGCTCATCACCGCGTGGATCGTCGCACTGGCCGCTTGCTCGCCGCGG
>MGON01000099.1:17749-20054 GCA_001795345.1 Chloroflexi bacterium RIFCSPLOWO2_02_FULL_71_16 | reverse complement strand
ATCACCGAGGACGAGGACACCTATCTCCACGTCGTGATGCCCCTCCGCATCCCCGGCTAGCGCCCGCACTGTGCGGGTCCGCCGCCTGGTCCTCGAGGACTTCCGCAGCTACGACCGGGCCGACGTGGCGGTGGCACCGGAGGTCACCGTCTTCGTCGGACCGAATGGCGCCGGCAAGACGAACCTCCTCGAAGCGCTGCATCTCGTGGCGCGCGGCGACTCCCCGCGCGCCGGCGACGACACGGAGATGGTGCGCTGGGGCGCGACCGTCGGGCGCGCGGCAGCCGAGATCGAGAAGGCGGAGGGGCAGCGCCGCGTCGAGGTCGTGCTGTTCGCGCCGGTGGTCGGCGAACGCCGGCGCGCGCGCCGATATCTGCTGGACGGAGCTCCGAAGCGCGCCGACGACGCGCTGGGCGAGCTCGTGGTCGTCGCGTTCTTTCCGGAGGACGTGGATCTCCTTACGGAGGCGCCGAGCGCGAGGCGGCGCTACCTCGACGCGATGATCGCCCAGGTGGACCGCCGCCACCGGGCGGCCGTGCGCGAGTACCAGCGCGTGGTGGAGCAGCGCAACGCGCTGCTCCGCGCCCTCCGTGACGAGGGCGCCGACGCCGCACCCGACCAGCTGACCCTCGCGGGCGGCGGACAGCCCGCCGGCCGCGACGAGCTCGCGTTCTGGGACCGCGAGCTGTGCCGCCTCGCGGCATCGGTCTCGCTCCGCCGCATGCAGGCCGTCCACGAGCTGCGCGAGCCGTTCCGTGACTCGATCGAGCGCCAGAGCGGAGAGCACGTGGTGGACGTCGCGTACGCCAGCCCGGCCGAGGGCGACACCCTGGACGAGCGCGCCGGCTCCTACGCCAAGCTGCTGGACGAGAAGCGCGAGAAGGAGCGGTGGCAGGGATCGACCCTGGTCGGCCCACATCGCGAGGACCTCGCCGTCACGTCCGGCGGGCGCGACCTTCCGTCGTTCGCGTCGCGCGGGGAGCAGCGATCCGTCGTGCTCGCCCTGAAGCTCGCGGAGGCCGCCTGGCTCAGGGGACGCATCGGGTCACTGCCGGTATTCCTGCTCGACGACGTGCTCTCGGAGCTCGACCCGGAACGGCGCGAGCGGCTCGTCGGGTCCATCCCCGACGGGGCGCAGGCATTCGTCACGTCCGCGCTCCCGGCCGGGCTGCCGGCGGCACTGGCCCAGCGCGCGACGCTGGTGCCGGTCAGCCGGGGAAGGGTCGGATGAGCCCGCGCGAGCTGCGGCCCGTCGCTCGCGCGGTCGATCGCTTGCTGCGCGGGCTCGGGATCGCGACCGAGGTCGCGCGCATGGACGCCACGCGTGCCTGGCCCTCCGCGGCGGCGGCCGTCCTCGGTCCCGACGCGGCATCGACGAAGGCGCTGCGCGTGGACGGGACCACTCTGGTGGTCGGCGTGCCCACCCCCGCGTGGGCCTCGGAGATCCGTCTCCGGGAGGCGGAGCTCCTCGAGCGGCTCGCCGAGGCGTCACCGCGGAGCGGGATGACCGCGGTGCGCACGGTGCCCATGGCCGAGCGGCATCCGGGCGCCTCGTCGAACGACCGGCGGCCTAGCGCGGAGTGACCTCGGTCCCCACCGACCGCTCCGGCAGGCGGTGTCAACCTACGTTAGTCGCGTGCACCGCTGCGTGGTCGCCGTCTCCGCGGCGCTCTGCCTCACGCTCGGTGCAGCACCATCGATCGCCCTGGCGGACGACCCGACCCCGACGCCCGCGCCGCTGACCCCGACCCCCTCACCGAAGCCGCTCGCGTCCCCCTCTCCTGGCGCCGCGTCGCCCCCACGTGGTGCGACCACGGATCCCGGCCCGTCACCCGACGGAACGCCTTCGCCGAGCCCGTCGCCTTCGGCCGAGCCCCTCGTGTCCGAGGATCTCGAGCGCACCAGCGGCGTCCCGATCGAGCTCATGAGGAACGTCATCGCGGCGACCTCGCTGATCGAGCGGATCGAGGCGCAGCGCCGCCTCGCGGCCGCCGAGCGGGAATTCCTCCTCCGGCGCTCCGAAGAGGTGAGGGCGGCGCACGAGGTCGCGGTGCTCGAGGTCGCGAAGACTCGCGCGCGGGTGGAGGAGCGGCGGCGTGTGCTGGCGCGCCTTCTCGAGCAGACCTATCGCGTCGCGCGGACGAGCGCCCTCGAGGTCCTGCTGCGGCGCGGGTCCGTCGTCGACGTCGTCGTGCACATGGACGGCCTCGCCGCGCTGTCCGAGCAGGAGCGCGAGGTGCTCGACGAGCTGCGCGGCCTCGAGCGGGAGCTGGAGGCGCGGCGCGACGAGACGGCGCGCCAGCAA
>MGON01000099.1:15641-17657 GCA_001795345.1 Chloroflexi bacterium RIFCSPLOWO2_02_FULL_71_16 | reverse complement strand
GCGCCGCCAGCACCGCGGAGGTCGGCGTCCTGCGCGACCTCGCGGAGGCCGCGGCCAAGGAGAGCGAGGCGGCCGACCGGCTCATCGCGGAGATCGCCGCCCGGTCCGGCGCCCGGCTCCCGGCGGCCGACCGCTGGACCTGGCCGCTCGCGGGGCCGGTCACTCAGGAGTTCGGGCCGACATCCCTCGCCCTCGAGCCCCCGCGCACCTACCGCGGCGTCCACTATCCGCACTTCCACGAGGCGCTCGACATCGCCGCCCCTCTGGGCACCCCGGTGCGCGCGGCCGCGCGCGGCCGCGTCGCTTTCGTCGGGCACATCGCCGGCGGAGCGATGGTCGTCGTGATCGCCCACGAGGCGGGCCACGTCACGCTCTACGGCCACCTCGACGACACCGTGGCGCCACCACCGGTCCGCCCCGGAGACCTCGTCGAAGCCGGAGAGCGCATCGGCGCCGTCGGGCTCACCGGCATCACGACCGGACCGCACCTCCACTTCGTCGTGAGCGAGGGCGACGACCCCATCGACCCGCGCATCGTCCTTCCCGCTGACCCCGGCCGGCCCTGATCCCCCGCGGCGGCCCTGTCGCTGATCCGAGATCCTGACCGCTAACTGTTCCGAGACCCTGTCCGTCAGGCGAGCTCGGACCGCGGCACGTGGAGTTTGGTCTTGAGCTGTCCGGGCCGCCACTGCCGCCAGGGATGGCTGCGGTCGACGTTGCGCGGATCGGGTCGCACCCCGCCGGCCGGCGCGCGGGTCTGACCCTTCGGACGGAAGCGCATCGCCGCGCCGGGTGCGCTGCGCGCCAGCTGCTTGCCGCCCGGCAGATGCACCGAGACCGAGCCGTCGAGGTGGTGGCGGACCTCGACGCGCAGGTGCGCGTAGCTGCCGCGGACCTTCGGCGGCAGCTGCACGACCACGCCCTCGTGGCTCACGGTGTTGTCGCCGGCGACGTGGCGCGCGTACTTGAGGCAGCAGACGTCGTCGACCGCGCGCCCCGCCGGCAGCGCACGCCAGGCGGCGGTCGGGTCCGCCGGTGCGACCGCGAAGCGCGCGTTGTGGCGTTCGAGGTAGTGCGGCAGGAAGGCGTTGGCCGCCTCGATCCCTGTGATGCGCTCGAGCCGCAACTCCGCCACCAGTCGGTCCTGGAAGGTGCCCCAGAGCCGCTCCACGCGACCCTTGGCCTGAGGCGAACCGGCGAAGATCATCTCGACCCCGAGCTCGGCGAAGGCCCGCCCCAGCTGCGTCGGCTGGCGCTCGCGGCCCTGCTCGTCCTCCAGCGTCTCGCCCGCGCGGGCGTTGATCCAGAAGACGCTGTGGCGGTCGCTGTACACCGCCGTCGGGACGCCGGGTCCGCCCAGCACCTGATGCAGCACGCTGAGGTACCCGGCGGCGTCCTCCTGCTCGCGGAAGACGGCGCCCGGCACCTTGCTGGTCGCGTCGTCGATGGCGCCGAGCAGCGAGATCTCGGGGCCGTCCGGCCCGAACCAGTGGTGCCGCGATCCGTCCAGCTGCAGCAGCATGCCCTCTGCCGAGCGGCGCTCGCGCCGGGAGCGGAAGCGCGGTGCGCGCCGGCGCCGCGGGCTCTCGATGCCGGCGCCGCGCAGGATGCGCTGGACGCTGGCGCGCGAGATCAGGACGCCCTCGCGCTCGGCCAGCAGCTCGCTGAGGTGCGTGTCGTTCAGGCCGGCGTACCCGTCCTGGGCGAAGGCGACGACCCGCGCGGCGAGCGCCGGGTCGAGGGCGTGCGCCGGGCGGCGGCCGGTGTTCCGGTGGACGAGGGCCGCGGGTCCCTCGTCCACCAGGCGCGCGGTGAGGCGCCGGATGGAGCGATCGGAGAGACCGAGCAACAGCGTGGCCTCCTCGCGATCGACCTTGCCCTTGAGCACTCGTGCGAGCACGAGGGCCCGCTGGTCGGGGAGCTTCGACACCGTCCACCTTCCTTCCCGCTCCCCTTAGGTGGACAAAGTCTCAGAGCAGTTAGCCGGTCAGAGTCTCAGAGCAACGAGAATCCCCC
>MGON01000099.1:15356-15631 GCA_001795345.1 Chloroflexi bacterium RIFCSPLOWO2_02_FULL_71_16 | reverse complement strand
GCCGACCCGCGCCTAGACTCACCCCGGATGCGTCCGGCGAGCTTCATGACGACGGTCGGCTCGACCGGCGCGGGCCGCGAGGGGCGCGACGTCGTCCTCGCGTTCGAGCCGGAGACCGCGGCCACGCTGCGAACCCGCGGCCGCGCGTACTTCCTCTGCGAGGTCGACCCTCCGTCGCAGCGCGGCCGCGACATCGCGGCCGAGGTCGTGGAGACCGCGCGCCACGACTACTACTACGACCTCTCGGCGGGCAACGAGGTCGCCCTGCGGCGCGC
>MGON01000099.1:10954-15305 GCA_001795345.1 Chloroflexi bacterium RIFCSPLOWO2_02_FULL_71_16 | reverse complement strand
CGGCCGGGCCCAGGTGTTCCTGGTCCGCCACGCCCGCCTCTTCCTGCCGGGCGACGAGCCGAACGAGCTCGCCGATTTCGTGCATCGCACGACGACGCGCCAGGCGAGCTCGCTCGGATCCGAGCCGGATCTGTTGCCGTTGGTGTGGCGCCAGACGATCGAGGCGGGGGACACGATCATCCTGGCGAGCGGCAGCATCGTCGACGCGCTCGGTGCCGACGCCCTCAAGAACGCGGCGATCACGCTGCATCCCCGCGCCGCGGCCGAGCACATCAAGAACCGCTCCGTCGCGGAGGACGTCGGCGGCAGCCACGCCGTGATCTTCCTCGAGATCGCCGCGGCGTCGGGGGCCGCGGCAAGGCTCGCGGCCGGACCCGAGTCGGCGCCGGCCCAGGAGGTCGTCATCGCGGAGAACATCCGCTCGCGGATCGACCCCATCTGGCGTCGCCGCCCCCGGCTCGGCGCGGTGCTCGCCGCCATCGCCGCGCCCATCGGCCGTGCCGTCGTGAGCGCGGTGGCGGTCGTCCTGGAGCTCATGCCGCGGCGGCGCCCGGAGCTCCCGCGGCGTCAGGAGTCGGCCCGCAGCCGCCAGATGCGGCTGCAGAGGATCACGAGCCTCCTCGCGGCGGCGCTCCTCCTCATCACGGTCGGGATCGGCGCGGTCGTCGTGAACGACTACCAGGAGAACCAGGTCGTCAACGAGTTCCGGATCGCCGTCGTCTCCGTGGAGACCGACATCGCGTCGTCGCGCTCGTTCGCGGATCGCGAGGACACGGAGCGCGCATGGGAGCGTCTCGAGGCCGCGTCGAAGCGTCTCGAGGACGCCGCGGGGTCCCCCGCTGCGGATGAGGTGCGGGTGGAGGAGCTCCGCCGGGAGATCCGGTCCCTGGAGGACCGGTTGAACAGCGTGATCTTCGATCTCGCCGCGGTCGACCCCGGCGCGGCGCCGGTGCGGCTTACGCAGACCCCGAACGGGCTCTACGCGGCCGACCCGGGGTCCGGGAAGCTGTGGCGCATCTTCGGCGAGCCGGTGACGGCGCGGGTCGTGCTGGAGCGCGGACGCGACCAGGTCGGGACGCCGCTCACGGTCGTCGCCCAGGAGGAGGCGCTCCTGACGGTCGACGACGGGCGCGTCGTCTGGCGCGCGGAGGGCAACGCCCTCGACCGCATCGACCTGCCGGGCACCGAGACCTGGAAGGGCGTCACCGACCTCGCGACGTTCGTGGGGAACATCTACATCCTCGATGGACCCAGCGGCCAGCTGTGGCGGTACGAGCCCGACTTCCAGGACGAGCTGCAGGGACCGGTCGCGTTCCTGCCGGAGCCCCTCCCGGCGGGATCTCCGCGCGCCGTCGCCGTGGACGGGGACATCTGGATCCTGGTCGCGGACGGGACCGTGCAGCGCTACCGCCGGCAGGGCATCGATCCGGTCCTTACGCGGCTCCCGTTCGCGCCGCGCTGGGTCGAGGCCGCGCCGAAGGCGACCGCGATCCAGGCCATCGACGCGCAGCGTTGGATCTGGCTCCTCGACGGGACCGCGCGCCAGGTCGTTCAGGTGGCCAGGGATGGACGGGAGATCGCCCGCTACGCGCTCCCGGCGCGGCTGCCCGAGCCGTCGGCCTTCTTCGTCTCCGAGGGCCAGCAGATCGCGTACACCATCCACGGCTCGAAAGTGGTGGCCACGAGCGTCGCCCGGTGATCCCTCTTCACGACCTCGAGCGGACCCGCCGGCCCGCCATCGCGACGCGGCTCGTGCTCCTCGGGATCGCGCTCGTATGGATCTACACGCTGACCCTGGTCGACCGGCCCGCCGAGCTCGCGGCTTTCTACGAACGGTGGTCCTTCGACTGGGAGGAGCTCATCTCGGGCCTCCGGTCGGGCCGCCCGGACCTCGCGGCGCTCGCGACCCTGGTGACGCATCAGTTCCTGCACGGCGGCTGGCTGCACGTGCTCGGGAACGCGCTCTACCTCTGGATCTTCGGCGACAACGTCGAGGATCGTCTCGGGTCCGGCCGCTTCCTCGTCCTGTACCTCGCCTCGGGCGCGGTCGCCGCGATCGGACAGGCGCTCGTCGCGCCCGGCGCGCTCGTGGGCGCGTCCGGCGCGATCGCGGCCGTCCTCGGGGCCTACCTCGTGCTCTCGCCGGGGGCGCGCGTGCGCACGCTCGTCTTCCTCGGGATCTTCATCACCGTCGTCACGCTGCCCGCCGTGCTCGTCATCGGGCTCTGGCTCGTCGTGCAGATCCTCTCCGGCGCGTCGCTGATGCGTCTCGAGGCGCACGAGGCCACGGCCCGCGTCGCCTATGCGGCGCACGTGACCGGCTTCGTCTCCGGGATCGTCATGGTGCGCGTGCTCGGAGCGCGGAGGCGCTGATCCGCGCGACTCGAGCGCACGAGCAGGCGTGACGAGCGGGCCGATCGGCGAGGGCCCGGTGCTACGATCGATCCCCGATGTACGTCCCGTGCGTCGTCGAGTCCGTCCGGGTCCACGTCCTGACCGGCCAGCACGTCGTCCTGCTGCAGGCACGTGACGCGGAGCGCCTCCTGCCCATCTGGATCGGCGCGGATCAGGCGTTCAGCATCGCCCAGCGCATCGCCGGGATCCGCAGCGAGCGTCCGCTCACGCACGATCTCATCGTCGAGATGCTCGGCAAGGTGGGGGCGGAGATCACCCGGGTCGTGGTGAAGGACCTGGTCGACGACGGCAACGGCAGCGGCGTGTTCCACGGAAGCGTGTTCCTGCAGCATGGCGACCGTGAGATCGAGGTGGACTCGCGCGCGTCGGACGCGATCGCGCTCGCGGTGCGCGTCGACGCGCGCATCCTCGTCTCCGGCGACGTGTTCGACCGCTCGTCGATCGCCGCGGAGGGGCAGGAGAAGGAAGAGCACGAGCTCTCCGTCTTCCGCGAGTTCATCAACAGCCTGTCCGACGAGCCCCGCTCGCGACACTCCGACGACCCGCGCTTATCAGACGACCCGCCGCCCCCGCAGCGATCCGCATAAGAGCTTCGCTCGCGCCCGAGGTCTGGCCGCTCGGCACGGCCATCGGTCCCGGGGGACATCTTCGCGTCGGCCGCGTGGACCTCGTTCGCCTCGCGGAGCGCCACGGCACTCCGCTGTACGTCTATGACGCCGAGACGATCCGCGCCGCCTACCGCGACCACCTGCGCGCCTTCCGACCCTTCCGGCCCGTACGCGTGTCCTACGCGGTGAAGGCCTGCCCGCTGCTCGGCGTCGCCGCGCTGCTCGCCGCCGCGGGGTCCGACGCGAGTGCCTCATCCATCGGCGAGGTCCTGGCGGCGCGCCGGGCCGGCTTCGACGCCGCGCGGGTGCAGCTCCACGGGAACGCGAAGACCGACGAGGAGCTCCGCGCGGCGCTTCGCGCCGGGGTCGGCCGCATCGTCATCGACGGCGCCGACGAGGTGGAGGCGCTCGCGCGGCTGGTGCGGCGCCGCAGAGAGCCGCAGCCGGTGTGGCTCCGGGTGTCGCCCGGCATCACGGCCGACACGCACCCGCACCTCCGGACGGGAGCGCTCGACAGCAAGTTCGGCGCGCCGATCGCGACCGGCGACGCGCTCGCGCAGGTGCGCGCCATCGCCTCGGTCGCGGGGCTGCGCCTCGTGGGAATCCACGCGCACCTGGGTACGGAGCTGCACGAGCCCGAGCGCTACCGCGAGCTCTCGCAAGCCCTCGTGGGATTCGCGCGGGAGGCCAAGAGGGCGACCGGCGCGCGGATCCGGGAGATCGCGGTCGGTGGCGGGCTGAAGGTGCCGCTCCGGCCCGAGGACCACGTCCTCGCGCTCGCCGACTACGCCGCGGCGGTCGGCGGCCCGATCCGGGAGGCCGCGGACCTGCGTGCGACGATCTACCTCGAGCCCGGGCGATCGCTCGTGGGGCGCGCGGGCGTCGCCCTCTACCGCGTGGTCGGCACCAAGCGCGTTCCGGGCGTGCGCACGTTCGTCTCCGTCGACGGCGGGATGGGCGACAACATCCGTCCTGCTCTCTACGGGGCGGCCTACACGGCCGTGATCGCCGACCGCGCCGCCTCCGCGGCGCAGGAGGAGGTCGCCCTCGCGGGGAAGTACTGCGAGAGCGGCGACCTGCTCATCCGGTCGGTCGCGCTGCCCACGGCGCGCCGCGGGCCGGCGGTCGCGCTCATCGACGGGACCCGGGCGCGGCTCATCCGCAAGCGCGAGCGCCACGAGGACATCTGGCGACTGGAACGCCGGTAACTACCAAGGGAGGCGCGCCGCGAGCCGCGTCGGGTACCGCGGCGCGCCGCCATCGGGGAGCCCGCTAGCGTTGCTTGCGTGAAAGCGGTCGTCGTAGCCCACGGCGAGGTCGACCCGGGC
>MGON01000099.1:8716-10900 GCA_001795345.1 Chloroflexi bacterium RIFCSPLOWO2_02_FULL_71_16 | reverse complement strand
GAGCTGCATCCCCGGGAGAAGGACAAGACCGACACGGAGATCGCGGTCGACCGCGCGGTCGCCCTCGGCGCCGACGAGGTCGTGATCGTCGGCGCGCTCGGCGGGCCGCGCATCGATCACGCCATCGCCAACACGCTCCTCCTCGCGGGCCGCGCGGACGCGCGCATCCGCCTGGTGCGCGGCGCCATGAGCATGCGCCTGGCCCGGGGAGGGGAGCGCCTCCAGCTCACCGGGTCCGAGGGCGAGGTGGTGACCCTTCTCGCGATCGGCGGGGACGCGCTGGAGGTGCGGACGAGCGGCCTGCGCTACCCGCTCACGGGCGAGACGCTCCGCCTGGGATCGTCTCGCGGCGTCAGCAACGAGATCGCCGCTCCGCCGGCATCGGTCGGCCTCGGCACGGGTGCGCTCCTGGTCATCGAGGGCGGCGCGCTACCGCCGCGCCAGCCATAGCCGAAGGCGTAGCCGCAGCAGGTCGCGTATCGCGCGGAGGACGACCCGGAGCGTCGCCCCCTTCTCCTCTCCGGTGCGGCGCGGGAAATGGCGGACGCCCACCTGCGCTATCCGCACTCGCGCGGCGCGCAGCACCAGGAGCAGCTCCGGCGAGAAGAACGCCCCGTTCGACCGCACCCGCTGGAGCGGCACGCGCTCGAAGACCGAGCGGCGGAAGAGCTTGAAGGCGCAGTCGACGTCGCGGAACGGCGCGACGAAGAGGACGCGGATGAGCGTGTTGTAGACCCAGGCGATGAAGAGGCGCTTCGGCGGGTCGGCGCGCCGCTCGCGGTAGCCGACCACGACGTCGGCCTCGCCGATGAGCGGCATGAGCCGCTCGAGATCGTCGAGGTCGAACTGAAGATCGCCGTCCGTGAAGAAGACGTAGGGCAGGCGCGCGGCCTCCAGGCCCGATCGGATGGCGCCGCCGTAGCCGCGGTTCGGGCGGTGATGGATCACGCGGACGCGCGGGTCCTCACGGGCCAGCCGGTCCGCGATCTCGCCGGTCCGGTCGCGGCTGCCGTCGTCCACGACGACGACCTCGAGCTCGTCGCAGAAACGGGGGAGCTTGGCCAGGCCCTCGCGCACGACCGCCTCGACGCTCGCCTCCTCGTCGTAGACCGGGAAGAAGAACGTGAGGCCCCCGAGGCGCTCCACCAAAGGCGAGCGTACCGGCCTCGGCGCGCTGACGATCCGCTAGCGTTCGCGCATGCGGATCACGGACGGGCGGATCGCCGTCGCCTGCGCCGTCGTCGCGGCCGTCGTCTACGTGGCGTTCGGCTGGGGCGAGGAGACGGCGTACGACTACTACGGACGTCTCGCGGCGGCGTTCCTCGAGGGCCGCTGGTGGCTGACGGTCCGTGAGCCGTGGCTGAACGAGCTAGTGGCGTGCGGCCCGTCCGGGGCCGTCGCCGCCGGACCGGAGCGGTGGTGCGTCGTCTATCCGCCGCTTCCGGCGGTGCTCAGCCTGCCGTTCCTCGCGACCGGCTCGACCGCGATCGCCCAGGGGCTCGCGGCGCAGATCGCGGGTGGCGCGTCGGCAGGCCCGCTCTACCTGGGACTTCGCGCGTTCGGCGCGCCGCGCTGGGTGGCGCTCGCGGGGATCGTGCTCTCGGCCCTCGGGACGACGCTCCTCTTCACGAGCGTCGACGGGCGCTCCTGGTACGCGGCGCACTCGGCGGCGATGCTGTTCACCTCCGTCGCGTTCGCCGTGGCCGCACGCGGCGGTCCGGCGTGGGCCGTGGGCGCCGCGATCGGACTGGCGGCGCTCGCGCGCCTGCCCGTCGCCGCGGCGACGCCGGCGCTCGCACTCCTCGCGGCCCAGAGATCCGGCGCGCCGTACTGGCCGACCCTCGCGCGGGTCGTCCTGAGCGGCGTCCCGTTCGCCCTCGCGTACCTCGGATACGACCTGCTCCGCTGGGGCTCGCTGACCGACACGGGCTACGCGCGCCTGGCGCGGGGCGACGTCTTCTTCTCGGAGGGTCTCCTTTCGCCGATCTACCTCGTCCGCCACGTGCAGGCGATCTTCTTCGAGCCGCCCGACGTCGTGGAGGGCACGCCCTGGTTCCTGCGTCCGCGATTCATCGGCATGGGCCTCTTCTTCATCACGCCGGCATTCCTCTGGGTCTTCGCCGGGCTGCGGGGCATCCGCCGCGACGCGGCCGCGGCGGCGACGGCGCTGGCGGCGCTGCTGGC
>MGON01000099.1:7699-8696 GCA_001795345.1 Chloroflexi bacterium RIFCSPLOWO2_02_FULL_71_16 | reverse complement strand
CCCTGGCCTGCGCCGGCGACGCGCGCGTCGCGGGGGTCTGGCGGCGGCGCCCGTCGATCCTGTTCCTCGTGGCCGTCACGCTCTCGGTCGCGGTGAACGTCGCGGCCGCGATCGCGATCCTCCGCTTCGGCTACTGGCAGTGACCGTTATCGGCCGTAGCGGCCCAGCGCGGCGAACAGCCGGATGCGGACCGTGTCGACGAGCATGCGGGACCCGTCGCGGAGGAAGTCGATGCTCGTCGGCCCGCCCTGCGCGAGCGTGACGGGGACCTCGGCGACGCGGTAGCCGGCGCGGTGCGCCAGGAAGAGCACCTCCGCGTCGAAGGCGAAGCCGTCGAGGCGCTGGCGGGAGAAGAGCGCGCGCGCGACCTCGGTCCGGTAGGCCTTCCCGCCGCACTGGGTGTCCTCCACGCCCGTCGGAAGAACGACCCGCACGAACAGGTGGAAGGCGTCGCCCAGCAGATGCCGCCACCACGGCCGGTCCACCCGCGACCCCGCCACGTACCGAGACGCGACCGCGATGTCGGCGCCGCCCGCGATGGCCTCGCGGAAGGCATCCACGGTCTCGACGGGGATCGTGAGATCCGCATCCAGGACGACGATCGGATCCCCCGTGGCGCGGAGCACGCCGGTCCGTACCGCGGCTCCCTTGCCGCGATGCTCGATCCGCACGTAGTGGAAGGTGACGCCCGGCGCCTCGGCTCCGCGCGCCCACCCCTCGAAGGCGGCGGCGGTCCCGTCGGTCGAGCCGTCGTCGACCACGATGATCTCGGCCTCCAGGCCGCGCTCGCGGAAGGACCCGGAGCAGCGGAGGAGGGTCCCAGGGAGGCGGGCCGCCTCCTCGTAGGAAGGCAGGATCAGTGAGAGGGTCACCGGTCATCATTGTCACGTGAAGGACCGGCAGGTCGCCGCCGCGCTCGCCGCGGTCGGACTCGTCGCATACCTGGTGACCACGTTCGGCGAGACCACCGTCTTCGACTACTTCGGCCGGCTCGCCG
>MGON01000099.1:7485-7687 GCA_001795345.1 Chloroflexi bacterium RIFCSPLOWO2_02_FULL_71_16 | reverse complement strand
AGGGTCATCTCTGGCTGGACGGCGCGCCGCCCCACCTGAACGAGCTCGCGACAGGGACGGGGGGCCACCAGTACAGCGCCGTGCCGCCGCTGCCCGCCATCCTGATCATCCCGCTCCTGCCCTTCGGTCCTCCGGCGACGCTCCAGACGCTGCTCTCGGCCGCGGCCGGCGGCCTGGTCGCTGCACCCCTGTATCTGGGGCA
>MGON01000099.1:7108-7470 GCA_001795345.1 Chloroflexi bacterium RIFCSPLOWO2_02_FULL_71_16 | reverse complement strand
CCCGGCCGGGCTCGCCCTCGGCACGTCGATCTTCTCGATATTCGGCACGGGCCTCTGGATCACCGCCGTGGACGGGCGCTCGTGGTTCGCGGCCGGCGCGATCGGGACGTTCTTCCTGTCGCTGGCGTTCTGGTGCGCGGCGGCCCGCGGCCCCTGGATCATCCTGGGCGCGCTCCTCGGTGCCGCCATCCTCTCGCGGCTGCCGATGGCCCTCGCGCTCCCCGGACTGCTCCTGCTCGCGTCGCGCGGCGACATCCGGGCGGCGATCCGCGCGCTGCCGCCGGTGGCCCTCGGCCTCGCGCCGTTCCTCGCGGTCCAGGGGGCCTACAACCTGGCGCGCTGGGGAACGATCGGCGACGCCG
>MGON01000099.1:5717-7070 GCA_001795345.1 Chloroflexi bacterium RIFCSPLOWO2_02_FULL_71_16 | reverse complement strand
CACGGTCTCTTCGACGTGCGCTACGTGCCGCGCCACCTCTACGCGCTCTTCTTCGAGCCGCCCGGCCTGGTGGAAAGCGATCCGTTCTTCCTGCGGGCGCGATCGATCGGCATGAGCGTGCTCGTCACCGCGCCGCCGCTCCTTTGGATCGCGCGCGCCGCCACGAACGGCCGCACCCTCTGGGCGACGGCGCCCCTCGCGCTCGCGTGCCTGCCGCTCCTGCCGGACATCGTCTATGGCGGGATCGGGTTCGAGCAGTACGGCTACCGCCGCAGCCTCGACATCCTTCCCTTCCTGGTCGCGCTGGCGACGATCGGCGGAGGCTGGACGGGTAGCGCGTGGCTCCCGCGCGGCACGCCGCTCTTCCGGGCGGCGCTGGTCGTCTCGGTCCTGATCAACGTGTACTTCCTGATCGAGATCCACCGCTTCGGCTACGCGCGGTGAGCGCCGACCGGCTCGCGCGCCGCGAGGCCAGCCTGATCCTGTGGGGCGCGATCGCGCTGGGCCTCGTGCTGCGGCTCCTCGTCTTCCGCGGTCAGGGCTTCCCGAGCGACGTCGGCACCTTCATGGCCTGGGCCGAGCGCATGGCCGACGGCGGCCCGGGCGCCTTCTACGCCCCGGGCTACTTCAGCGACTACCCGCCGGGCTTCCTCTACGTCCTCTGGGCCGTCGGAGCGCTCTTCGACGGCGAGGCGCTGCGTCTCGTGGTGAAGGCCCTCTCCGTGCCCGCGGACATCGCGCTCGCGCTCGGCATCGCGCGCCTGGTCCGCCCGCGCGCCGGCCTCTACACCGCGGCTGCCGCGGGCGGAGCGTGGATGCTCCAGCCGGGCGTGATCTTCGCCGGCCCGTACTGGGGCCAGGTCGACGCCTGGGGGACCCTGCCGTTCATGGCCGCGCTCGTCGCCGCGGGCCACGGCCGCTGGGCCCTCGCCGGCGCGCTCGCCGGCGTCGCGGGGATGGTGAAGCCGCAGTTCGGCGTGGTGGCCGTCGTCGTCGCCGGCGCCGCCGCGATCGAGCTCGTCCGCACCCGGCGTTGGCGACCGCTCGCGCTCGTCGTCGGCTCCGGGCTCGGCACGGCGATAGCGCTCGCCATCCCGTTCAAGATGACGCCGGGCGCCTACGTCGAGCTGGTGCGGGAAGCGGCCGACACCTACCCGTACACGTCGCTGTACGCGTTCAACGTCTGGGCCATCGTCGGCGACTTCTGGAAGCCCGACGACCGCTACGTGGTGATCGGCGGCGCGCTCCTGGTCGCCGGCGTCCTGGGCTCGGTCGCGCTGCTGTGGCGCCGGCGCGACGTGGCCGCGCTCCTGGCGGCTGGCGCGCTCGCGGCGATGGCCTTCTACTTCCTGC
>MGON01000099.1:3737-5655 GCA_001795345.1 Chloroflexi bacterium RIFCSPLOWO2_02_FULL_71_16 | reverse complement strand
CACGAGCGGTATCTCTTCCCGGCGCTCGCGCTCCTGCTGCCGTTCGCCGCGCTGCGGCCGCGCATCCTCTGGCCGTACGTCGCGCTCTCGGCGGCGTTCTTCGTCTCTCTCTACTACGCCTTCACGCGCTATCCGCAGAACGGGGTCACCGTGGCGCCGCTCCTCGAGGCCACCGTCTTCGGCCGTAGCGGCCAGATCGCGCTCGCCCTCGTGATGCTGGCCGCGGCGGGGCTCATCGCCTGGCGGCTGGCCCGCGGCGAGGCGGTCCTGCGGGCGGAGCCGGAGGCGGAGGCTGCGGCGACGGAGGCGGCGCGTCCCGCGGCGCGGTGGCGGCTGCCGGCGGGGCTCGGGATAGGTCGGGCGCCGACGCGCCGCGACGTCGCGCTGGCCCTGCTCGTCGCCCTCGCGGTGATCGCGACGCGCGGCTACCGGCTCGATCACCCGCGCGACATGTACTTCGACGAGGTCTACCACGCGCGCACGGCGTTCGAGCTCCTGGCGCAGCGCGATCCCTACGAGTGGACGCACCCGCACCTGGCGAAGGAGATCATGGCCCTGGGCATCCTCGCGTTCGGCGGCGACCGGGTCGAGGCGACCGAGCCGGCCGCGGCGATGGATGACGTGTCGGAGCAGCCCGGCGGCGTGCCGGCTCGCCCCCCGACCCAGCTCTCAGCATTCGCGATATCGAACGACGGCATCCGCGCTGAGGGATACGCGGACGGTCGCGTGGTCGTGAAGTGGGTCGCTGGGTCGTATCGCGTGTACTCCCTCGGACGCGGTGCGCTTCCCTTCGATCCGCCTCGAGTCACGCGAGATCCCACGGGCGATCTGGCCGGGAAGCGCGTCGATGGCCCTGTCCGCGCGCTCTCCTTCGACGACGGTAGCCTCTTCGCGCTGACCGACCGCTCCGTGACCGTGTTCCCATCCGACGGTCTTGACGACGGACCGCGCGTGGAGATCGGCGAGGACCCGCCGACGTCCTTCGCGGTCAGCGACGGCCGTGCGGTCATCGGGACCGCGCGGAGCCTGCGGATCCAGGAGATGTCCCTCGCCGCCGAGCCAGTGATCCTGAACATCCCCGTCGTCGCGCTCACCGCGAGACCGGACTCGAGCGAGGTGTTCGTTGCCGATCCGAGCGGCGCCATCCACGTCGTGGACACGGCCTCCGGCAAGGAGGTGGGCTCGCCCATGGCGGGCGGGGCACCGGTGACCGCGCTCGCGTACGCGCGCGGACCCGGGCGCATCATCGGCGCGGAGCGCGACGCCGCGGCGCTCGTCTGGTACGAGCAGCCGCGGACCGAGGACGGCGAGCAGCGCGGCGGCTCCTTCGGCGGATCCGTCCCGCTCTCGAACGCCCGGACCGGTGACATCGAGGGGTCCGTCCGCGCTCTCGCTCTGGTGCCGCGATCGCAGTTCCTCTACGCGCTGGTGGATGGGCGCGTCGTCGTGGTCGAGCCGCACGGCATGTCGCCGTTCGCCGCGATCCCGGCGACCGGCACGATGCTCGGCGTAGACGGGACGGGCGACGCCCTCCTCGTGGCCGGCGAAGGCTCGACCGAGCGCATCGCGACCGGTCGCCACGCGCTCGCGTGGCGGATCCCCGGCGTCGCCTTCGGCGCCCTGCTCGCCTTCTTCATCGTCCTGCTCGCCCGGCGCCTCTTCGCCTCCCGGCTCGCGCCGCTCATCGCGGGCGCCGTCGTGCTGCTCGACGGATCGATGTTCGCGCAGGCGCGCATCGGCATGAACGACATCTACGTCGGGACGTTCATCGTCATGGGCTGGTACTTCGTCGTCGCGGCCCACCGGCCGAGGCGGTCGGCCCTCCTCGATCTGGTGCTCGCCGGGCTCTGCTTCGGGCTCGCGCTCGCGTCCAAGTGGGTCGCCGCGTACGCGCTCGCCGGTCTCGCGCTCCTGACGG
>MGON01000099.1:2802-3695 GCA_001795345.1 Chloroflexi bacterium RIFCSPLOWO2_02_FULL_71_16 | reverse complement strand
TCATCCTCCTCGGCTGCTTCGCCGTGCTGCCGGCCGCGGTGTATCTCGCGAGCTACGTGCGGTGGTTCGGCGGGTCGACCATCCCCTTCGGCTGGGACATGGTCGCGCTGACCCAGCAGATGTACTGGTACCACTCGGGGCTCACCGCGCCGCACCCGGCCGGGTCGCCGTGGTGGAGCTGGCCGCTCGTACTCAAGCCGGTGTACTGGTACCTCGGCTCGCCGGGACAGGGCGCGACGGCGGTCATCTACGACGCCGGGAACATCGTCCTCTACTGGGGTGGGCTCGCTGCGGTGGTCTGGGCCACCGTGGCGGCGTGGCGCGCGCGCTCCATCGTGCTCGCGTTCCTGCTCTTCGTGCTGCTCACGCAGTACGTCGCGTGGATCCCGATCTCACGGGTGCTGTTCTTCTACCACTTCTTCACCGCGCTGCCCTTCTACCTGCTGCTCCTGACGGCGGCGCTCGTGGCCCTGTGGGAGGGGCGCCGCCGCGTCCTCGTCCCGGCATACCTCGCGCTCGCCGCCGCGGCATTCGTCTTCTTCTACCCGTTCGTCTCCGGCCAGCCCGTCGCGGGCGATCAGGCCGCGGTGTTCTACGTGCTGCCCACGTGGCAGTACGACTGCCAGTTCTATCCCGCGTTCCGCTGCGACAGCGCGCTTCGCGGCGGCGAAATACCGCTCGCCGCCGCCGCCGGCCGGTTGGCCGTGGCGCTCGGTGTCGCCCTCATCGCGCTCGCGGCGATGGCGGTCCTCTTCCGGGACGGCCAGCGCCAGCGGATCCGGGCGTGGGCCGACCGCCTCGTGCCTCGGAGGACGTCCTAAAGCGCGGGTATCGCGAACAGGACCGCGGCGGCCGCCATGATCACCAGGGCGAGCACCAGCGCCAGAAGCAGC
>MGON01000099.1:2256-2795 GCA_001795345.1 Chloroflexi bacterium RIFCSPLOWO2_02_FULL_71_16 | reverse complement strand
CCAGGCGCGGTGCCAGCATCCGCCACGTCGGCGCGTACACCGCGACCGTCACGTTGTCCTCGCCGCCGCGCTCGTTCGCGAGGTCGACGAGGGCTCGCGCCGCGCGGTCCGGCCTGACGCGCGCCGTCGCCGCGGCGATCTCCTCGGCGCTCACGTGCCGCGTGAGGCCGTCGGAGCACAGGACCAGCCTGTCGCGGCGGCGGAGCACCTCGACGAAGACGTCCGGCGCGATGCCGCGGGGATCTCCGAGGAAGCGCGTGATGGAGCTCGGCGTGAGGCCGGCGTGGTCGGCGGTGATCTGGCGGGCCGCGCCGTCCCGCACGAGGTAGGCGCGCGAATCGCCTAGGTTCGCGACGGCGGCGTGGCGGCGCCGCACCGCGGCCGCCACGACCGTCGACGCCGCGCCGGGCCGGCTCCGCTCCTCGGCGGCGCGCAGGACCGCGTCGTTCGCGGCGCGGAGGGCCGCGGCCAGTGCGGCGGCGACATCCGCGGCCCGGAAGTCGAACGTCCCCGCGAGCGCCTCGACCGCGGCGCTGCTG
>MGON01000099.1:1578-2198 GCA_001795345.1 Chloroflexi bacterium RIFCSPLOWO2_02_FULL_71_16 | reverse complement strand
GCGTCACGCCTCGGGCGCGGCGCGTGACGCAGCGGTCCTGGTTGTCCTCGCGCACACGGCCGCGATCGCTGATCGCGGCGACGTCGGTCACAGCCCGGCCGTGCAGCCCTGCCCGCTCACGTACTGCACGCTCGCCGTGCGGCTCGAGGGCACCGGCTGGCCTTCCGCCGGCTGCTGCCTCGTGATCGTGCATGGGCGTCCGCGGTTCTCAGGGTCGGGGGCATACGAGATCCTGGTCGTGTAGCCGGCGCGCTTCAGCTCGTCGATGCCTTCCCGCAGCTGCTTGCCTACGACGTTCGGCGTCACGCGGGCGGCCGCCGTGGCTCCGGCGGTCGGGCTCGCGCCGGGCGGCGTCCCCGAGACGTTCGGGAAGTTCATGAACAGCAGCACGACCGCGAGGACCACGAGCGTGACCGCCAGCAGCGCGGCCGCCGTGTCGAGGGGCGGCAGGCGGATGCCACCGTCGCGCCGCAGCTGGCGCGGAGCCGGCGGCACGACCGGCATGGTCTGCGTGTGCTCGCCCCGCGCAGCCGAGAGCAGGTCGCGGGCGAACTCGCCCGCGCTCTGGTAGCGGCGGCCCGGGTCGCGGGCGAGCGCCTTCGCGACGACCACGTCGACGC
>MGON01000099.1:101-1548 GCA_001795345.1 Chloroflexi bacterium RIFCSPLOWO2_02_FULL_71_16 | reverse complement strand
GCGAGGGCGCCGGCCCTTCCAGCCGCTCCCGCAGGAGGTCGTCGGTGTCGAGGCCCTCCAGGGCCGGCCGCCCGGCGATCAGCTCGTACGCGACGAGGCCGAGGCCATACACGTCGCTCGCCGGCGTCGGCGCCTTGCCCTCGATCCGCTCCGGCGCGATGTAGCGCGGCGTCCCGAGGAGCTCCTGCTCGGCAGGGCCGCGCGCCGCGCGCGCCACGCCGAAGTCGGTCAGCTTCGCGACGCCGCGGTCATCGAGGATCACGTTCGCCGGCTTCACGTCGCAGTGGAGGACGCCGGCCCCGTGCGCCGCGTCGAGCGCGTCCGCGACCTGCGCGACGATGCGCGTGGCCTCCTGGAGCGTGAGCGGGCCGCGGTCCGCCGTGACCTCTCGGAGCGTCCGGCCGCGGACGTACTCCATGACCATGTAGGCATCCGGGCCGTCCTGTCCCTGGTCGAACACGGTGACGACGTTCGGATGCGCCACGGTCGCGGCACGGCGCGCCTCGTCCGTGAAGCGCTCGCGGAAGGCGGCGTCCGCGCCGTCGCCGAGGAGCTTCACCGCGACGTCGCGGTCCAGCCGCTCGTCGCGGCCTCGCCACACCTCACCGGCCCCGCCTTCGTCGACCCGCGAGACGAGCCGGTAGCGGCCTCCCAGGACGCGGCCGTCGCGACGCTCCGGCGCGGTCCCGCGTGCCGTCATGCGAGCGTCACCAGGAGCGCCAGGGCCTCCTCGAAGACCCGGTCGCTCGCGAGGATGGTCAGCTCTTCGCTGAGCAGCTCCACCACGTCGGTCGCCGGTAGCGGCACGATCCGTTCCGAGACGATCTCGTCGTCCACGCTGACCGTCGCCGCCGCGCACCAGCGGCCGCCGTCCCGGTGGATCCGGAACTGCGTGTGGCGGCCGTCCCGGCGGGCGTCGATGCGGATGCCGGACACGTCGCCCTCCGAGAGTCCGCGCTCGAACCGCGGGCGGAGCCGGATGGGGATCCGGCTCCCGTCGGCACGGGCCAGGTCGAACAGGTGCCCGCCAGCCTCGGACGGAGAGATGCGGTCGGAGGCGCGCCACCCCAGGCGCGACGCGAGCCACCCCACGAGCAGGAGCGCCTGTGAAGGATGGATCTCGCGGCCGTCCGCGTCGACGGCGAAGCTGACGCGCACGCCCTCGATGTCCTCGAGCAGCTGCCGCCAGGCGGGGACGTCGAAGAACTGCACCAGGAGCTCCCGCCACGTCGTGAGGCGCGCCCAGTTCAGGTCGGTGAGCGCGCACCTTCGGTCGACGACGCACGCGGTCGCGAGGCGCGGGAGCGTCCTCTCGGGGCGCGCGAAGTCCGCCGAGTCGACGATCAGGCGCTGAGCGAGCGCCAGCAGGTCCCGGACGTATGGCCGGTCGACGTCCGGCGTCTCCGTCCACCACAGGAACAGCGGGAGGTCCGGGACGAGGAGCGGG
>MGON01000099.1:0-84 GCA_001795345.1 Chloroflexi bacterium RIFCSPLOWO2_02_FULL_71_16 | reverse complement strand
CCGGTCCTCGACGGGGCCGCGTGCCCGGACGAGGATCCGCTCGTTGTACACGAGCTCGGCTCGGTCGCCGCTGGGCAGCTGCGC
>MGON01000098.1:15689-25023 GCA_001795345.1 Chloroflexi bacterium RIFCSPLOWO2_02_FULL_71_16 | reverse complement strand
CGGGCGTCGGGAGTCCCCTCTGAGCCCGCTCGCGCGCGTCCGGCCTACCGCTGAGTGAACCGGCCTCACCTTCGGTTCGTACAGCCCCCAGATGCGGATCCTGCTCGTGCTCGTCGCGGTGATCGGTGCGTCATGCGCAGGAGGCGGGAGCCCAGGCGTGCTCACGGACAAGGTGCGGATCTTCGACGATCCGGCCAAGCCGGAGGCGCAGTGGGGCTACGACCCGAAGGAGATCCGGGTCGCGTCAGGGACGAGCGTCACGTTCACCAACAGCGGCATGGTCTTCCACACGGTCACGTCCGACGGGGCGACGCGGACGTTCGATGTCGCGGTGAACCCGGCAGAGAGTGCGACCGTGACCTTCGACCGAGCGGGCACCTTCGCTTACCACTGCGGCGTGCATCCCGAGATGACGGGAGTCGTGCATGTCTGCAACGGCGAGTGCCGCTGAGGTCCGTACCGTCCTGAGATCGGCCGCGACCGCGACCCACGACCGCGTATCCGGAACTAGGGCCAAGAAGCGCCGGTGGTGAGGAGGCCGGATCGCGGGCCTCCTCACTAGGGGCGTGTCAGGCGGGCGTTCCGACCATGGAGCGGATCAGGACACGTCGAAGCGATCCAGGTTCATCACCTTGCCCCATGCGGCCACGAAGTCACGCACGAACTTCTCCTTCGAGTCGTCAGATGCGTAGACCTCCGCGAGGGCTCGGAGCTGGGAGTTGTGACCGAAGACGAGGTCGACGGCGGTGCCGGTCCACTTGACCTTGCCCGTCGCACGATCGCGACCTTCGTACACGTCCGGGGACGAGGCCGATGCCTTCCACTCCGTGCGCATGTCGAGCAGGTTCACGAAGAAGTCGTTGGTCAGCGTCTCGGGCCGGTCGGTGAAGACGCCGTGCCGGGATCGCCTGAAGTTGGCGTTCAGGGCCCGCATGCCGCCGACCAGGACCGTCATCTGGGGAGCGGTCAGCGTCAACAGGGTGGCCCGCTCCAGCAGCAGGGCCTCCGGCGACAAGACCTCTCCGTCTCGGAGATAGCTGCGGAACCCGTCGAAGGTCGGCTCGAGCGCGGCGAACGACCCCACGTCGGTCTGCTCCTGCGTGGCGTCCGTGCGCCCCGGCGCGAACGGGACCGTGACGTCGTACCCGGCGTTCTTCGCCGCTCGCTCGACGGCCGCGCACCCGCCCAGGACGATCAGGTCGGCGAGCGAGACCTTCTTTCGGTTTCGGCCGGACTGTGAGCTGTTGAAGTCCCGCCGGATCTGCTCGAGGGTCTGCAGCGCCTTGGCCAGCTCTGGCGGGTCGTTCACTTCCCAGTCCTTCTGCGGCGCAAGGCGGATGCGCGCCCCGTTGGCCCCGCCACGCTTGTCGGTGCCGCGGAAGCTGGCCGCCGACGCCCAGGCGGTGTAGATCAGCCGCGAGATGGACAGTCCCGATGCCAGGATCTTGCCCTTGAGGGCAGCGATGTCCTCCTGCCCGATCAGTCCATGGTCGACCTGGGGGACGGGGTCCTGCCACAGCTGCGGCTCCGGGACCCAGGGGCCGAGGTAGCGCGAGGCGGGACCCATGTCGCGGTGCAACAGCTTGTACCAAGCCTTGGCGAACGCGTCCACCAGCCGATCCGGATCCTGGTGGAAGCGCTGCGCGATCGGCCCGTAGATCGGATCCAGCTTCAGCGCCAGGTCCGTCGTCAGCATCATGGGCGCATGCCGCTTCGACGGATCATGAGCATCCGGCACGGTGGCCGCGGCAGAGCCATTCTTGGGAGTCCACTGCTTCGCACCGGCAGGGCTCGTCGTCAGCTCCCAGTCGTACTTGTACAGGTTGTCCAGGAATCCGTTGTCCCACTTCGTCGGCTCTTCGGTCCATGCGCCTTCCAGGCCGCTGGTGATCGTCTCGGCGCCCTTGCCGCTGCCGAACGTGTTCCTCCAGCCGAGGCCCTGCTCCTCGAGGGTCGCGCCCTCCGGTTCGGGACCGACGTGCTGAAGCGCGGGTGCGGCGCCGTGGGCCTTGCCGAACGTGTGGCCGCCGACGATGAGCGCGACGGTCTCCTCGTCATTCATCGCCATTCGGGCGAACGTCCGGCGGATGAACTTCGCCGCTAGGAGGGGGTCCGGGTTGCCCCCCGGCCCCTCCGGATTCACGTAGATCAGGCCCATGTGATCGGCGCCGAAAGGCCCCTGGATCTCGCCTTCGCCGCCGTGGCGCTCGTCGCCAAGCCAGGTGGCCTCGGTCCCCCAGAAGATCTCGTCGGGCTCCCAGACGTCGGTCCGCCCGAAACCGAAGCCGAACGTCTTGAACCCCATCGAGTCCATGGCAACGTTGCCGGCGTAGACCAGGAGATCGGCCCAGGAGATCTTCCGGCCGTATTTCTGCTTGATCGGCCAGAGCAACCGGCGCGCCTTGTCGAGGTTCGCGTTGTCGGGCCAGCTGTTGAGGGGGGCGAAGCGCTGCATGCCGCTGCCGCCACCGCCTCGGCCATCGGCGATGCGGTAAGTGCCTGCGGCATGCCACGACATCCGGATGAAGAGCGGCCCGTAGTGGCCGTAGTCGGCCGGCCACCAGTCCTGCGACGTCGTCATCACCCGGGTGAGATCGCGCCTCAACGCCTCGAGGTCGAGGCTCTTGAACTCTTCTGCGTAGTTGAAGCCATCGCCCATCGGATCGGACAGGGGCGAGGGCTGGTGGAGGATCGAGAGGTCCAGCTGATCCGGCCACCAGTCCTTGTTCGTCCTGGGCCGAGTCCGCTTGGGGGTCGGGGAGGGGATCGCTGGGTTCTCGCTCTCGCTGACGCTCCTAGTCACGTCGGTCCTCCTCTCTCACCGGTCCCTTCAGATGGCTGGATGCTGTCCTGGTGGTCTCGGCCTGCTGCATCCGGTCATCTCATGCCACGATGGATCCGGCTCCTATCGAAAGGAACATAACGTTCCCGCCGCCTCTGCGAGCAGCGCGCGTCCATGGTCGGTGAGGGTCACCGTCATGACGGGGCGGGACATGGCCGTCCGATGCTAGCCTCGCCCGCGATGGCGGACTTTCGGCCGGCCGAAGCGGCAAAGGCTCGCATCCTCACGATCAAGGCCGCCCCGCCGGAGACGCCGCCCGACGACGCCAACGCCGAGTGGGTCGAGCTGCGCGTCGAGCAGAGCAGCGACCTGGCCAACTGGCGCCTCCAGCACGTGCGGGCGCTCTGGAAGGCCGAGGTGGCGAAGCCGGTCGAGTGGGAGTGGGTGTACACGTTCGGAGCGCCCCACTTCGCGAAGGCCGGCGAGTGCTACCGGATCCACTCCGGGTCGATGGTCCGCGCCGCCATGCATCCGCTCGCTGACGACCTCGCCCCGGGACGCAAGCACGTGTACGTCGCGGGGCCGGTCGGGGCGGCGCGGCTGCTCTGGAAGAAGGGCGACTACGTGCGCCTGGTGGACGCCTTCGGGACGGTGATCGACGAGGTCGTCGTCTGGCCGGAAGCGGCGCCGAAGGCCGAGCCCGCTCCCGTCCGCCGCTAGGGCGCACCCCCGGGCCGGAGCTCCGACGTCCGGAGCGCCAGCCGCCTGATCTCGTCCTCCAGCACCGTCACTCCGATCCCGGGCCCGGTGGGGACGCGCATCGTGCCGTCCGGCTCGACGACGAACGGCTCGCCGATGATCTCGCGGTCGAAGTAGCGCTTCGATGCCGCCACGTCGCCGGGCAGGCTGAAGTTCGGCAGGGACGCGAGGTGGACGTTGTGAGCGCGCCCGATCCCCATCTCGAGCATGCCGCCGCACCAGACCGGGACGCCGCTCGCGGCGCAGACGTCGTGCACGCGCTTGGACGCGTTGTGGCCTCCGACACGGCCGGCCTTGATGTTCACGACCTTCGTCGCGCCGATGGCGATCGCCTTGCGCGCGTGCTCGGCGCTCTCGATGGACTCGTCGAGGCAGATCGGCGTGCGGATGCGCCGCTGCAGCTCGGCGTGATCGACGAGGTCGTCGTGCGCGAGGGGCTGCTCGATCATGGTCGGCCGCGTCGCGTCGATGCGCTCGAACACCGCGGCGTCCGCGAGCGCGTACGCGGAATTCGCGTCGAGCATGAACGGAAGGTCCGGATACCGCCGGCGGACCGCCTCGGCGATGGCCGTGTCCATCCCCGGCTTGATCTTGAGCTTCACGCGCAGATAGCCGTCGGCCAGCTCCCGCTCGATCCGCTCGAGGAGCGCCTCCGTCGTCGGGTGGAGCCCGATGGCCACGCCGCAGAGGATCCGGTCGCGCGTGCCCCCGAGGAGCTTCGCCAGCGGCACGCCGGCCGCGTTGGCGAAGCAGTCCCACACGGCCATCTCCACGGTGGCCTTGGCCATGTGGTGCCCGCGCACCCAGGCGAGCCGCTCGTCGACGTCCTCCGGACGCGCGAGATCGCTCGCCAGGAGGCGCGGGAGCATGATCTCCTCGAGGGCGTACCAAACGGTCACCGGCGTCTCGCTCGAGTACCACGGCAGCTCGGGCGCGACGCTCTCGCCCCAGCCCACTGCGCCCTCGGCCTCGACCCGCGCGATGACGCGGGTCTGATGCGTCTCGACGGAGCCGCTCGTCTCGTACGGCGTGCGGAGCGGCAGCCGCAGGAGGAACAGCTCGACGCGCTCGATCCTCATGGGAGCTGCGCTCCCATTCGGATCGACGATCCGCCTTCTTCTCGCAGGGGCTCCGCCCCCGCACCCCCGGGCTGTGCGTCCCGCTGCCCCGGCGGGGGCTGCCGGAAGAGCAAGTACGCGCCCCGCTCGCCGGAAGCGTCGCGGAGGAACTCGACCGCCGCGTAGCCACGGGCGAAGGCGGGCTCGAGGGCACGGCGCACCGCGAGACGCCACTCGAGCGCGAGCGAGCGGTCCCGCCGCTTCAGGTCCTGGAAGTCGCATGGGATCCCAAGGAGCAGGTGGGACTCGCCGGCAGCTGGGTCGCCGGGCATGGGCCGGTCCGCGTCGGCGCGGAGCAGGTACGGCACGCCCTCGCGCTCGGCCCCTTCCAGCGTCGGCACCTCGTCGCGGCCGCGGAGCCTCGCGTCAGCCCGGTCGGTGGCGATCGGCCACTCGATGTAGATCCGATCCGAGGGCAGGCCCTCGTTCAGCTTGTCCGGCATGGCGCCGTAGAAGTCGCGGTGGTAGGTCCGGGTCAGGGTGCCGAGCTTGGCGAAGTTGAAGCGCGCGTTCCGGGCCTCGAGCGGGTCCATGGTCCAGCCGATCGTCTCGATGCCCTGGTCGAGGCAGTGATCGCGCTGCGCCTCCTTCAGTCGCACCGCGAGACCGGTGTGCCGGTACTCCGGGCGCACCGCCAGCATGTGCGAGTGATGGCGGAAGTGGTGATCGTGGATGCCGAGGAAGCCGGCGACGAATCCGGCGGGCCGGTCATCGCCCTCGGCGTAGCCCAGCGCGACGAACCCGGCATTGTGGGCGATCGCCAGGAGCAGCTGCGGCGGGACGATGACGTCTCCGCTCCAGGTCTCCTCCTGAATGGGGACGGTCGCGACGCAGGCGGCGATATCGGCCGCCACTTCGACGCGGAAGGTCACGGGCGGAGTCTGATCGGACCCGCTACCTGCCGCCCGATCGCGCTAGCATGCCGCGCGACATGACTGAGGCGAACGTCCCTTTCCTGCGCAGGGTCCGGCTCTTCAGCGAGCTAGACGACCACACCCTGCGCGAGATCGCGAACGCGGCGGTCGAGCAGGGCTGGGAGCGCGGCCAGGAGATCGTCCGGCAGGGCGACACCGGCGTCGGCGCGTTCATCATCCGGTCGGGCAAGGTCGAGGTCGTCCAGGACCACGCCGGCGCCGCCGAGAAGATCGCCGAGCTCGGGGCGGGCGACGTCTTCGGCGAGATGGCGCTGCTCGACGAGTTCCCGCGCTCGGCCACGGTCCGCGCGGTCGAGCCGACGACGTGCCTCCAGATCACGCGGTGGCACTTCCGCGGCATCCTCGAGAGCCATCCGCAGATCGCCCTGAAGCTCCTGCCCGTGCTCACCAAGCGCGTCCGCGCCGCCGAAGCCCACGCGCACGAGGCCGTCGCCACTCACTAGCGCTCACAGCGTCGGCTGACGCGAAGCGTCTGCCGCGATGTACAGCCGCAGCGAATGCTGCGTGTCTTACCCTTCCGCGCGATGCCCGGCCTCATCGAATGCGTCCCGAACGTCAGCGAGGGCCGCCGGCCCGACGTCGTCGACCGGCTCGTGGCCGCGGTCCGCGCGGTGGAGGGCGTCCGCCTGCTCGACCGCACGAGCGATGCCGACCACAACAGATCCGTGATCACATTCGCTGGGCCGCCCGATCCGGTCGAGGCCGCCGCGCACGCGCTCGTCGACGCGGCGATCCGCGAGATCGACCTGCGGGCGCACCAGGGCGAGCACCCGCGCCTGGGAGCCGTGGACGTCGTCCCCTTCGTCCCGCTCGCCGGCACGACGATGGAGGACTGTGTCGCGCTAGCGCATCGCTTCGGGCGCGCCGTCGCGGAGCGCCACGGGATCCCGGTCTACTTCTACGCGAAGGCCGCGACCCGCCCCGAGCGCGTGCGGCTCCCCGACATCCGCAGGCCCCAGTTCGAGGGGCTGCCGGACGTCATCGGAACGACGCACGTCCCCGACGCCGGTCCGGCGCGGACGCACCCGACCGCCGGGGCGCTGGTCACCGGTGCCCGGCCGCCGCTGATCGCGTTCAACATCGAGCTCGACACGGCCGATGTCGCCGTCGCCAAGCGGATCGCCAAGGAGATCCGCGAGAGCTCCGGCGGCCTGCCCGCGGTGCAGGCCCTCGGCTTCGCGCTCACCGATCCGCCGCGGGCCCAGGTCTCCATGAACCTGCTCGACACCTCGGTGACGTCCCTGGCGCGCGTATGGCGCGAGGTCGAGACGCGGGCCGTGGGCGCCGGCACCCGGATCCTCCGCGGAGAGCTCGTCGGGCTCATGCCCCTCGACGCCGCGCTCGCGGTGACCAGGGATGCGCTTCGGCTCGAGGGGCTGGCGCGCGACCGCGTCATCGAAGCGCACTTCATCGACTAATGCACGGCAGGGAAGCCGACCTCGTCATCCACGGCGCGCGCCTCCTGACGCTGGCGCCGGTGGGGGAGGAGCGGCCGCGGGTGGGGCATGCCGCCGCGGACGTCGGCGCGGTGCCGGGCGGCTGGGTGGCCGCCCTCAAGGGCCGGATCGTGGAGACGGGATCCGGCACCGCGTGGGAGCGGCTCGACCTCGTGAAAGGCGCCGTCGTCGAGGACGCCGGCGGCCGCGTCGTCATGCCCGGCTTCGTCGACCCGCACACGCACCTCTGCTACGCGGGCGAGCGGTGGGACGAGTTCGCGGCCCGCCGGAGCGGATCGGACTACCTCGCGACCCTGGGCCGCGGCGGCGGCATCCACGCCACGGTCCGTTCGACGAAGGCCGCGAGCGACGACGAGCTCCTGGGCCTCATGCGGTCGCGGCTCGACAGGGCGATCGCCTCCGGCACGACCACGATCGAGATCAAGAGCGGCTACGGGCTCGAGCCCGAGGAGGAGCTCCGCCATCTCCGGCTCATCGCGCGGCTGCGCGCCGAGGCCCTCGTCGACGTATCGGCGACCTTCCTCGCGGCGCACGCGCTGCCCCTCCGCGCGTCCGCCGACCGCGCCGGCTTCCTGCGCTCCGCACGCGCGATCCTGGCGACCGTCGCGCGTGAGCATCTCGCGGAGTCGGTGGACGCGTTCGTCGAGAAGGGCGTCTTCGAGGCCGACGAGGTCGAGCCGCTGATGCGCGAGGCCGCCGCGCTCGGGCTCGCGGTGACGATCCACGCGGACCAGATGAACGACGTCGGCGGCGCCGCGCTCGCGGCGCGGCTCGATGCCCGCTCGGCCGACCACGTCTCGCGTATCTCGGCCGACGGCCTGCACGCCCTGGAGCGCACGCGCACGGTCGCCGTGCTCCTGCCGGGCAGCCCGCTCTTCGTCGGGTACGAGCCCGCCGACGGGCGGCGCTTCGTCGCGAACCGGGTGCCGGTCGCGATCGGCACGGATCACAACCCAGGCACCTCGCCGCTCGAGGGGATGCCCGTAGCCGTCGCGCTCGCCGTCTCGCTGTGCGGCCTAACGCCGCACGAGGCGATCGTCGCGGCGACCGCCAACGCCGCTCACGCCCTTCGCCGCGGGAAGCGGACCGGGGCTCTCGTCGAGGGCCGGCGTGCGGACATCGCGGTGCTCGACACCGATGACGAACGCGAGCTCGCCTACCGGCTCGGCGCGCGTCTCGTCCGCGAGGTGTACGCGAGCGGCGCGCGGGTCGCACAGACCGAATTCATCCGCTGACCGCCGGAGCGTCCCGGTCCGACACGACCTCCGTCCTCCATGCCGCCTCCACGAGCGCGGCCCGGTTCGGCGCCCTGAACTTCTTCAGGAGCCGCGAGACGTGCTCCTTCACGGATTGCTCCGCGATGCCGAGCGACGAGGCGATCTCCTTGTTGCTCGCCCCGCCGCGCACGAGGAGGAGGACCTCGGTCTGGCGTAGCGAGAGATGCACCCGCCCGAGCTCGGCGGTCACCGTGTCATCGCCGCGCTCGTCGAGGATCCTCATCGAGCCGATCATCCGCACCGGCTCGTTGTCGCGGCCGCGCTCGAGGTAGCCGCGGTCGCGGACCCACACGTAGCTCCCGTCGGCCCGCCGGAACCGGTACGTGGCGACCCACTCCGGGAGATCGTCGACGAGATGCATGGCCAGGCTGTGGCGAATGCCGGCCGCGTCGTCCGGGTGGATCCGGCCTTCCCACCACAGGTACGTCCCATCGACCTCCTCCGGCCGGTACCCGAGGAACGTGGCCAGGTTCGAGCTGAAGCGGACCGTAGCCTGCGCGATGTCCCATTCCCAGACCACCTCGTCCACCGCGCGCTCTATCAGCCGGCGCCGCGCCTCCTCGTCTCGCGCCTCGGCAGAGCGCTCGAGAAGCTGCTCGGCGCGGCTGCGGAGCTCCGCTTCGTCGCTGGCTCGATCGCTCAGGTCGGTGACCGCGCCGACCAGGCCCGTAGCGGTGCCGGATGCGTCACGCACGATCGCGGCGCGGATGCGGATGAGCGCGTACGTGCCGTCGGACCGGCGGAACCGCAGCTGCTCCGTCCAGAGCCCCGCGGCCGATCGCAGCGCCCGCTCCTGGCTCTCCAGCAGCCCGGGGAGGTCGTCGGGGTGGACCAGGGAACGCCACGCGTCGAGCGAGGTCCCCAGCTCAGCGGGCCGGTGACCGTACGCGATCTCCAGGCTGCGGCTCACGCTGATCACGCCCGCGCGCAAGTCGACCGAGAAGACCCCCTCGTCGGCGGCCATGAGCAGCGCGGTCACCCGCTCGACCGCTGCCGGGTCCCCGGC
>MGON01000098.1:10210-15678 GCA_001795345.1 Chloroflexi bacterium RIFCSPLOWO2_02_FULL_71_16 | reverse complement strand
CGAGCGCCAGCTCGTCCCGAGGCATCGGCCGACCCACGCTCGAATAGTGCTCCTGTACCGTTACTTGTGGTCGAGCCGCCCGGGCGGAGCGCCTGCACGGCCCCGTCTGATACCGGTCAGACACAGTTCGGGGTCACTCACCTAACGTCCGTAGGGATTACCCCGAACGCGCCCGGACCGCAGTGTCGGTCCGGAGACATCTGACTTGAGCTGGGTACGGGGCGGCCCCATGCGCCTCGAAAGCCTGCGAGCGCGGCGCCTCGAGCTGGGCGCGGTGGGCGGCTGGCGGGAGGTGCCCTCTGCGGCTGCTGCTCGTTGAGGACAACGTCATGAACGTCGAGCTCTTCACCGCCGCACTCGAGACCGACGGTCACGACGTCGTCATCGAGCGGGACGGCCGCAGCGGGCTCGAACGGGCGCTCGGGGAGCGCTTCGACCTCGTGATCCTCGACGTCCAGCTCCCGGGCATGGACGGCTTCGCCGTGGTGCGCGAGCTGCGCGCCGCGAATGTCCGCGGGCCGATCGTCGCCGTCAGCTCGTCGGCGATGGCCGACCAGATCCAGGAAGGACTCGCCGCCGGCTTCGACGAATACCTCACGAAGCCGATCTCGCCGGCGGAGCTGCGCCACGCCGTCCGGCGTCTCGGAGCCGCACCTTGAACGGACCGGCCCTCGGTCCGGCAACGAAGCCGATCGTGCTCGTCGTTGACGACATCGAGGCGAACCGCGACCTGCTCGAAGGGCATCTCGACCGGCTCGGCTACGACGTCCGCCAGGCCGCCGACGGCGTGGAAGCGCTGGAAGCGGTGGAGCACGAAGAGCCCGACCTCGTCCTTCTCGACATCGACATGCCGCGGATGGACGGGCTCACGCTCTGCCGGCGGCTTAAGGCGGATCCGGTGCGGCGGCTGGTCCCCGTCGTCCTCATCACCGCGTACCAGGACCGGGAGACTCGGCTCCAGGGGCTCGAGGCGGGCGCCGACGACTTCCTCACCAAGCCGTTCGACAGCGCGGAGCTCCTGGTCCGGACCAAGGCGCTGCTCCGCGACCGCCAGCTGAACAAGCAGCTCGACGCGGCCGAGGGCATCATCCTGGCGCTCGCGCGGATCGTCGAGGCGCGCGACCGGTACACGATCCACCACGCCGAGCGCGTGGGGCTCTACTCGCGGGAGATCGGACGCGCCCACGGCCTGGGCGAGGCCGACCTCGACGTGCTCTACAAGGGCGGCGTCATGCACGACCTCGGCAAGGTCGTCATACCGGCGGAGATCCTCCTAAAACCGGGCCCCCTGAACGAGGCGGAGCGGGAGATCATGGAATCCCATGCTCCCGAAGGCGCGCGCATCGCCGAGCCGCTGCGCAGCGTCGCCCGGCTCCTGCCGATCGTGCGCCATCACCACGAGCGGGTGGACGGCCGCGGCTATCCGGACCATCTCGCCGGGACCGAGGTCCCGCTCGGCGCGCGGATCGCCGCGATCGCCGACTCATGGGACGCGATGACCTCGGACAGGCCGTACCGCCGAGCCCTGGAGCGGGACGAGGCCGTCCGGAGGCTGCGCGCGGGCGCGGGGTCCCAGTGGGACTCGGAGCTCACGGCCATCTTCCTCGATCTGGCGGACCAGGGCCTGATCGAGCGGGTCGCGCGGGAGCAGTACGGCATCGGGACGGCTCCGGTCTGGTGAGCGCCGACGACCTGATCCGGCACCTCACGAACGCCGTGTTCGTGCTCGTCTTCGCGGGGACCACCGTCCAGGCGTTGCGCAACCGCACGCGCCCGGCGATCGACGCGGCCCTCTTCTTCGGCGCGCTCGCGCTCGTCGTGGTGGCCAGCGCGGTGGCGACGGCGCTGGACGTCACGCTGACCGAAGCCGTTCAGGACGTCCAGGTGGTGATCGTCCTCGCCCTGCCGTACCTACTGCTGCGTCTGCTCGACGACCTCGCCGCGGTCCCGAGCCGGGTGATGGTCGCAGCGTTCGGCCTGCTCGCTGTCCTGATCGTCGGCGTGTTCGTCTTGGGAACCCCGCTGCCCGCGCCCTTCACCCTCGCCGTGGTCGCGTACTTCGCGGCCATCCAGGTCTACGCCGCGGTCGTGTTCGTCCGTGAGGCGGGGCGATCTGCCGGAGCTACCCGCCGGAGGCTGGAGGCGGCCGCGGTCGGGTCGTTCCTGCTCGGGCTGACCATCGCCTTTGCGGGCGTGCGCCTGGCGATCCCGGTCCCCGAGGCGGGGACCCGTCTGCTGACCCTCGCCTCGGCACTGGCCTACGCCGTCGCCTTCTCGCCACCGGCCTTCCTCCGGAGAGCCTGGCGGGAGCCGGCGCTCCGGGAGTTCCTCGCAGGTGTTTCGGCGGTGTCTCCGAGCGCGCCCGTGGCGGAGACGATCGCGGCGCTCGAGGCCAGCTCGGAGGTGGTGATGGGCGCCGACGCCGTGACGGTCGCTCCCGTCTTCAGCGGCAACGGCCTCGCCGGCCGCGCGGTGGCCGAGGGGCGGCCCCTCCTTGCCACCGACCTCGCCCTTGACGATGCCACCGTGATGTCGCGCTACCGGGAGGCCGGGGTGCGTACGGTCGTGGCCGCACCGATCCCGCGCCGCGGGACCGACCCCGGTGTCTTCCTAGCCGGGCTGCGGCGGATCCCGCTCTTCCCGGACGAGGAGCGGGAGCTGGCGCGCGTGGTGGCGCAGCAGGTGGGGATCCTCATCGACTGGACGAGCTCCTACGAGGAGCAGGCCGAGGTGAACCGCCGGCTACAGGATGCGACGCGCGCGAAGACCGAGTTCCTGGCGAGCATGAGCCATGAGCTCCGGACGCCGATGAACGCCATCCTAGGGTTCTCGGACCTGCTCCTCGAGCAGCTGAACGACCGGCTGACCCCCGCGCAGCACCGGTACTTCCGGAACATCAAGGACGCCGGCGGCCACCTGCTCGAGCTCATCAACGAGGTCCTCGACCTCTCGAAGGTCGAGGCCGGACGGGTGGAGCTGCGGCCGGACACCATCTCGCTCGCGAGCCTGGTCGAGCCGGTCGTGGCCGCCGCGCGCCGGGAAGCGTCGGCCCGGGACATCGCGTTCGCCGCCGAGGTCCAGGACGACGCCGAGGTGCGGGTGGACGCGGGCCGCCTACGGCAGATCCTCTACAACCTCCTCTCGAACGCGGTCAAGTTCAGCGACGCGGGAGGGCGCGTGGACCTGCGCGCCGTCATCGACGACCGCAGCCTGGCCATCGAGGTCGCCGACACCGGCATCGGCATCCCCGCCGACAAGCGCGGCCGCATGTTCGGCACGTTCGAGCGCTTGCACGAGGGTCGCTCCGAAGCGACGGGGACCGGGCTCGGGCTCGCCCTGACGAAGCACCTGGTCGAGCTGCATCGCGGGAGCATCGGCTTCGAGAGCGAAGTGGGCCGGGGCACGACGTTCCGCGTCCGCATCCCGGATGTCCTGACGTCGCCGATGACCGGCGCGCGCGTGCTGATCGTCGAGGACGTGGAGCGTGACGCGGAGCTCATCGCCGCGGTCGCGGCGGGGGTCGGCCTGCGGGCGGAGATCGTCGGCACGGCGCTCGGTGCCCGCGAGGCTATCCGGCGCGACCCGCCCACCGCGGTCGTGCTCGACCTGCGGCTTCCCGACGCGCGAGGCGAGCGCGTCCTGGAGGCGCTGAAGTCGGATCCGAGCACGCGCAACGTGCCCGTGATCGTCGTGACCGTCGAGGACGACGAGGGCACCTCGCGTCCGCTCGGGGCGGACGACCACATGGCCAAGCCGATCGATCGCGAGCGGCTCACGGCGTGGCTGCGGCGGGTCGCCGTGGACAGGTCACGCGGAGGCGCCGCGGCCGGCTGACCGCGGCCGGCCGCACGCGGTACGATGCCCCGGCGGCGTGCACGCCAAGGGAGGTATCGCGACCGCATGAGCGAACGCATCGCCATCTACCCGGGCACCTTCGACCCGCCCACCAACGGGCACCTCGACATCGTCCAGCGCGCGGCGCAGCTCTTCGACCGCGTCGTCGTGGGCGTCGGGATGAACCCCGCGAAGAAGACGTTCTTCAGCGACGACGAGCGCATCGCGCTCATGCGCGATGCCTGCGCAGCGCACCCGAACGTGGAGGTCCAGGGCTTCGACACGCTCACCGTCGAGTTCGCGCGCTCCGTCGGCGCCCGCTTCGTGATCCGCGGCATCCGCGCGCTCAGCGACTTCGAGTTCGAGTTCGAGATGGCCAACATGAACCGGCGGCTCGCTCCGGAGGTCGAGATGGTCTTCCTGATGACCTCACCGGAGTACCTGTTCCTCTCCGCCTCCCGCGTGAAGGAGCTCGCCGCGTTCGGCGCGTCGGTCGACGGGATGGTCCCGCCGGCGGTCGCCAAGAGGCTCGCCGCGCGCGCGAAGGGCGGCGCCCGGCGAATGCGGACGGGCGCGACGGAGCCGAGCGACTAGTCCCGCCATGGGGATCCTCCTGGCGCTGGACGTCGGCAACACCAATCTCGTGATCGGTGCCTATAAGGGCGCCACGCTGGTCCGGACCTGGCGCGCCGCGACGCACGTCGAGCGGACCGAGGACGAGCTCGCCATCATGATCGACGGCCTGCTCGCGCGCGAGGAGCTGGGCCTCGACGACATCGACGCGATGGTCGTCGGAAGCGTCGTGCCGCCGCTCACGCTCGCGCTCACCCGGTTCGCCGAGCGGCATCTCGAGGCCGCGGCGGACGGCACACGGCGGCATCTCGTGATCGGCCCCGGCATCAAGACCGGCGTGCGCCTCCGGGTGGACAACCCGTCCGAGGTGGGCGCGGACCGCATCGCGAACACGCTGGCGGCGCACCGGCGATATGGCGGGCCCGCGGTCATCGTCGACTTCGGCACCTCGACGAACTTCGACGTCGTGAGCGCCGAGGGCGACTTCCTGGGCGGATCCTTCGCCCCGGGCATCGAGATCGCGGCCGAGTCGCTGTTCGGCCGCGCCTCGCGCCTCTTCCGCGTTCCGCTCACGCCGCCGCGCGATGCCATCGGCAAGAACACCGCGGACTGCCTGCGCTCGGGGATCGTGTTCGGGTACGTCGGGCTCGTCGAGGGGCTGCTCGCGCGGATCGTCGCGGAGCTCGGCGGGCACCCGCGCATCATCGCGACCGGCGGTCTCGCCTCGACCATCGCCCCGCTGGCCAAGAGCATCGAGCGCGTGGACGAGGACCTCACCCTCGAGGGACTGCGGATGCTGTGGGAGCTGAACGCGGCATGAGCCTCGAGCTCGTCCGCGGCAAGCTCGTCGTGCTGGGCGTCTCGGGCTCCATCGCCGCGTACAAGGTGGTCGAGCTTGCGCGGCGCCTCACCCAGGCCGGGGCCTCCGTACAGGTGGTCATGACGAGGTCGGCGACGGAGTTCGTGCAGCCCCTCACGTTCCAGGCGCTCACGTACCGGCCCGTCGAGATCGAGATGTTCGCCGGCATCGACGAGCGCGCCGCGGGTCACGTCTCGATGGG
>MGON01000098.1:9904-10204 GCA_001795345.1 Chloroflexi bacterium RIFCSPLOWO2_02_FULL_71_16 | reverse complement strand
CGCGGACGTGATCGTCATCGCGCCGGCGACGGCCCATGTCCTCGCCCGCCTGGCGCACGGATTCGCCGACGACCTGCTCGCGACGACGGTCCTGGCCTCGAGCGCGCCGGTGATCGTCGCGCCCGCCATGGAGACGCACATGTGGCAGAACCCCGCGACGCGGGCCAACGTGGCCGCTCTGCGGGCGCGCGGCGTCCGCGTCGTCGACCCCGACGCCGGAGAGCTCGCGTCGGGCATGGTGGGGCAGGGTCGCCTCGCGGCGCTCGAGCGGATCGAAGCGGAGATCGTCGACGCGGTCCG
>MGON01000098.1:8599-9888 GCA_001795345.1 Chloroflexi bacterium RIFCSPLOWO2_02_FULL_71_16 | reverse complement strand
CTCGCCGGGCGCCGCGTCGTGGTGACCGCGGGCCCGACGCTCGAGCCCATCGACCCGGTCCGGGTCATCACCAATCGCTCCAGCGGGAAGATGGGCTACGCGGTGGCGGAGGCGGCGCGCGACGCGGGTGCCGACGTCACCCTCGTGACCGGACCGACGGCCCTCCCGGCGCCCTCGGGCGTGCACCTCGTCCCGATAGAGACCGTCGCGGAGCTGCGCGACGCGGTGCTCGCTTCACTCCCGGATGTGGACGCGGTGGTCATGGCGGCCGCGGTGTCTGACTACCGGTCGGCTGAGGCCAGCGCGTCGAAGATGAAGAAGCGCGACCTCGGGGACGAGCTGACGCTGAGGCTCGTTCGCACCGCCGACGTCCTGTCGGCCGCCGTGGCCGCGCGGCGGCCCGGGACGCTCGTGATCGGCTTCAAGGCCGAGACCGGCGACCCGCTCGCGGAGGCGGGACGGATGCTGCGCGAGAAGGGTCTCGACCTGGTCGTCGCGAACGACGTGAGCCGGGACGTATTCGGCTCGGACACCGACGAGGTGACGTTCGTCAGCGCCGACGGCGCGGAGCCGCTGCCGCGCATGGCGAAGGTCGAGGTCGCGCGCCGCCTGATCGAAAAGATCGCGGAGCGTCTCGGCTAGGCGGCAGGTCCGTCCGACCGCGTCTGGCTCAGGCCTTCGGCAGAGCGTCGATCACCGCGCGGAGGTCCTCGCCCAGCCGGCTGGTGGCCGCGTCGTCGAGCTCCCAGATGGCGAAGTAGCTGCGGTCGGTCTCGTCCTCGATGGCGTCGCGGCTGCCCTGGCCCGTCGCCGTCAGCCGGACCGAGTCGCCGTCGCGCGCGATGTCGCCGCGGTCGACCAGTGCCTGCACGGCGCGATCGACATCGGACCGCTCTTGCCGCTGCTCCATGGCCTTCGCGAGCTGATCGAGCGAGGTCGCGCCGGGCAGCTTCGTCCACTGCATATCCGGTGGGCTCGACCAGAGGTGGGAGAGCACATCGAAGACAGGCCCCTGGTACCCCGCGGCCTGCCAGGCTCGGATGTGGCAGTCGTCCCGGAAGTACCAGAGCTCGGCGGCGCTCCGGTTCAGCCGCAGGATGTCCGCGACCGGCTCGTCGCTCTTCGGGCGGAGCTTCCTTGCGAGCGCCGCGCGCCTGGCGTCGGAGGGGATCCTCTCGGCGATGCGCTCGAGCGCGTCGGCCGCACGGCGCACCGCATCCGCGGGCAGTGGAAGCCCGCTCAGGTGGTCGCGCAGCGCTCTCTGCGCCCTTTCGGCGAGTGCGATGCCC
>MGON01000098.1:4740-8579 GCA_001795345.1 Chloroflexi bacterium RIFCSPLOWO2_02_FULL_71_16 | reverse complement strand
GTCCGGCGTCGCCTCCGCGAGGCCTGCCGCAACGACCTTCGACCACCCATCGACGACGGTGGGTCGCTTGATCGCGTAGGGCGAGCGCCACTGGTACATCTCGCGCCGGACCTTGTCGCCTTCGACGAATATCAGGCCGGTGGTGACCGTGCCCAGCACGTCGGCGGACACGCCCGCTTCCTTCATCAGGGCTTCCCGCGCCGGCCCGAAGCCCGCGGACCGCTTCGTGAGGTACTCGGGAAGCATGTCCACGATCTGCCGGCGCGTGTACGTCATGACGGCCATCCCGGGCATCCTACCGAGGTGATCACCGATGAGCATCGAAGGGCTGGGACCGCTCTGCGGAGTGACGTGACATGACCTACTGGATCACCTTCGACTGTTACGGGACGCTCATCGACTGGGAGCGCGGCATCACCGACGCTCTGCTGCCGCTGCTCCCGCGCGGGACGGACCGGACGGCGGTCGCCGCCCGGTACATCGAGATCGAGGCCGAGGTCGAGAAGGGCGAGTACCTGCGCTACCGCGACGTCCTCGATCGCGCCGGCCGCCGCGTGCTCGCGGAGAACGGCCGGCCGCTCGCCGCCGACGCGCCGTCGCCGCTTCCGGCGTCACTCCCGTCGTGGCGCCCCTTCGAGGAGGTCCCGGAAGTGCTCGCGGAGCTGCGGCACCGCGGCTACAGGGTCGCGATCCTGTCGAACGTGGACCGCGACCTCGTCGCGGCTTCGATCGCTCTGCTCGGCCTCGAGCCCGACCTGGTCGTCACCGCCGAGGACGCGCGCAGCTACAAGCCCGCGCGCGGCCACTGGCGCCACTTCGAGGAGCGGACCGGAGCCGGGAAGCACGACACCGTGCACGTCGCGGCGAGCCTGTACCACGACATCCGGCCCACGACGGCCTGGGGCTACCGGAACGTTTGGATCGCGCGGCGGATCGAGGCGCTGCGGGGCGCCGATCCGACGCGCATCCTCCCGGACCTCACGAAGCTCCCCGACACCATCGAAGAGCTCGCGCGCGCTTGACGCGTTCGCGTGGCGGCGCCCGCGCTAGCCTCCGCTGATGCGCATCGCGGTCCTCGGCATGGGTGCGATCGGGCACGTCGTCGCGAAGGCGCTGGATGGACGCGAGGGCGTGGACCTCGTGCGCGTCGACCGCACGCGGTCGCCGCTCCGGGCGGGTGAGCCGACGGTCGATGCCGCGGTCGTCTGCACCAAGACGTTCGGGACCGCCTGGGCCGCGGACATCGCGTCACGGATCCTCGCCGCCGAGGGCGTCGTCGCGACGGTCCAGAACGGCCTCGGGAACGTCGAGACGCTGGCCACGGCGGCCGGCGAGGACCGGGTGTCGCTCGGCGCCATCTACGTCGGCGCCCGCCTCCTGCCGGACGGCTCGCTCTTCGCCACCGGTGCGGGCCGCGTGGAGCTCGGGCGGCCGCGTCGGCCGGGCTCGCGCGAGCGGCTCGAGGCGCTCGCGCGTCATCTCGCCGAAGGGGGCATGCAGGTCTCGGTCGTCGACGACGCCTGGCCGACGGTGTGGCGGAAGCTCTCGGTGAACGCGGCGATGAATCCCAC
This sequence comes from Chloroflexi bacterium RIFCSPLOWO2_02_FULL_71_16, assembly GCA_001795345.1. Taxonomy (GTDB): domain Bacteria; phylum Chloroflexota; class Limnocylindria; order P2-11E; family P2-11E; genus GWC2-70-10. The sequence continues at coordinate 7,008 of MGON01000098.1, read as the reverse complement.
GACCGCGATCTTCGGTCTCCTGAACAGCGAGCTCCTCGCGCACCCCGCCGCTGGGCCGATCTCGGACGAGCTAGCGCGAGAGACGGCCCGCGTCGCGACCGCGGCGGGCGTCGCGCTCGGCGAGGACGAGGCTGTGGCCGCATGGCGCGACGTCGCCGGGCGGCTCGGCGCGAACCGCTCCTCGATGCTCCAAGACGTCGAGGCTGGAAAGCCGACCGAGATCGACGCCATCAACGGGGCCGTGGCCCGCGAGGGCCGCCGCGTCGGCGTGGGCGCGCCGGTGAACGAGGCGATCGCGCTGCTCGTCGAGGCCATCAGCAGCCCGAGGTAGCGCAGGCGAGCGGTCCCCCGCTCGCCCGCAGAGCACGCTGGCGACATCAACGCGAGCCGGCCGGCCGGCGTTCAGGTCCTCAGAACATCACTGACGGAAAGAGGTGGCACATGCACATGCTCATGGCCGCGTTCGCGGCCGGCGCCCTGGGCCTCGCTGCTGCCGGGGTCCCTGACTTCGTCGAGGACGTCACCGCGGACGGTGGTCCGCCGGCCTGGGTCGAGGACGTCCGAGAGGATGGCGGCCCGCCGGAATGGGTCGAGGACCAGCGCCAGACGGGCGACGAGGCCTCAGAGAACGCAAGCGAGAACGCCGCCGAGCCCGCCGGCGCAGCGCCCGCCTGGGTCGAGGACGTCAAGGAGGACGGCGGCCCGCCGGAGTGGGTCGAGGACCTCGAGGACGACGACGGCCCGCCCGAGTGGGTGGAGGACCAGCGGGCCGAGCCCAGCGAGCGGTCGGACCACTAGACCTTCTCGCGCGACGTCCAGGACGGGCGCGGGTCGACCCCGCGCCCGTTCCGCGTTCTAGGCCCGCTTCGCCCGCTCCTGGTCGGCGAGCTCCCGGCGCAGCACCTTGCCGATGATCGTCTTCGGCAGCGACTCGCGGAGCTCGATCTCCTTCGGCACCTTGAACGGCGCGAGGCCGGTGCGGCAGTGGGCGATGAGCTCCTCCGGCGTCGCGGTGGCACCCGGCCGCAGCGCCACGAAGGCCTTGACCTCCTCGCCCTTGATCGGGTGGGGGACGCCGATGGCCGCGCTCTCGAGGACGGCGGGATGCGTCGCCAGCACCTCCTCGACCTCGCGGGGATACACGTTGAACCCGGAGACGATGATCATCTCCTTCTTGCGGTCGACGATGAAGAAGTAGCCGTCCTCGTCCACGCGCGCGATGTCGCCGGTGTGCAGCCAGCCGTGGCGCAGGACGCCGGCGGTCTCCTCCAGGCTCCGGTAGTAGCCGTCCATGAGCTGGGGGCCGCGCAGGACGAGCTCGCCGACCTCGCCCGCGGGCAGGTCCCGCTCACCGGTCTCGAGGTCGACGATCTTCGCCTCGACGTCCGGGAAGGGCACGCCGATCGAGCCGACCTTCTGCTTGCCCTCGCCGAACAGGGGATTGCAGTGGGTGACGGGGGCCGCCTCGGTCAGCCCGTAGCCCTCGACGAGATGCCCCCCGGTCAGCTCCTTGAACCTGCGCGCGGTCTCGACGAGGAGCGGCGCCGACCCGGAGATGCATGCGTCGATCGAGCGGAGGTCGTACTTCGCCGCGAGCGGCGAGTTGATGATCGCGTTGTAGATGCGCGGAGCGCCGGGGAAGACGTCCGGCTTGTGGCGCTGGATGTCCCCGAGGACGTGCTTCAGGTCGAACTGCGGCTCGAGGACGAGCGCGGCTCCGGACTAAACGGCGAGGTTCATGGCGACCGTCAGGCCGTACACATGGAACAGCGGCATGACCGTCATGAACACGCCGCGCGTGTCGCGAAGGTTCGTGAACCAGGCCCGGCACTGGAGGGTGTTCGCGACGAGCGCCCGGTGCGAGAGCATCGCGCCCTTCGGGACGCCCGTCGTGCCGCCGGTGTACTGGAGGACGGCGATGTCGCCCGGGGAGCCCTCGACCGGCGCCGGCTCGCCGGCCCCGGCGAGCAGGTCCGGCAGCGCGACCGCGCCCGCGTCGCCGCGGAACGGCTGGCGGTGGCCGTCCTTCCTCTCCTTCGCCAGGGTGAAGAGGAGCCGCAGGAGGGGCGGCATCTCCTCCTTGATGTTCGTGACGATCACGTTCTTGACAGCGGTGCCCTCGCGCGCCTGCTTCACGACCGGGTACAGGCGCGACAGGACGACCACGGTCTCGGCGCCGGCGTCCGCCAGCTGGTGCTGCACCTCGCGCGCGGTGTAGAGCGGGTTGGTCGGCACGACGGTCGCGCCGGCCTCGAGGGCGCCCCAGAA
>MGON01000098.1:0-4720 GCA_001795345.1 Chloroflexi bacterium RIFCSPLOWO2_02_FULL_71_16 | reverse complement strand
ACCCGCCGCGAAGCGGCGGACGTCGGCGTAGAGCGAGGCGTAGGTGCGCTTCCTGTTGAAGAAGATGGTGGCGGTGGCGGTGGGGTGCTGCGCGGCGGTCTCGCGGAGGAGCGCGGTCAGCGGCACCTCGGGGTAGTGGAGGGTCGCGGGTACGCCCGGGTCGTAGTGCCGCGTCCAGGGCCGCTCCGCCAGCGGCGCCTGATCCTTCGCTCGGACGGACGTGTCTAGCATCGTGGCCATCGTCCTTCCCCCTTTTCTGGACGATCGCGGTCGCGCGAGAGTACGCCCGCCCGTCCGCGCGAGCGAGGGCCGATCGTCCTCAGCCGGCGCGGGGAAGCGCGGAGAGCGCCATGCCGCTCTTGCTCAATGTCGCAGCCCTCTGGCTCGCCCCAGCCACGCAGGTCGTCGCGCCGCCGCCGCTCAGCGGATGATCGAGAGCCGCCGGGGATCCCAGAGCCGCTCGACGGGAGCGAGCCCAAGATGGTCGCGCGCCTCGCCGACGAGGGCGAGCGATCCGGTCACTACGACCGACCGATCGCCCGCGGCATGGCGCGCGGCCTCGATCGCCTCGGCGACATTGGCGTGGAGCTCGATGGGCACCCGGCCGAGGCGTCGACAGACCCGCGCGAGGTCCCGGGCGGGGAGCGCGCGCGGGCTCTTGGGGGACGTCGCCCAGACCCGCTCCGCGAGCGGGAGGAGCGGCCGCAGGATGCGCGCGGCGTCCTTGTCGCGGTACATCCCGATCACGAGCTGGATCCGCTCGATCCGGCGTGATCGCAGCTCGTCGGCGAGCGCGCGGGCGGAGACCGGGTCGTGCGCACCGTCGAGGACGACGCGCCACGCGCCGCCCGGCGTCTCGATCCGGCCCGGCCACCGCAGCTCGCGCAAGGCGTCGGCGCCCGCGCGAATGCCGAGCTCGGTCGCGGCGGCGACCGCGAGCGCGGCGTTCTGCCGCTGGTGCTCCCCGCGGAGCGCGAGGACCGTGCTCGTAGGCACCGGGTCCACCCAGCGACACGCAGCACCGACCTCGCGGCATGCGGCGAGGAGCGCGCGCCGCACGGTCGGACGCTGTCGGGCGATGAGCGCGGCGCGGCCGCGGCGCAGGATGCCCGCTTTCTCTCGGGCGATCTCCTCGAGGCGCGTGCCGAGGATGTCCGTGTGACCTCGGTCGATCGTGCTGAGCACCGAGAGCTCGGGCTCGACCGCGTTCGTCGCGTCGAGGCGACCACCCAGGCCGACCTCGAGCACCGCGACCGTACACCCGGCCTCGGCGAAGTGCGCGAGGGCGAGCGCGGTAGTGATCTCGAAGGTCGTCGGCCTGCCAGCCTTGGGATGTCGCGCCGTGAACGCGTCCACGGTGCCGCGCCATCGATCCACCGCGGAGGCGAAGGCCTGCGGCTCGATCATCGCGCCGTCCACGCGGATGCGCTCGCGATAGGACTGCAGGTGCGGCTGGGTGTAGAGGCCCGCGCGCACCCCGCCCGCATGCAGGAGCGCGGCGAGGAATGCCGCGGTCGAGCCCTTGCCCTTCGTGCCCGCGATGAGCACACAGCGCATGCGGCGGTCGGGCGCGGCCGCGAGGTCGAGGAGGGCGCGCGTGCGGCCGAGCTTCCACTCTTCGGCCGCGTCGGCGTCCGCGCTCCAGCCGGCGCCGCGCTCCATGTCCGAGAACGAGAAGAGCCATTTGAGCGCCTCGCGCTCGCGTGCGAGGCTGGCCGGCGTGATGGCGTCAGGCGCGCGGCCGTGGATCATGGGCATCCTGAACGCTACGCCGGATTCCTTCAGCGGCGACGGCCTCGACCGCGACACGGACGCGATCGTCGCGCGCGGCCGGCAGCAGGTCGCGGAAGGCGCGGCCATCCTCGATCTCGGGGGCGAGTCGACGCGTCCGGGCTCGACCCCGGTCGCCGAGGACGTCGAGCTCGCCCGCGTGCTGCCCGCGCTCGGGCGCCTCGTCCGCGAGGTCGATGTACCGGTCTCGATCGACACGTCGAAGCCCGCGGTGGCCGACGCGGCGCTGCGCGCGGGCGCTCGGGTCGTGAACGACGCGTCGGGCCTGCGCGACGCGCGTCTCGCCGAGGTCACTGCCCGGCACGGCGCGTGGCTTGTGGTCATGGACAACGGCTGGACGCGCCCGCGGCCCGAGCGTGGCGGCGACATCGTGGAGGTCGTGTGCGGCGAGCTCCGACGTCTCGTCGAGGCTGCGGCCGGCGCGGGGGTCGCGCGCGAGCGGATCGTCGTCGATCCGGGCCTCGGCTTCGGCAAGACCGCGGAGGAGAGCCTCTCGCTCCTCGCGGCGACCGCAGAGCTCCGCGAGCGCCTCGCTCCGCACCTCCTCCTCTGCGGGCCGTCGCGGAAGCGGTTCACGGGAGCGGCGCTGGGCCTCGAGCCGCATGAGCGTCTCGAGCCGACGCTCGGGGCCGTCGCGATCGCGGCGTACCTCGGTGCCGACATCATCCGCGTCCACGACGTGCGCGAAGCATCTCGCGCCGCGTGGATCGGCGCCGCCACCGCCGCGCGCGGGCGGGATCGGCACCTCGTCTACGTCGGGCTCGGCGCGAACGTCGGCGACGCTCGATCGACCATGCGCCGCGCGGTCGGCGCGCTCGCGCGGGTCGGGAGGGTCAGCGCGGTGAGCTCGCTATGGGAGACCGCGCCGAGGGAGGTCCTCGACCAGCCACCGTTCCTGAACGCCGTGGTCGCCGTCGAGATGTCGGAGCGCGGCGCTGCGGCGATCGTCTCGCGGCTGAAGCGGATCGAGGCTCAGCTTGGCCGCGCGCCAGGCCCCCGGTACGGCCCGCGCGCCATCGACCTCGATCTCCTCATGTTCGCCGACGGGCACGAGGAGCGCGACGGCGACGTCGTCGTCCCGCACACGCGCCTCGCCGAGCGGCGGTTCGCGCTTGCGCCGCTGGCGGAGCTCGCCCCCCATCTCGTCGAGCCGCGGAGCGGGCGCACCGTGCGCGAGCTCCTCACGGCGGTCGCCGATCAGGACGCGGTGCGCGTGGAAGGGCCGGAGTGGTGGACCGCGTCGTCCTGAACGGTATCCGCGTCCAGGCCCGTCATGGCGTCTCGGACGAGGAGCGCTCGCACGCCCAGGAGTTCGAGATCGATCTCGCCTGCTCGACGGACGCACGCGCCGCCGCCACGAGCGACGACCTTGGCGCGACGATCGACTACTCGCGCCTCAAGGCCATCGCCGTCGAGGTCGCGACCAGCGGTCCGTACCACCTCCTCGAGACGCTGGCTGAGCGGATCGCGCGGGCGATCATCGATGAGCTGGGTCCGGCGTGGCTGCGCGTGCGCGTGACCAAGCTGCGGCCGCCAGGCGTCGGCGTACCGGCGAGCGTCGAGATCGAGCGTGGGGCCGGTATCGCTCGGAGCGCGCCCGTCGAGCTGCATGTCCCGGACTTCGCTCCCGCGAAGCGCTTCTACGGCGCGCTCGGATTCACCGTGGCTCGCGAAGAGTCCGGGAACGATGACGGCTACCTCGTCATGGTCCACGGCGCGGATACCCTGCGCTTCTGGCCGGGCAGCGCCCCCGCGCTGCGGCGCGGTCACTTCGGAGGGCGCTCCGGGACCCCCGGCCACCGCGTGGAGATCGTGCTGACGTTCGACGATCTCGACACCGCGTTCACCCGCGCCACGTCGATGGGCACGACCGTTGAGCCGATCCGGATGCGGCACTGGGGTCTGCGCGACTTCCGCGCGCTCGACCCGTACGGCTTCTACGTCCGCTGCACCGAGCCGCACGACCCGCTGAGCGGCGATCCGACAAGCTAGTGACGGGCGACCGTGCAGTTGCGTGGCCTCTCTTGACGGGAGCGTGTCGTATTCCTACCTTGTAGGTCGGAATTCAGAGATGTTCCTTGGCCGCTCCTTACGCAGATGCCACCGCGATTGGCCCGCCGGCCGCGTCACATCGAGGCTCGGCGTGGTCGTGGCGCGCAGCGCCCGCTGCGCAGGCGGCCTGTGCGCCTGTTCCGAGGTCGCCGGCACCTAGCTAAAACGCCGGCGCCCCAGCTTTCCGCGCACGTCCGCCCGCGGTCGTCCGCCCGCCCTTCCACCCGCACGAGAGGAGGCACGTCGCCATCAGCCACGCCATGCCCGCCGCGCTCACCGCGCCGCTCGGCGGCGCCCTCCGCGGAGTGCCGCGCCAGTACGTCGCCGCGATGGCGGTGCTCGTAGCGGCGGTGGCGCTCGCGGTGCCGATGGCGCGTCAGGAAGGGATCCTGGCAGCGCTGTGGGCGCTGGGGCTCGCAGCGGGCTTCACGCTCCAGCGCAGCCGCTTCTGCTTCGCCTCGGCATTCCGCGACCTCTTCCTGTTCGGCAGCGCTCGCATCATGAAGGCGATCCTGCTCGGGCTCGCCGTAGCGACGACCGGCTTCGCGGCGATCATGCACGCGGCCGTGCCCTTCCCGGGCTTCGGCGCGCTGCCGCCCGAGGCGCACGTGCTGCCGGTCGGCATCTCCACCGTCCTCGGCGGCCTCCTGTTCGGATACGGGATGGTGCTCTCCGGCGGTTGCGTCTCGGGCTCGCTCTACCGCGCCGCCGAAGGCTACGTGGCCTCCTGGGTCTCTCTCGCCGGCGTGGTCGTCGGCCTGGGCTTCATCTCGCAGACCTGGAACTGGTGGTGGGCGACGCTCGTCAGCGGCGAGCCGAAGATCTGGCTCCCCGCGACGGCTGGTCTCGGCTACGCGGGCGCGCTCGCGCTCACCTT
>MGON01000097.1:10001-12461 GCA_001795345.1 Chloroflexi bacterium RIFCSPLOWO2_02_FULL_71_16 | reverse complement strand
CAGGCCGCGGTCGATGCGATGCGCGCGGCGATGAACGACATCTCGTTTGCCGGGCGGATCGTCATCGGGGAGGGCGAGCGCGACGAGGCGCCGATGCTCTTCATCGGCGAGCAGGTCGGATCCGGGAATGGTGCCGAGCTCGACATCGCCGTCGACCCGCTCGAGGGCACGAACCTCGTCGCGAAGGGCCGGCCGAACGCGGTCGCGGTCATGGCTGTCGCCGAGCGCGGGGGATTGCTGCACGCGCCGGACACCTACATGGACAAGCTGGTGGTGGGCGCGCCCGCTCGTGGGAAGGTCGACCTCGATCGGCCGGTCGCCGAGAACCTCAAGATCATCGCGGACTCGCTGAACCGCGACGTCGACGATCTGGCGGTCGTTGTGCTCGATCGCCCGCGGCACGCGAAGCTCATCGCGGAGATCCGCGCCGCTGGTGCCCGGATCAAGCTCATCGAGGACGGCGACGTCATCGGGGCGATCTCCGCGGTCGTCGCCGGCACCGACGCTCACGCCCTGATGGGGATCGGCGCGGCACCGGAGGGTGTGATCGCCGCTGCCGCGCTGCGGTGTGTCGGCGCGGAGATCCAGGCGCGGCTCAAATTCCGGAACGACGAGGAGCGCCAGCGCGCGAAGCGGATGGGCATTGCGGATGAGTCCCGGGTGTATCGGACCGAGGACCTCGCCCCGGGCAAGGAGCTGCGGTTCTTCGCAACGGGGGTCACGGAAGGCGACCTGCTCGAAGGGGTCCACTTCTTCAGCCGGGGGTCTAGGACGCACTCGATGGTCCTGGACCACAAGGCTGGCGAGCTCCGCTTCATCACCACGACCCACTTCGACGACCCGAAGAACCCCCCGCTCATCCGCCTCACTTGATCGCTGTCAATAGTCTGTTGACACCGCCAGCAAACCCGGCGTAGCGTCCCCGGCCGTGCCCGCCCGGACCCGCTCGCGGCAGCACTCGCCGGCGCCCATTTCGGAGTCGCTCCTGCGGCTCGGCGACCGCCTCCGGAAGGCGCGCACGGAGGCCGGGCTGAGCCAATCGCAGCTGGGCGCGCCGCACTTCACGCGGGCCTACATCAGTGCTCTCGAGCTCGGGAAGATCCGCCCCGCCATGACCTCGCTCGAGTTCCTCGCGGGAAGGCTGGGGAAGCCATCCTCCTATTTCCTCGAGGACGAGGAGCAGGAGCGGAAGCGGAGCGAACATCGGCTGGACCTCGAGACCGCAGCCGCGCTGCTCGCGAGGCCCACGGCGGGCGAGGCGCTCAGTCGGATCGAAGAGTTGCTTGGATCAGCCACTGAGCCGTCAGAGATATGTCGCCTCAACTTGATGGCGGGGACGGCCCAAAACTTTCTCTTTCGGGGACCCGAGGCCCTAAAGGCGCTCACCATCGCGGATCGACTCGCGAGCGCGTCGAAGGACGCTGCCCTGAAGCGTGCTATCCGCCACCAGACCGCGATCGCCCTTCGTCTTATGGGGGAACACGCACGGGCGCGCGACATCCTCACCGAGCTGCTGACCGAGGTCGAGCGCTCTGACCCGCACAACCGCCTGCTGCAGATGAAGCTATTCCGTGACCTGGGCGCGATCTCCTGGGACCTAGGCGAATACGAACGCGCAAGCGCGTACTTCCACGCGGCTTTGGAGTGGGCGAAAGACATTGGCGATGTCGCCGGTCTGATCGCCATCTACAACGGGTTGGGCTACGCGCAGCGCTCGCTGGGCGATTTTGAAGGAGCGACCGCCTACCTCCAGAAGGCGCTCGGAGCGACCCAGGTTGCGAACGACCTCGCCACGCAGGCCATGGTCCACAACGCACTCGCTGCCATCGCCGCTGAGCGCGGGCATCTCGAGACCGCCTATCGCCACGTCGACCGCGCGATCGAGATCGCCCGAGTCAATGGCCCGGAGTCCTACGTAGCCCACTACATGAACACCAAGGCTGAGTGCGCACTGACGGCCAATGCGGTCGACGATGCAGGACGACTCGCCACTGAAGCGCTCGAACTCGCTGAGCGGACCGACAACACAAGGGCCGGCGCCGCCGCCAGGGTCGTCCTGGGCGAAGTCGCCCTGCGTGCTGGTTCGGACGCTCTCGGAACACGGCGGCTGGAGGAGGCAGCCGCGATCTATCGACGTCTCGGAGCGAAACAGGAACTGGGCGAAGTGCTCATACGACTAAGCGACGCTGCTCGGAAGCGCGGCCAACTCGACGTGTCTCAGACATACGCCGAGGAAGCGTACCGCGCGACTCGCACCGAGAGCGGTCTAGTTCGGAGGACAAGATGAAGCCGCGGATCATGCTTATCGCGATTCTGGTTCTGACACTCTTCGCCGGGTCAGCAGCTGATGCGGGGTCCAATCTGAGCGATCGCGACTGGATGGGCTCGCCGCCGACCTGCTGCTAGTCGGCCGCCGTTCGCGCTTGGCGCTCGGTCGCGGTGACGACATTTCGAAGCAGG
>MGON01000097.1:6306-9894 GCA_001795345.1 Chloroflexi bacterium RIFCSPLOWO2_02_FULL_71_16 | reverse complement strand
TTGTGGGTCATGGTCACCGTCGCGTCCTCCTTGAGGAGCAGGTACGCCGCCGGCCGGCCGATCACGGTGCTGCGGCCCACGACGACCGCGTGGCATCCCTTCATGGGGATCTGGTAGTGCCTGAGCAGCTCGACCACGGCCTCAGCGGTGGACGGCACGAAGCGCGGCCGGCCGTCGGCGAGCCAGCCGACACTGAACGGGTGCATCCCCTCGACGTCCTTTGCCACGGCCAGGTGGTCGACGATGTGGCCTTCGTCGAGCATCCCGGGGAGCGGCGTCATGAGGATCATCCCGTGGACCGACGGATCGCTGCCGAGCGCCTCGAGACGCGCGCTGAGCTGCACCTCGGACGCATCCGCCGGGAGCGGAGACTCGGACACGCGGATGCCCAGCGTCTCGCCCGCTCGGCTGAGACGCTCGGTGTAGGTGCGGGCTGAGGGGTCGGCTCCGACCGACACGACCGCGAGGTGCGGCTTGATCCCTTTCTCGCCAAGAGCCTCGACGCGCAAGCGCGTCGCCGCCCGGATCCGCTCGGCGAGCGGCCTGCCGTGGAGCAGCCGCGCCGTGCTCAGCGGGCCACCCGCGACTCGACGAACTGGAGCACGCGTGTGCGCAGCTCCTCCGATCCGTCGAGCGCGCGATCGAGCTCCTCGGAGAGTGCCTTCACCTGTCCGGCGTCGTCGAGCGAGGCCAGGTTGATCATCACGTTGAGCGCAGCGCCCCGCAGTGCGGTCTCGGCCATGAGCGCTCCCACCCCGATGTCGCTGACGGTCGCCGGACCGGCCGTTCCCATGGCGCGCTCGCACGCGTCCAGCAGCCGGCGCGCGGTCTTCGCGCACTCGAGCGGGACGCGGGCCGCGCCGAGGAGCCCGGCCTGGACGCGCTGCTTGCGCGCCGTCTTCTCGTCGTCGGTCGCGCGCGGAAGCTTGCGGGCCTCCGCCACGCGGGCGAACGCGGCGCTGTCGTCGTCGACGAGGCGCAGGAAGTCGGCGCGCAGGTGGTCGAGCTCGGCGATGCGCGGCTCGAGGGGCTCCTCAGACTTCTTCGCGGAGATCCGGAGGACCATCGCGGCGAGCGCGGCGCCGAGCGCGCCTGCGTACGCCGCGGCGCTCCCTCCTCCCGGCACCGGCCGGTCCGAGGCGAGGTCGTCGCTGAAGGCGCGCAGCGTCGCGTTGACGAGAGGGTCGGGCATGGCGGTCAGTCTAGGTCGGCCACGTAGTAGCATTCGATCAACTCAAGACGCGTCCTCATCACGAGCGGCAGAGGGAACGGCCCTGTGAAGCCGCGGCAACCGGCGGAGACCCGCTGCGGTGCCAAATCCGGCCCGGCGAGGGAAAGATGAGAGAGGTCCGCAGCATGAAGACCACCGTCATCGGCGCGTTCCCCAAGATCTCCGACGAGCCCGGAGGACAGGAGCTGCGCCGCGCGTTCCATCGGCTCGACCGCGGCGAGATCGACGCGGGGGCCCTGGACGCGGTCGTCGAGCAGGTGACGCGGTCGGCGATCGCCGAGCTCGAGGCCGCGGGGATCGACGTCATCAATGACGGCCAGATCCGCTGGGACGACGCGTTCTCGCCGTTCGCCCGGTCCTGGGAGGGCGTGTCGCGCGGTCCGCTCGAGCGCTTCTACGACAACAACACCTACTTCCGCCAGCCGGTCATCGAGGGGCCGATCCGCACGGGCGGGCGCACGCTCGTGCACGACTACGAGGTCGCGCGTGCCACGGCGAGCCGGCCGGTCAAGGCCGCCGTCTGCGGGCCGCTGACCTTCGCGACGCTCACGGCGGAGGACCGCGCGTACGGCTCGCTCGAGGAGCGCACCCTCGCGGTGGCCGACGTGCTGGCCGACGAGATCCGCGGCCTGGGCGCCGCGGGCGCGACCCTGGTGGACGTCGAGGAGCCCGCGCTCGTCGCGCTGCCGCAGCACGTCGAGCTGGCGCGCGAGGCCTACCTGCGGCTGGCGTCGGCCGGCGTGGACCTCGCGCTCCAGACGTACTTCTTCCCGGCCGACCGCATCCTCGAGTTCCTGGCCTCGTTCCCGGTCGCGCAGGTCGGCATCGACGTCCGCAGCCGTGACACGACCGCGCTCCGGCGCCTCGACGCGTTCCGCGACAAGACGCTGGTCCTGGGCGTGGTCGACGCACGGAACACGCGCCTGGAGTCGAAGGCCGAGGTCGCCGCGCTCATCGAGCAGGCGCTGAAGCTCGTTCCGGCGGAGCGCCTCTGGGTGGCTCCTACGACCGGCCTGGAGTACCTGCCGCACGACGTCGCATCGAAGAAGCTGGCCGTGCTCGTCGAGGCGAGCCGGGCCGCAGTGGGAGTTCCCGCATGACCGACGCACCCATCCTTCTCACGACCACGGTCGGCTCCTTCGGGAAGCCGGAGTACCTGCAGAAGGCGCGCAACCAGTTCGCGAAAGGGAAGATCTCGGCCTCTGAGCTCCACGAGCTCGAGCGCAAGGCGACGACCGAATGGATCCGCATCCAGGAGGAGATCGGCCTCGACATCCTGGTGGACGGCGAGATGTACCGCGGCGACATGGTCGCGTACTTCGCGGACCTCCTCGACGGCTACAAGGAAGGCGGGCTCGTACGTTCGTACGGGAACCGCTACTACCACAAGCCGATCATCGCGGGGAAGATCTCGCGTCCGAACCCGATGACGGTCGACTGGTTCCGATATGCGCAGTCGCTCACCGATCGTCCGGTGAAGGGGATGCTCACCGGTCCGTACACGATGCTGGACTGGTCCTTCAACGAGGCCTACCCGACGCGCCGGGACGCGGCGCTGGCGCTCGCCGAGGTCATCCGCCAGGAGGCCGAGGACCTGGAGGCCGCCGGCGCGAAGTACATCCAGATCGACGAGCCCGCGATCCATGCGCGCCCCGAGGAGATCGACATCGCGATCGAGGCGATGGGCATCGTCACGCAGAACTTGAAGGCGAAGACCGTCTCGCACATCTGCTACGGCGACTTCGCGGCCATCTACCCGCGCGTCCTCGCCCTGCCGGTCGACCAGCTCGACCTGGCGATGGCGAACTACGAGTACCGCTGGCTCGACCTCTTCGACAAGGACCCCTTCACCCGCGAGCTCGCGATCGGGATCGTCGACGTGCACAAGCACGAGCTCGAGTCCGTCGACGAGGCGGCCGAAGGCATCCGGAAGGGCCTGCGGTACGTCAGCGCGGAGCGGCTCTACCCGCACCCCGACTGCGGCCTAAAGACGCGGACGGTCGAGGAGACGGTCGCGAAGTGCCGGGTGGTGGTCGAGGCGGCGAAGAAGGTGCGCGCGGAGCTGCGGGCGAAGGTCCCGGCCTAGGGTCTAGTCCTTAGGCGGCGTCGTCGCGGCCCGGAGGCGGCGGGTCACGTCGTGGAGCATGTGCACGGCGATCTCGGCGTTCTGATGGAGCACGTCCTGGAACTGGCGCGGCGACAGGACGAGGCAGCGCAGCGGCGTCTTCGCGGTCACGGTGGCGGTGCGCGGCCCGTTGTCCAGGAGCGCGATCTCGCCGAAGTGGTCGCCCTCACCGATGATGTCGACGACCTCCCCGTCGCGCTGTACCTCGGCCTCGCCCGAGAGCACGATGAAG
>MGON01000097.1:4767-6295 GCA_001795345.1 Chloroflexi bacterium RIFCSPLOWO2_02_FULL_71_16 | reverse complement strand
TTCTCGGTGCAGGCGGTGAAGAGGTTCACCTTCCGGAGCCGCTCGACGCGCTCGTCCCTGGCCACTTCGCGGGAGGCTAGCTCACCCGCGCCGGACGCGGCTAGCGGCCGTACAGCTCCAGGACCTCGCGGCGGAACGGCACCTTCGCCCGGGCGCGGAGCGCCTCGAACTCGTCGAAGTCCCACTCGCTGACGAACGTGACCGCGACGCCGGACTTGCCCATCCGGCCGGTGCGGCCGATGCGGTGGGTGAACGTCTCGGGGTCCTCAGGCAGGTCGTAGTTCACGACGTGCGAGATGTCGTCGATCTGCAGCCCGCGGGCCGCGACGTTGGTCGCGACCATGATCGGGATCTGCCCGCTCTTGAACGCTTCGAGCGTCCGCTCGCGCTCGCGCTGCGAGAGGTCGCCGTGGATGGCCTCGGCCTTGCGGCCGCGCCGCTGGAGCTGGCGGACGAGGTCGTCCACGCCGCGCTTGGTGTGGCGGAAGACGAGGACCTGGTCGAACTCGGATCGCCCGAGGAGCTCCTCGAGCGCGCGGACCTTGTCCTGTTCCAGGACCTCGACCCAGAGCTGCTCGACCGTCTCGATCGTCTGGCGCTCGGGATCGATCGCGATCGAGACCGCGTCCCGCATGAACGTCGCCGCCAGGTCGCGCACTTCCCACGAGAGCGTCGCGCTGAAGAGAGCGGTCTGCCGTTCCTTCGGCATCCTCCGCAGCAGGCGGCGCACGTCGGGCGCGAAGCCCATGTCGAGGAGGCGGTCGGCCTCGTCGAGGATGACGATCTCGATGCCGCGAAGGTCCAGCGTGCCGCGCTCGATGTGGTCGAGCAGCCGGCCGGGCGTCCCGACGACGACGCCGACCCCGCGCTTCAGCGCGCGGTCCTGCGGCGTGTAGCTGACACCGCCGTAGATGGCGACCTCGTGCGCGTCGCGGTACCGGCCGAGCGCTCCGAACTCGCGCGTCACCTGTACGGCCAGCTCGCGGGTCGGAACGATGACGATGGCCTGCGGGCGCTTCGCGCCCTGCTCCACGCGCTCGAGGATGGGGATGGCGAACGCCGCGGTCTTGCCCGTGCCGGTCTGGGCCTGCGCCAGGAGGTCGCGGCCCTGCTGGAGGATCTTGACCGCCTGGTCCTGGACGGGGGTCGGCCCCATCCAGCCGAGGTCGTCGATCGCTCGGGCCACGTCGGCGTGGATCTCGAGGTCGCCGAAGCGACCGGTCGCTGGAATGGCTCGCTCTCGTTCAGGTGCCAGGGTCAGCGCGCTCCGTTCTGCCCATGAAAATGGGCCTCGACCACAAGGTGAGGCCCCGCCCTAAGCCGTTCCTGTGCGTCGCTCTTATCTATGTGCGGCCATTCTAGCTGACAGTCAGGCTTCCCCGCGACGCTGCCGGAGCTCGTCGAGGATCGATCCGGTGGAAGACGTGCCCAGGCGGTCGGCCCCCGCGTCGATCATCGCCAGCGCGTCGTCCAGCGTACGGATCCCTCCCGACGCCTTGACGCCCATGCTCGGGCCGACGATCGACCG
>MGON01000097.1:4049-4753 GCA_001795345.1 Chloroflexi bacterium RIFCSPLOWO2_02_FULL_71_16 | reverse complement strand
CCTCGACGGTCGCGCCCTCGGGTCCGAACCCGGTCGAGGTCTTCACGAAGTCGGCGCCCGCCGCCACGGCGATCTGCGCGGCGATGGCCTTCTGCGCGTCGTCGAGGTACGCCGTCTCGAGGATCACCTTCACCGCCGCCTCGCTGGCGTGTCCCACGCCCACCACCGACGCGATCTCCTTCTCGATCGTCGCGTAGTCCCGCTCGATGAGCGCGCCGATGTTGATGACCATGTCGAGCTCGGTGGCACCGTCGCGAAGCGCGGTGAGGGCGGTCGAGACCTTCACCTCGGGTGCCTGCCCCCCGTGAGGGAACCCGATGACCGTGGACGTGCCCACACCCGAGTCCTTGAGCAGGCGCGCGCAGTCCGGAACGTAGAAGGGCTTCACGCAGACCGTGGCGACGTGCTCGCGGCGGGCGATGGTGCAGGCCTCGACGACGTCGCGCTCCGTCTGCGTCGGCTTCAGCACGGCGTGGTCGATGATCGACGCCAGCTCAGGGACCGTCGGAAGGGTCCGCGGCGCGGCCTGCACGTCCATGCTCGGCACCATTCTCGCTGTACGCTGGCGCTGGTGCCCGGCTCGATCCTGGTGGCCCGGATCCTCGGTATCGACATCCGCATCCATCTGTCCTGGTTCCTCATCTTCGGGCTCGTCGTGGTCCTTCTCTCGAACCCCGACCAGGGCTTCTTCGCCCAGATGCGCC
>MGON01000097.1:2011-4042 GCA_001795345.1 Chloroflexi bacterium RIFCSPLOWO2_02_FULL_71_16 | reverse complement strand
GTCGGATGAGCGGATCGTGGTGGTCGCGGGGGTCACGGCGATCCTCTTCTTCGTGTGCATCATCGCCCACGAGCTCGCGCATGCTCTCGTCGCTCGGGCGTTCCGCATGCCGGTGTCCTCGATCACCCTCTTCCTCCTGGGCGGCGTCGCGAACCTCGCGAAGGAGCCGCCCAGCGCCCGCGCGGAGTTCCTCATGGCCATCGCCGGGCCGCTCATGAGCCTGCTCATCGCCGGCACCAGCTTTGGTATCTCACAGCTCGTGAGCGCGAACCTGGCGACGTTCTATCTGCTCGACCCGGTGGAGGTCGTCGCGACCTACCTCGCGGCCATCAACGTCGCGCTGGCGATCTTCAACATGATCCCGGGATTCCCGCTCGACGGCGGCCGCGTGCTGAGGTCGATCGTCTGGGGCATCGCGCGGGACCGCGCCCGGGCCACGCGGGTCGCCGCGCGTGGCGGGCAGATCGTCGCCGGGCTCCTGTTCGTCGTCGGCATCGCGCGCTCCTTCGCCGAGGGCGACGCGTTCAGCGGCATGTGGATGGCGCTCATCGCCTACTTCCTCTACACGACCGCGTCGTCGTCGCTCGAGCAGGAGCGGATCGCCTCCAGCGTGGCGGGCGTCCAGGTGCGCGAGGTCATGACGACGTCGTTCCAGGCGGTCGGGGCGGGCATGCGCATCCGTGATGTCGTGGACCAGCATCTGCTGCCCTTCAACGCCCGGGCGGCCGCCGTCGTGGACGGCACGCGCATCATCGGCCTGGTGACGGTCGGGGACCTGCGAAAGATCTCGCAGGGCGACTGGTCGACCATCTCCGTCGACTCGGTCATGACGCCGGTCCGAGAGCTGCCGGAGATCTCCCCCGGCTCGCGCCTCCTCACGGCGATCGAGCGGTTCGCCGGCGGGGATCTGCCGGCCCTGCCCGTGGTGGACGACGGCCGTCTGGTCGGGATGCTGGAGCGCGACGCCGTGCTCAGCTACGTGCGCATGCGGGAGATGCTCGGGATGCACCGCCGCAAGTAGGGCCACGCGGCGCGCGGTGATCCCGCCTTGTTCTGTTCACGGCAGCCCGACCGCGCCTACGCTGCGCGCTCATCCGAATGACAGGGCTCATCGAGACCTTGGTGGCCTCCCGCGCGCTCCGGCCCCTGGCCCGGCTCGGCGCGCTGTCCCCGGTCACCACTCTCGCGACGTTCACTCCGGGTGCGCGCCGCCTCCTCCGCGACGCCGAGCGGAGCGGCGAGCTCGCGCTCCACTTCGTGCGCGCCGTGTTCGTCGCGGTCCTCGTGGTCGGGATGTCCGCGTGGCTGCGGCCCCCGGCGCTGAGCCTCGCGCTCGGCGTGTCTCTCCTGACGCTGCTGTGGCTCCTCGCGCTGCGCGGCCTGCGGTCGGAGCGAGCCTTCGGACCGGTGCGCTACCTGCTGGTCCTGTTCGACGTATGGCTCGTGCTCGACGCGATGATCGCGCCTCGCGTCCCTGAGCTGCGCGACCTCGCCTCGCTGCTGGGGATCGATCTCGGGCTTCTCACGCCGGAGTTCTACGTCACGGTCATACCGCCGCTGCTCGTCTTCGTCGCGCTGTCGAGCGCTCTACGGCTCGACCCGCCCGTCGCCGCGCTCACGGCCTGGCTGGCCATCGGGGTGTACGTGTACTACGCCGCGGAGTTCGCGCCCCAGACCGGCCCCGCCGTCCTGGTCGGGGCGATCGTCGCTTTCGGCGGGTTCGTCGGCGCGAACATGGCCAGGGTCGTCCGCTACCTGCTCCTCAAGACCCAGGCCGCCGCGGTCCTCGAGAGCTACGTACCCGAGAGCCTCTCCCGCGACCTCTCGTCGGCCGGGACGCTCGAGCGCGCCGGTCGTCTCGAGGAGGTGACGCTGCTCCTCTGCGACCTCCGCGGATTCACTCAGGTCTCCGAGCGGCTCTCGCCTCAGGAGACCGTCTCCTTCGTCAACGCCTACCTGGACGCGGTGTGCCCGCCGATCGTCAGCTCCGGTGGCGTCATCGACAAGTTCATGGGTGACGGCGTCCTGGCG
>MGON01000097.1:1702-1920 GCA_001795345.1 Chloroflexi bacterium RIFCSPLOWO2_02_FULL_71_16 | reverse complement strand
CCTCCACAGCGGCGAGGTCCTGATCGGGTCTATCGGTCCGCGGACACGGCGCGAGTACACGATCATCAGCGACGCCGTGAACACCCTCACCCGGCTCGAGGAGCTGAACAAGGTCTACGGATCCACGGTCGTCGCTTCCGCCGCGACGATCGCGAGCGTCGACGACCGAGGGCGTGAGGGCTTCGCGGGTCCGGTCGAGGTCGCCGTGCGCGGGCGGG
>MGON01000097.1:128-1691 GCA_001795345.1 Chloroflexi bacterium RIFCSPLOWO2_02_FULL_71_16 | reverse complement strand
ACGGTCTACGTCCACGGAGCGACGGCGCCGCTCGCCGACCAGCAGGACCTCGACGACCGCCTCCGCCGGTTCGTGGGGCGCGACGCCGAGTAGCCGCCAGGGCGGTGCGCTCAGGCGGCGGCGAGCTCGCGCGCGATGGCGCTGGCGACCTCGGCGTTGCGACGCAGTAGCGCGACGTTCGCGGTCAGCGTCCGGCCCTCGCTGAGCTCACCCAGGGCCTTCAACAGGAACGGCGTGACGGCGGCGCCCGTGATACCCGCGCGGTCCGCATCGCCCAGCGCCCCGACGAGCGTGCGCTCCACCACGTCGCGCCGAAGCGCCGCGGCCTCGGGTACCGGCACGGCGAGGACGATCCCCGCCCCGCGCTCGAGCTGAGCACGAACGATCCGGGCAGCCGCAGCGACATCATCCGCGCGGTGCGCGAGGCGCAGGCCGCTGGAGCGCACGTAGAAGGCGGGGAAGTCGTCGGTCTCGAAGCCGACCACGGGAACGCCGAGCGTCTCCAGGACCTCGAGCGTCTTCGCGAGGTCGAGCACCAGCTTCGCGCCGGCGCACACCACGCAGACCGGGTTGCGCGCGATCGCCTCAAGGTCGGCCGAGACGTCGAACGTGCGCTCCGCGTAGCGGTGGACCCCGCCGATGCCGCCGGTCGCGAAGACGGCGATGCCCGCACGCGCCGCGATCTCGACGCTCGCGGCGACGGTCGTCGCGCCGACGCGCGCCGGGTCGGCCAGCAGCGGCGCGAGGTCGCGGATCGAGACCTTGGCCACTCCATCCTGCGTCGCGAGCCGCTCGATCAGCGCCGCATCCGCGCCGACCACCGCCTGCCCATCGGCGACGGCGATCGTGGCCGGGACCGCGCCGGCGTCGCGCACGACCCGCTCGAGCTCGCGCGCGGTCTCGAGGTTCCTGGGGCGGGGAAGCCCGTGCGCGATGACCGTCGATTCGAGGGCCACGACGGGCCGCCGCGCGTCGAGCGCTTCCCGGACCTCGCGCGAGACCGCCAGCTTCATGCGGACACGTGGCGCGCGATCACGCCCGCCGGCCGCGCGCGTGACCGCCCTCGCCGCTCTCGCCGGCGAGCAGCTCGACGGCGTGAGGCAGGACGGGCAGCAGCACCTCCAGCGACTCGCGCACCGCGCGCGGCGATCCCGGCAGGTTCACGACGAGCGTGGAGCCGACGGACCCCGCGATCCCGCGCGAGATCATGCCGTGCGGCGTCTTGGCGAGCGACCGCGCGCGGATCGCCTCGGCGATGCCGGGGACCTCGCGCTCGATCACCTTCCGCGTGGCCTCCGGCGTGACGTCGTTCGGCGACAGGCCCGTGCCTCCGGTGGTCAGGACGACGTTGGCGCCTTTCGCGATGGCGCCGCGGATGGCGCTCGCTATGGCATTGACGTCGTCGACGACGAGAGCCGAGGACACGACCTCGGCGCCGCTGGCCTCGAGCATCTCGCGCATCGCCGGCCCGCTCTCATCGAGACGCTCCCCGCGAGCGCCCTTCGTGCTGGCCGTGATGACGCCCGCGCGGATGGCGACCGTCACTCGAGCTTGATGTCCCCG
>MGON01000097.1:0-103 GCA_001795345.1 Chloroflexi bacterium RIFCSPLOWO2_02_FULL_71_16 | reverse complement strand
GGCGGATGTCGGTGAGCCGTGCGCCGCGCTCGACCGCCTTGAGCATGTCGTAGAGCGTCAGTCCGGCGACGGTCACCGCAGTCAGCGCTTCCATCTCGACCCC
>MGON01000096.1:3202-7366 GCA_001795345.1 Chloroflexi bacterium RIFCSPLOWO2_02_FULL_71_16 | reverse complement strand
GAGCCGAAGTGGGACGGGTTCCGCGGCGTGCTCGAGAACGACGGCGGCGAGCTCGCGCTCTGGAGCCGCAACGGCAGGCCGCTGCTGCGCTACTTCCCCGAGCTGCGGCCCCTGGGCGATCTCCTCCCGCCGCACTCGGCCCTCGATGGCGAGATCGTCATCGAACGCGACGGCAAGCTCGACTTCGACGCCATGCAGATGCGCCTCCACCCGGCCGAGAGCCGGATCCGCAAGCTGGCCGCGGAGACGCCCGCGACGTTCATCGCGTTCGACCTGCTGCTCTGGAAGGGCGAAGAGGTCCACCGGGGCACGCTGCGCGAGCGCCGCCCACAGCTCCTGGCGAAAGCCAAGGGCTTCCGCATCTCGCCCGCCTCGACCGACCCGGCACAGGCTCGCGCGTGGCTCGACCGGCTCGAGACGCTCGGCCTGGACGGAGTCGTCGCGAAGCGCCTCGACGCGCCGTACAAGCCGGGGTCGCGCGGGGCCGTGATGAAGGTGAAGAAGCACAAGACCGCGGACTGCGTGATCGTCGGCTACAGGGTCAACGGGCCGCGCATCGCGGTGCTCAACCTGGGTCTCTACCGGAAGGATGGGACGCTCGACTTCGCGGGCCATACCTCCGGGATCGCGGGGCCGCTTCAGCGGCAGCTCCAGAAGATGCTGCCGCCGCTTCGCATGGAGGAGGAGCCCACCACCGGCCGCCACCCGGGCGCGGAGAGCCGCTGGTCGCAGGGCCGCGACCTCGAGTGGATCCCGGTCCGGCCGGAGGTCGTGTGCGAGGTCCGCTTCGACAAGGTCGAGGAAGACCGCTTCCGGCACGGCACGCGATTCCTGCGGTTCCGCCCGGACAAGGACCCTCGTCAGTGCAGGTGGGACCAGGTCCGCCCGCAGCGCCGCAACGGTGACCCAACGCTCGACGATCTGCTGGTGAGCGCGTAGCCCGACGCGGCCGGGCTAGGACAGCTGGGCTCTCTTCTTCGCCTCGTACTCGGCCCTCCAGTCGCGCGGCGGGCCCGTGCGCTTGCGCGGCTTGGGCCCCTTCCCGGATGGCTTCTCGCCGACGCGCTCGAACAGCGGCGCGAGGCTCACAGCCCGATCCCACATGTCCGCCGTGAGGTCGCCGACCTTCTTCACGCGCGCGCGCATCGTCGTGAGCGTGAAGTCGGCGGGTTCCACGTCCTTCACCTCGCTCCAGCGGAGGGGCGCCGAAGCGCGCGCGTCGGGCGTCGGGCGGATCGAGTAGGCCGAGGCGATGGTGCGGTCGCGCGCGTTCTGCCCGTAGTCGACGAAGACGCCGGTGCGGTCCTTCACGGCCCAGGTCGTCGTGGCGATCTTCGGGACCCGCCGCTCGACCTCCTTGGCCAGCGCCTTGGCGAACCTGCGTACCTCCGGGAACTCGAGGTCGCGCACGATGGGCGCGAGGATGTGCATGCCCGTCGCTCCAGACGTCTTCGGAAAGCTGGCCAGGCTGAGCTCGTCCATGACGTCCTTCACGACCAGCGTGATCTCGCGAACGGCGGGCCACTGGTCGTCGGCGCTCGGGTCGAGATCGATGAGCAGGTAGTCCGGCCGCTCGATGTCGTCGATCCGCGAGTGCCACGTGTGCACCTCGATGCACCCGAGGTTCGCGTACCACGCGAGCGCCGCGGCCTCGTTCAGCACGGGGAAGTCGGCTGTCCGCCCGCTCGGGAACTCGACGTGGACCGTCTCGAGCCAGTCAGGGTGGGGCACCGGCACGCGCTTCTGGTAGAAGAACTCGCCCTCGACACCGTTCGGATAGCGCTTCATCTGGATGGGCCGCCGGCTGACGTGCGGCAGCACGAGCTCGGCGAGGTCGACGTAGTACCTGACGAGGTCGCCCTTCGTGAGGCCCGGCTCCGGGAAGAAGACCTTGTCCTGATTCGTGAGCGCGACCTCGCGCCCGGCGATCCGCATCCGCGCAGTATCGCGAGGGCCCGGTGCTAGGTGGCGCGGTGGTGCGACAGCCCCTCGATCGTGCGCAGCAGCCCGTCGAACTCGAACGGCTTGTGCACGACCGCATCGGCGCCGGGGACGCGATGGCGGTCGGGTGGCAGGGATGCCGAGACGACGATCACCGAGATCTGCCGCAGGTCGACCCGCCGCCGCATCTCGCGGAGCACGTCATACCCGTCCACCCCGGGCAGCATCAGGTCGAGCAGGACCACGTCGGGCCGCTGCTCAAGGAGCCGCAGACCGTCAGGTGCGTTCCGCGCCACCAGCGGCTCGTGCCCCTCGGCGGCCAAGAACGACTCGTACAGCACAGCCAGATCCGGATCGTCCTCGATCGCGAGGACCCGCAACTTCTCCCGCATTACAGGACCTCATGCGCGCATCAACGGTGCCACGGAGCGGACCGCCGCGATGAGATCGGCAAGGCGCTCGAATGGCACCGTCTCTCCCGACCGAGCGAGCGGCTGCACGCAGACGTGATCGGCGCCTCCGTCCAGATGGGCTCGGACCCGGTCGGCGATGGCATCCTGCCGGCCCCAGGCAACGATCGCGTCAACGAGCCGGTCGCTCGGTCCCGTGATGTCGTCCTCTCCCCAGCCGAGCCGCCGCAGGTTGTTCGCGTAGTTGTCGAGCCTGAGGTACCCCTTCATGTGGTCCCGCGCGATCTCGCGCGCCGCCGACGGGTCGGTCTCGAACACGACGGCCTGCTCGACCGCCAGCAGCGGATCCGGGCCGAGCGCGCTCCGGGCGAACGGCGTGTGCTCGACCGGCACGAAGTACGGATGCGCCCCCGCGGTGCGCTCCGCGGCCAGCTCGAGCATCTTGGGCCCGAGCGCCGCGAGGACGCGCGGCGCGGCCTCGGCAGGCTCCGGGCCGCTCGAACGTGCGCGGTCCATCGCCTCGAGGTAGGTGCGCATGTGCGCGAGCGGTCGCTCGTAGACGCCGCCGCGGCGGCGCACGGCCGGCTCGTGGCTCACGCCGAGGCCGAGGACGAACCGGCCGGGAAAGGCCTCCGCGAGGGTGCGCGCGCCGTTCGCCATCGCGACGGGATCGCGCGCCCAGATGTTCGCGATGCCTGGAGCGACGGGCAGGCGCTCCGTCCACGAGAGGAGGAGCGTCGAGTGCGCGAACATCTCCTTGCTCACGACGGACTCGGGGATCCAGAGCGCGCCGGCGCCCATCTGCTCGAACCGCCGAGCGGCGTCGCGTGCCGCCTCGCTCGTCATCTCGTCGAGGCGGAAGGTCCATACCCCGACGCGCCCGATGCGCTCGGCGACCGCTCTACCCGGATGCGCCATGTCAGGAAGCCTAGGCGGGAAGGCTGCTCAAGGCGTACATCACCGTCCAGCGACTGGCACGGGGCCTGCTTGCCCGACGGGCATGGCGCCACCCATCGACATCCTTCTCCCAGGCGGGCGCGATACGGCCGTGCTCCTCTTCCACGGGCTCACGGGCACGCCGCTCGAGATGCGGGCGCTCGGCCGGGAGCTCGCACGGGACGGGTACACCGTCCACATCCCGCTCCTTCCCGGGCGTGGCACGCGCCCCGAGGACATGGACGACCTCTGCTGGGAGGACTGGATGCAGGCCGCCCTGCGCGCCTACGACACGCTCGCGCGCGAGCACCGCAGCGTCGTCGTCGGCGGGCTCTCGGCCGGCGGCACCATGGCGCTCGACCTCGCGCTGCGCCGCGACCCGACAGCGCTCCTTCTCTACGCCGCTGTCCTCGAGATCTCACACCGCGGCGCGTACCTCGCGCCCTACTTCTGGCGGATCGTCCGGCGCTGGCCTTCGCCGCCCACGGACATGTTCGAGCCGAGCGAGGAGCTGCGGTGCTACGACCCCGCGCCGGTGCGCGCGATGGGCGAGCTCATCTCGGGCATCAAGCGCGTACGCGGCCGCCTTGGCGAGATCCGCGCGCCCGCCCTCGTCGCGCACTCGATCCGCGACCGCTTCGTCCCCGTGTCGTGCGCCGAGGAGCTGGCGACGCGCCTCCGCGGGCCGGTCCACAAGTACGTCATCGACGGCAGCGGTCACGCCATCACCGCGGATGCCCGTCGTGATGACGTTGCCACCGCGAGCCGGACCTTCCTGCGGCGCTACCTCGCCATCCCCGAGCTGCGCACCGCCTGACCCGCGGCGCGGCGCTCCTAGCGCGTGCGGCGGACCGTCGTTGCGCGCCAGGGATCCATC
>MGON01000096.1:2889-3156 GCA_001795345.1 Chloroflexi bacterium RIFCSPLOWO2_02_FULL_71_16 | reverse complement strand
AGTGGATCGATGCGTCGCCGTACACAGTGCGTCGCTCGTCGCCCACGGACCACAGCGGCCGCTGCATCGGGCTCACTCCGTCCACAAGCTGGCCTGGACCGGGCCATCACCGTCAGGCCAGAGCGGGTCGTCGGACAGCTTCACGGCCGCCGTCACCGTCCGCGGATCGACGCGTACCTTGCCGGCAGGCCCGTCGCGCTCCGCCATGAGCACGCCGGTCTCGTCATACCAGCAGTGCACGAGGTCGCCATCGGATGTCCTATACGT
>MGON01000096.1:416-2841 GCA_001795345.1 Chloroflexi bacterium RIFCSPLOWO2_02_FULL_71_16 | reverse complement strand
CCAGCACCACAGGTCTGCGGGCCACCGAGCGCTGGGCCAGGCCCGCATCGGCGACCTCGCCCGCGGTCGCCGCCGAGCGAGCATCTTCCGGCGCGACCGTCCCCACAAGTCCCTTTATGGGTACGGTCTGTACGGTCCGCGTGCGGTCGGGCCTAGAGCTTGATCCCCGCCACCGCCCGCGGCCGGCCACGGGGTGGCATCCCCCCTGCACGACCAGAGGGCAAAGATCCGGACCCCCGATCGCTGTCCAGGAGTGCGCGTTGAGCGCATTAGGAAGGTGGCCCACATGCTCGGATACCTGATCGCCGGGGCCGTCGGCCTCGCCGCGATGTACTTCCTAGATCCCGACCGCGGCAAGCGCCGCCGCGCGCTCGTGCGCGACCGCGCCGCGGGCACCATCCGGCACGCCGGTGCGATCGCCGAGCGCACGCAGCGAAAGGTCGTCTCCGACGCGTACGGCGTCTCGCAGAAGATGTCGCAAGCAGCGGCCACCGAGGACGAGCCGCCGAACGACGCGACCCTCGCGCAAAAGGTGATGACCGAGCTCTTCCGCGATCGGCGGATCCCGAAGGGCAGCATCAACGTGAACGCCGAGAACGGCGTGCTGCAGCTGCGAGGGCAGGTCGAGCATCCGGAAGAGGTCCTCGAGATCGAGGGCCGCGTGCGGCGGGTCCCGGGCGTCCTGGACGTCGAGAACCTGCTGCATCTGCCCGGAACGCCCGCGAAGACCTCCTAAGAGCGAGCCCGCTGGGGCGCGGCCTTCAGGTCGTTCCGACTACTCTCGGCTCAGAACACGCGGGGGAGAGTGGGGATGACCGTCGCCACCGGCACAGGTGAGATCCAGGCGCGCGTCCGCGCCGACATGAAGCGCGTCCGTGACGAGCTCGAGCGCCTCGTGCGCATCCCGGGCACGAGCCATCCCGGCGGCGATCCGAAGGACCTGCGCCGCTCCGCCGAGGAGACCGAGCGGATCCTCCGGGACGCGGGCATGGAGACGCGGCTTCTCGAGATCGAAGGCGCCCCCACCGCCGTCCTGGGCCGCATCCCGGCTCCGGCCGGCGCGCCGACCGTCCTCTGCTACGCGCACCACGACGTCCAGCCGACCGGGCCGCGGGACCTCTGGAAGACCGAGCCGTTCGAGCCGGTCGAGAACGGCGGGCGCCTGTACGGCCGCGGCACGTCCGACGACAAATGCGGCGTCGTCATCCATGCGGCCGCGGTGCGCGCCTGGGGCGCCAAGCCGCCCGTGGGCGTCACTGTCTTCGTCGAGGGCGAGGAGGAGTGGGGCTCGCCGAACCTCGGGAGGTTCCTCGAGCGCTACGGCGCCGATCTCCGGGCGGACGCGGTCATCCTCGCCGACTCGGGCATGTGGCGGGCGGGGCACCCCGCGATCACCGTCACCCTCCGCGGCATCGTGGCCTGCGACATCGAGGTCCGGACGCTCGACCACGCCGTGCACAGCGGCGAGTTCGGCGGCACCGCGCCCGACGCGCTCACGGTCCTGGCGAGGACGCTGGCCAAGCTGCACGACGACAAGGGGAACGTGGCCGTCCCCGGGATCGCAAAGGGCCCCTCCGACCCCCTCGACCTCACCGAGGACGAGCTGCGCGCTCAGACGGGACTCCGCCCCGGCACGAAGCTGATCGGCGACGGGGGGATCACCGAGCGCATGTGGACCCGGCCGGCGGTGAGCATCCTCGGGATCGACTCGCCGCGCACCCTGGGCTCCACCAACCAGCTCGTGCCGTCGGCGCGCGCGCGCGTGAGCATGCGCATCCCACCCGGCCAGGACGCCGGCGCGGCGATGGAGGCGCTCACCTCGCACCTGCGGGCGAGCGTGCCCTGGGGCGCCGAGGTCACCATCACGCCCAAGGGCGCGGGGAAGCCGTACCGGGTCGACGCATCCGGTCCCGCGTTCGCGGCCATGGAGCGGGCGATGCGCGAGGCCTGGGGCCGCGACGCCGTGCGCATGGGAGCCGGCGGGACGATCCCGTTCGTGGCCGACTTCGCGAAGGCGTTCCCGAAGGCGGCGCTCCTGCTCACCGGCGCCGGCGACCCGACCTCGAACGCGCACTCCGAGAACGAGAGCGTCGACCTCTCCGACCTCGAGCGAAGCTGCGCTGCGGAGGCGCTGTTCTTCAGCTTCTTTGATGCGCTCACGCGCACTGCTTGACCTGCGAATAGAGCGTCACTGGCCCACCGTCACTCGTGCTCGGGTCGCTCCTCGCGAGTAAATTCCCGCATCACGCCGGTCGCCTCGTACACGGTGCGCTCGCAGATGTTCTGGACCCGGTCCCCGATCCGCTCGAGGTTGTGCGCGACCCAGATGAGCCATGTGGCCCGGTCGATCGTTCGCGGGTCGTTCAGCATGAACGTGAGCAGCTCCCGGTAGACCTGGTCATACAGCCGGTCGACCTCGTCGTCC
>MGON01000096.1:0-395 GCA_001795345.1 Chloroflexi bacterium RIFCSPLOWO2_02_FULL_71_16 | reverse complement strand
CTCTCCGCGTCCCGCGAGATGAACGCGTCGATCGCGTCGCGAAGCATCTCCCGGCACAGCTGGGCCATGCGCGGGACGTCCACGAGCGGCTTGAGGAGCGGCTTGTCCTCGTGGAGCAGGACGACCTTGGCGATGCCGGCGCAGTAGTCGCCGATGCGCTCGAGCTCCGGAAGGATGCTGAGGACCGCGACGATGAGGCGGAGGTCGCTCGCGATGGGCTGTTGCATCGCGATCAGGTGGATGGCGTCATCCTCGATCTTGAACCGCAGCTCGTTGATGCGCCCGTCTTCGGCGATCACACGCTGGGCGGCTCTGCGGTCGAGGCGCTCGAGAGCGAGGACGCCGCGCTCGATGGCGACGTCCACGTGGCTCGCGAGCGTACGGAGCTGCCGCTG
>MGON01000095.1:2394-5899 GCA_001795345.1 Chloroflexi bacterium RIFCSPLOWO2_02_FULL_71_16 | reverse complement strand
GTCATCCCAGGTCACCTCGAACACCCTGCGCTCCGGCACGATCCGCCAGTCGGTGGGCCGGTGGAAGACGTCCGCCATCAGGGTCGATGATACGGGCGCAGATGGCCACGACCGAGGACTTCCAGAAGATCGAGATGCGCGTCGGACGGGTCGTCTCCGTCGAGGAGTTCCCCGAGGCGCGCAACCCGTCGTACAAGCTCACCATCGATCTCGGCCCGCACGGCACCCGCCGGTCGTCCGTCGCGGTGAAGCGCTGGTACCTCCGCGAGGAGCTCGTCGACCGGCTCGTGGTCTGCGTGACGAACTTCCCGCCGCGGCGGATAGCCGGCTTCGCGTCGGAGGTGCTGGTGCTCGGCGCGATCGAGGCGGACGGCCGCGTCGTCCTGCTGCGGCCCGACGGCACGGCGGAGCTGGGAAGCCCGATCGGCTAGCTCACCACTCGAAGAAGCTCAGGCGGTCGAGCGGCCAGAAGCGCAGGAGGACCTTTCCGATGATCCGGTCGTTCTGCTGAGAGCCGAAGGAGCGCGAGTCCGAGGACGCCGTGCGGTTGTCGCCCATAGCGAAGAACTCCCCCTCTGGCACGGTGTACGGGTAGACCACCTGCGGCGACTGCGGGAGCGTGCTGCCGCGAGCCTCGTCGATCTCGCTCGGCTCGCCGTTCACGAACAGCTGGCCATCGCGCACCTCCACGACGTCGCCGCCGACGGCGACGATGCGCTTCACGAACGGGATGGTCGAATCGGTGCTCGGGTTGAAGACGACCATGTCCCCGCGCTCCGGCTGGCCGATCCGGTAGTCGATCTTGCTCACGAGGACGCGGTCAGCCTGGAAGAGCGTCGGCTCCATGCTCCGCTGGCGCACCTCGGTGACCTGCACCACGAACAGGTTCAGGAACACGGAGATGATCACCGCGAGCGCCAGGGCTTGGACGATCTCGAGGACGGCCCGCCAGGAGAACGCCTCTTCCGCCTCGGCGGGCACCTCCGCCGGCTCTCGCTCCTCGGCCACCGACATCCACGGTCAGTGTAGGTATGAACTGCGTTCATACACGCATCGCTCGTCCTCACCCGGGACCCTGCGGGTCCCGGCCTCGTCCTCGCTCGCGTGTCACGTGAGCACGGCCGCCCGCGTGCGCGCAGACTCTCGCCCGATGCCCGCGAAGGCCAAGACCCCACGCAAGACGACCCGCAAGACCACGCGCCGCCGCGGGCCGGCCGAGCCGCGGGGCCCGCAGCCCGGCGAGACCGCCGTCGATCCATCCGACCCGTCCGTCGCCGGGATGGCCGAGCGCGTGCGCAAGGCCGGAGGCGCCGTGCTGGGTGCTTTCAAGGACCCCTACGCCGGCTCGCCGCTCATGCTCGCGAGCCTGCCGCTGAAGGCGGTCGAGGCGACGCCCTTCCAGCGCGATCTCTCGCGCACGCATGCGCAGCGGCTGGCCGGAGCGATCGGCGCGGCCGGCCTGTTCCTGGATCCGGTCATCGCAGTGCCGGGCGAGGAGCGCTTCTGGTCGCCGAACGGCCGGCACCGTCTGGCCGCGGCGAAGCAGCTCGGTATGCGCTCCGTGACCGCGCTGATCGTGAAGGACGAGGCGCTCGCGTACCGGATCCTCGCGCTGAATACGGAGAAGGCGCACAACCTGCGCGACAAGAGCCTCGAGGTGATCCGCATGGCGCGGTCGCTGGCGAAGGAGGAGCCGCGCACTCCGGAGCGTGAGCAGGCCACGTCCTTCGAGGAGCCCTATCTGCTCACGCTCGGCATCGCGTACGAGGCGCGCGGCCGCTTCGCCGGATCGTCCTATACCTCGATGCTGCGCCGCGTCGACCGCTTCCTCGACGACACCCTGCCCAAGGCGCTGCGCCAGCGGGAGCAGTGGGCCCAGCGCCTCATGGACATCGACGACCGCGTCGCTGAGATCGTGAAGAAGCTGCAGGAGATGGGATTCAAGAGCCCGTACCTGCGGCAGCTGGTGGTGGCCCGCGCCAACCCGGTGCGCTGGATCCCGCTGAAGCGGGGTGAGCAGAAGCCGCCCATGCCGATCGGCGAGGCGCTCACGCGGATGACGGCCAGTGTCCGCAAGTTCGACGTCAAGTCGGTCCGGCCCCAGGACCTGGCGCTGGTCGCCGCGGTCTCCTCGAGCGAGGACTGATCGCGTTCGCTGGACAGACCCGCTAAAGTAGGGCTCGTCCGGCCAGACAGCGGCCGGGCGCAGACGCCAATACATGCCGAGTCCCTGAATGGCGCAGGGAGCGGGGGAACCAAAAACGGGGGCGTAGGACGAACCGTCCAGGGCAACTCCGGCCCCAGCCCGTCAGCTCACCCCGTAGGCGAACGGAGCGAAAGATGGCGAACCCCGCTGGCGTTCGGCTTGTCCAGGCGTGCGAATCCATGTGCGACCAGCTGCGCAACACGCTCGGCCTCACCAGCTTCCGCATCCAGCTCGAACGGCGCACGACGCCCCTCGTCGTCTCGCTGGGCACGTCCCAAGGCACCGCCGCGTATGACCCTCGGCACGACCGCGCCCTGCTGGGCACGGCCGCGATGCTCGAGATCCCGGTGCGCGACGGGCCGCGCGTCATCGGGAGCGTCCGCATCGAGGACGCACGCCGCGGCGGCTATCCCGACGAAGCGCGCAACGAAGGCGAGCGTATCGCGGCCCTCTTCGCGCCGGAGCTGAGCGGCCTGCTGGCGGAGACCACCTTCTAGACCACTCCTTCCTTCCTCTCCGCGCGCTGCGGCCCCCGTAGCCAGTGAGCTGCGGGGGCCGCGTCGCGGTGAGGACCGGTCGGGTCGCGACCGTACGCTGTCGGCATGATCTTCTTCGGCGGTCCGGGCGGCCGCGGCGGACGACCCGAGGCCCCGCGCGAGCACGGCGGCTTCCGGAACCTGCCACGCCTCTTCCGCACCGCGTTCTCCCTCGTCTGGTCCGCCGATCCCAGGCGCTTCACGCAGACCGCGGTGCTGCAGGTGCTCAGCGGGGCCGCCGTCGGGATCCAGCTCCTGATCACACGCAACCTCATCGCCGCCGTGCTCGACCCGACGGTGTCGGTCGATCCGTCGCCCCTGGTCACGCAGCTCGTCGCGATGGTGCTCCTCGAGGCCGGTCAGCAGTTCATCGGCCTCTATCAGACGCAGCAGCAGCAGGTGCTGAGCGAGCTGGTCCAGCGGCGCGCCGCTCTGCGGATCGTCGACGTCGCGTCACAGGTCGAGATGCGCGAGTTCGAGACTCCGCTGTTCCAGGACCGCATGCAGCGCGCGCAGTTCGCCATGCAGCGACTATTCCAGGTCGTCTTCAACACGGTCCGGATGATCGGCAGCATGTCCGCGATCCTCGGCGTGGCCGTCGCGCTGTACCTGCTGCAGCCACTCCTCCTCGTCATCGTCGTCGCCGGGGCCGTGCCCGCGTGGGTGGCGAACATGGCCATCAGCCGCGCCGTGTACCGCTTCATGTGGGAGATGACGCCCGACGACCGCAAGCGCAGCTACGTGATGAGCCTCTTCACGGCGC
>MGON01000095.1:2047-2282 GCA_001795345.1 Chloroflexi bacterium RIFCSPLOWO2_02_FULL_71_16 | reverse complement strand
CACCCGCATCAGCTTCCTCGGCAGCCTCGGCTCGGCGGTCATGACCGCGGGCGCGTACGGCGCGCTCGCGTACTTCACGGTGACGGGACGCCTCGGGCTGCCCGAGGCCGGTGCCGCGGCCGCCGCCGTCAACCAGATGCGCGGCCAGATCGGCGGCCTCGTGGGCTCGCTGCGAGAGCTCTACGAGTCCAGCCTCTTCCTGTACGACGCGGAGGCCTTCCTGGCGATGCTCCCG
>MGON01000095.1:1589-1916 GCA_001795345.1 Chloroflexi bacterium RIFCSPLOWO2_02_FULL_71_16 | reverse complement strand
CGGGTCGGGCAAGACGACGCTGGCGAAGGTGCTCTCGGGGCTCTACCGCCCGGACAGCGGCCAGGTGCTCTGGGACGGCACCGACGTCGCGCGCCTGGATCCGGACTGGCTGCACGACCGGGTCACGGTCGTCTTCCAAGACTTCGCGCGCTTCATGCTGACCGCGAAAGAGAACATCGGGCTCGGGCGCGTGGAGCGCATCGACGACGTCCAGGCCATCGTCGACGCGGCGGTGCGAAGCGGTGCCGACGGCTTCATCCGCGAGTGGGAGGCCGGCTACGACACGGTGCTCGGGCCGGTCTTCACCGGCGGCAAGGACGTCTCCAT
>MGON01000095.1:1168-1567 GCA_001795345.1 Chloroflexi bacterium RIFCSPLOWO2_02_FULL_71_16 | reverse complement strand
CTGGCGCGCGCGTTCTTCCGCGAAGCGCCGCTCGTGATCCTGGACGAGCCTACCGCCGCGCTCGACGCGCGAGCCGAGCACGACCTCTTCCAGCGCATGGGCGAGCTCTTCCGCGACCGCGCCGTGCTGCTCATCTCCCACCGCTTCTCGAGCGTCCGGTCCGCCGACCGGATCTACGTGTTGCACGACGGCGAGATCGTCGAAGAGGGAACGCACGATCTCCTGATGCGGCTCGGCGGTCGCTACGCGGAGCTCTTCACCCTCCAGGCGAAGGCGTACTTCCCGGAGGAGTACCGAGCCCTGGCTGGCACGTGACCTGGGATCCCGGAGCCGGCGCGACGCTTAGGCCGCGCTGGCGGTCGGACCTCCGTCGAAGTCGAAGCCGCCCACGATCTGGCG
>MGON01000095.1:646-1142 GCA_001795345.1 Chloroflexi bacterium RIFCSPLOWO2_02_FULL_71_16 | reverse complement strand
CGAGACCGCCGGTGTCCCGCCACTCGTGGTCCTCGCCGATGAGATCCGGGCAGAGCGCCCAGTGCCCGCCGTGCCGCGTGAGCCCCGGACCGAGGCTGCGGTGGTGCGACGCGGCGGTGCAGATGTAGTGGATCAGCCGGTCGCTGTCGGCCACGGTGGGTCCTCCTTCTCCTCCGGCCCCGTCGGCGCCGGCTGCTCTTCCGCGATCTCGCGTGCGGCCGCGTCGAGCGCGCGCGGGCTCAGCTCCTCGATCGGGACGACCTCGGGCAGCTCGGAAGGTTCTTCGGTCGCGCCGGTCGTGGGTCCGAATGGGAGGTGCATCGAGCGGCCAGGCATGCAGGGGCCGTGCCATGCTGCGCAGCCTGGCCCGGTCGCTCCGCTTCTCGACCCAAGCAGGCACCGCCGCGAGCGGCGCCGAGTGGGCGGCGCGCGCCAGGAGGCTCGAGGCGTTCGGCTACTCGGCCCTGCTCATCCCGGACCACGTCATCGGTACGCA
>MGON01000095.1:0-583 GCA_001795345.1 Chloroflexi bacterium RIFCSPLOWO2_02_FULL_71_16 | reverse complement strand
CACGCTCGTCATCGCGAACGACTTCCGCAACCCGCTCCTGCTCGCGCGCGAGTTCGCGACCCTCGACGTCCTGTCAGACGGCCGCGCCGAGATCGGTCTTGGGGCGGGCTGGGCGCTCCGCGACTACGAGAGCCTCGGCATGCCGTACGACCGCGGCCGAGTGCGAGTGGAGCGGCTCGCGGAGTCCGTCACGCTCCTCAAGCGCCTCTTCACCGACGAGAAGGTGACGCACCAGGGCCGCTACTACCGGATGAACGAGGCCCAGCTCGGACCCAAGCCGGTGCAGCGGCCGCATCCGCCCATCCAGATCGCCGGCGGCGGGCCGGAGATCCTCTCGCTGGCGGGGAGGGAGGCGGACATCGTGGGGATCATCCCGAGGTTCACCGGCGAGGGGCGCATCCTCGAGCAGGACGAGGTGACGGCGGAGGCTTCGGCGCGAAAGATCGCGTGGGTCCGTGAGGCCGCGGGCGAGCGTTTCGCCGAGATCGAGCTGTCGATGTTCCTCGACGTGACGCTGGCCGACGACCCCGAAGAGGCGGTGCGCGACCTCGCCAAGCAGCTCGACCGGCCGGCGGATCAGATC
>MGON01000094.1:21040-21914 GCA_001795345.1 Chloroflexi bacterium RIFCSPLOWO2_02_FULL_71_16 | reverse complement strand
ACAGAGCCTAGGCTCGCCGGGTGTATCTCCGGCAGCCGCCAATGGGTACCGGCGCGACCGCGATGACGCCGCCGACGCTCGAGGAGATCCGTGAAGCGCGCACGTTCATCGCACCGCACCTGCCGCTGCCGACCCCTCTTCTGCGATCCGACCCTCTTGCGAGGCTCCTCGGCCTCGACATCCGCCTGAAGCTCGAGTCGCTCCTGCCGACCAGCGCCTTCAAGGTCCGCGGTGGCGTGAACCTCGTCGGCCGCGATCCCACCGCCCGCGCCGGGATCATCGCCGCGTCGACCGGGAACCACGGTCAGTCACTGGCCTGGGCCGGTGCGCGCTTCAGCATCCCTGTCACGATCGTGGTCCCGCAGGGATCGAACCCCCTCAAGCTCGGCTCGATGCGCGCTCTCGGCGCCAACGTCGTCGAACACGGGGAGGACTACGACGAGGCACGCGAGGAGTGCGAGCGGCGTGCGGCGGCGGAGGGAATGCGCTACGTGCATTCCGGGAACGAGCCCTATCTGATCGCGGGTGTCGCCACGGCGACGCTCGAGGTCCTCGAGGCGTGGCCCGACGTGGATGTCCTGATCGTGCCGGTGGGTGGGGGGAGCGGAGCCTCGGGAGCCAGCATCGTCGCGAAGGCCAGCGGGCAGACCGAGGTCATCGGCGTCCAGGCCGAGGGCGCGCCATCGGCGTATCTCTCCTGGCGCGAACGTCGCACGGTCACACGGGACAGCGTTGAGACGTTCGCCGAGGGTCTCGCGACGCGCACCCCGTTCGAGCTGCCGCAACGGATCCTCCGCGATCTGCTCGACGACTTCGTCCTCGTCAGCGACGACGATCTGCGGCGCGCGATGCGTGCGCTGCTCGTCGAAGCGCA
>MGON01000094.1:20631-21033 GCA_001795345.1 Chloroflexi bacterium RIFCSPLOWO2_02_FULL_71_16 | reverse complement strand
GCTGAGGGCGCCGGCGCGGCCCCGACCGCCGCAGCCTGGCGGCTTCGCCAGCGCCTGCGCGGGAAGCGCGTTGCGCTCTGGGTGAGCGGCGCGAATGCGACCGCCGCGTCGCTCGAGGCGGCCCTCGCCGCCGGCTAGCGGAACCGGACGTGGGCTCCGCACGTCAATGGGACATGAGCAGACGAGCGCTCCTGATCACAGGCCTCGTCGCCCTGGCCGTGCTCGCCGTGGGCGCGTACGCGATGGCCCGCGGCGGCGCCATCGTTCCGGCGCCCGACGCCCGCCAGACGATGCCGGCACCCATCGACGGGCTCGATGTGGTCGTGCTCGAGTCCAGTCCGCCGCAGTACCGGCTCGTCGTCAAGGCGGGACTGCCCAGCGGCTGCGCGCAGCGGCACTCGC
>MGON01000094.1:19977-20610 GCA_001795345.1 Chloroflexi bacterium RIFCSPLOWO2_02_FULL_71_16 | reverse complement strand
AGACGATCACGGTCACGGTGCTCAACTCGCTGCCGGCCGGGAGCCCCGCCTGCACGATGATCTACGGCATGTACGAGCTGAACGTCGATCTCGGCAGTGACTTTCGCTCCGGTGTGACCTACACGGTCCGGGTGAACGAAGCGGTCACGACCTTCACCGCGCAGTAGCCGGCGCCCGCGCGCGCGAGCGGCCGGCCTACTTGGGCGCCGGCTTCTGCTTCGCGCGCTGGTACGACGTGTACGACGGCTCGTCGGGGAGCCGCAGATGGTGGTAGCCATGGGCGTTGACCTCGTGATCGCTGCGAGCGCTGCTCGCCGCCTTGAGCGCGTCCATGGACCTCTGGTCGATGACCTGGAACGCGCGCTCGCACCCGAGCAAGCGGCACGGGAACCCAGCTGTCCTCATGATCTCTCTCCTCCGGCTGCGGTGGGCCGGCGCGTCGCTGCTACGAGTAGAGCGCCAGCCACTCCTGCTTGAAGGGCACGCGCGCCTTCCGCTTGAGCTCGCGGAACTCGTTCCCCTGCTCCTCGGTGACGAACGTCACGGCCTTGCCGCGGTCGCCGGCCCGGCCGGTGCGGCCGACCCGATGCACGAACGTCTCCGGGTCCTCGGGCAGGTCGAAGTTCACGACGT
>MGON01000094.1:13731-19954 GCA_001795345.1 Chloroflexi bacterium RIFCSPLOWO2_02_FULL_71_16 | reverse complement strand
CCGCGGGCCGCAAGGTTCGTGGCCACGAGGGTCGGGACCGTGCCGCGCCGGAAACCCTCGAGGACTCGCTCCCGGGAGCGCTGTGGGATGTCGCCGTGCAGTGCGCCGGCCTCGTGGCCGTGACGCAGGAGGTCGCGCGTGAGCTTGTCGACGCCGCGCTTGGTGCGGCGGAAGACGAGCACGCGGATGGCCTCTTCGCGACCCAGGACCTCGCGCAGGGCCCTCAGCTTGTCCACGTGCCGGACCTCGACATAGGCGTGGTCCACCAGGTCGATGACGGGTGCATCCGGCGTGATGGCGACCTTCGCCGCATCGATCGTCAGCCCGCGGGCGATCTGGTCGACCGCCGGCGTGAACGTCGCGGAGAAGAGCGCGGTCTGTCGCCGCTTGCGCGGCAGCAGCGCCACGATCCGGCGGATGTCCGGGATGAAGCCGAGGTCGAGGAGGCGGTCCGCCTCGTCGAGCACCAGGGTCTCGATGCCGGAGAGGTCGAGCGACCGGCGCTGCACCAGGTCGAGGAGGCGTCCCGGCGTGCCGACGACGATGTGGGCACCCATCCGGAGCTCGCGCTCCTGCGCGCCATAGCCGTTGCCGCCGTACAGCGCGGCGACGCGGACACGCTTGAATTTGCCGAGCGCGAGGAAGTCGCGCGCGACCTGGAGACAGAGCTCCCTGGTCGGCACGATGACGAGCACCGCTGGACGGCGCGAGGACGTCCGGGTCCGCTCGAGGAGCGGGATCGCGAACGCCCCGGTCTTGCCCGTCCCGGTCTGCGCCTGGGCCACGACGTCGCGGCCCGAGCGCAGCAGCGGGATGACCTGTGCCTGGACGGGAGTGGGCTCCAGCCAACCGAGCGCCTTGACGGCGCGGTCGATGTCCGGGTCGGATCCGATCACGTTCAGGCGGCCACTTCGGTCGGGCGGTCCGTACGCTTGTCCCGCGTCCTCTTCTTCGAGGACGCGGACGACTTGGCGCGCCGCTTCGCCGCCTTGAGGCGGATGCGCGAGCCCTTGCGACGCGACATTAGTAGCGCCGCGCTGGGCGCTTCGTCTCGAAGCAGCTGCTGCAGTACACGGGCTTGTCGCCGCGCGGCTGGAACGGCACACGGGCCTCCTGGCCACACTGCGAGCACGTCGCGGTGAACATCTCGCGCGGTCCGCCGTAGCTGGATCCGCCGCCGTAGCTGGATCCGCCGTAGCTGGACCCGCCGCCGCCGTTCTGCTTGCGGACCGCGCGGCAGCTCTGGCACCGGCCAGGCTGGTTCATGAGACCGCGCTGCTGGTAGAACTCCTGCTCGCTCGCGGTGAACACGAACGGCTGTGCGCAGTCCTTGCAGGTGATGGTGATATCGCTGAAGCTCATGTGGCTTCTCCCTTTGTCGCTGGCTGGCCGATGCCCGAGCTCACCGTCTCGGGATCAGAAGGGAGAAACTCCGCTCGGAAGCCTTGATGGTGCGATCTTCGTGACCGCTCTGATGTCAGCGTATCACGTTCCGCGTCGCGGATGGGTGCTACAGTCATGTGAGACCGCGGCTCTGGGAGACCGCGATCCCCCCCTTTTCCAAACCCTCAGCAAGCGCTCCCTGGGAATGAAGTGCCTATGCGCGTTGCTTTCGTGTCCTCAGCCGTGCCTCGACGCTGCGGCATCGCCACGTTCACCGCGGACCTCGCGGCGGGCGTTCGCATGGCGGACCCCGCGGTCCGGATCCAGTTCGCCGCGATCGACGAGCCGTTCGCCGCACGTACCTACGGCTCCACAGTGGCCTGGCGCATAGCGCAGGAGGACCCCGCCTCATACGCAGCGGCGGCGCGGGCGATCAGCCGCTCCAGCGTGGACGTGGTGAACCTGCAGCACGAGTTCGGGCTCTATGGCGTGTGGCAGGACGGCCGGTACGACGACCATCTGCGGGTGTTCCTGGACGCGTGCACGAAGCCGACCGTGACGACGTTCCACACCGTGCCGCCCATCCCCGAGCCCTGGATGCTCGCCGCCGTCCGCGACGCCGCGGACCGCAGCGCCGCGATCGTCGTCATGTCGGCCACGGGCGCCCGCCTGCTGCGCGAGGTGTACGGGGTCTCGAAGGTCCCGGTCGTCATCGAGCACGGCATGCCGGTCATCGAGCCGCGCGGCCGTCGGCGCCTGAAGCGCGCGCTCGCGATGGAGGACCGGAGCGTCATCAGCACCTTCGGCCTGGTGGACCCGCGCAAGGGCCTCGAGCACGTGGTCGAGGCCATGCCGGGGATCCTCGCCAAGGATCCGCGGGCCCTCTATCTCGTGATCGGCCAGACACACCCCGAGCTCCAGAAGCGCCAGGGCGAGTCATACCGCAACTCGCTCATCGAGACGGCGCGTCGCGTCGGCGTCACCGGCAGCCTCCGGTTCGTCAACGAGTACCTGACCCAGGGCGAGATCGTCGAGTACCTGCTGGCCAGCGACGTGTACGTCACCCCGTACCTCGATCCGGCCCAGATCACGAGCGGCACCCTGGCGTACGCGCTCGGCGCCGGTAAGGCGATCGTGTCGACGCCCTACCTGCACGCGAGCGAGGTCCTCGCCGACGGCCGCGGCATCCTCGTCCCGTTCCGCGACCCCGCCGCGATCGCGGCCGCGGTCGGCGGGATCCTCAAGGACCCGGTTCGCAAGCGCGCGCTCGAGGAGCGCGCCTACGCCTACGGCAGGGCGACGACCTGGCCGGCGATCGGCGCTCAGGTGCTGACGCTCATGCGGCACGTCGTCGCCAGTCGAGAGGCGGCGGACGCCGCGGCCCCCGTCCTCACCGCATGAGCCTCGGGCACAGGCTCGGCGAGAACCCGCTCCTCACGGCGCGTGACGTGCCGCCCTCGGTGCCCGAGCTCGAGGTCGTCTCCGTCTTCAACGCCGGGGTCGCCAAGGTGGGCGACGAGATCGTCCTGCTGTTGCGCGTCGCGGAGCGGCCGCGCAGCGATCTCGACCCTCCGGCCGACGCGCTGACCCTCGACCTCGGCGGGCCGTTCCCGACGTTCCAGCGGCTCGCCGCCGGCTACCGGAAGCACGAGGTCATCGGCATGTGCGTCCTCGACACGAGCGTGAGTCCCGCCCGAATGAAGCTCGCGTACATCCCGATAGATCTGCCCGGGCTCGACCTTCACGACCGGCGCGCCGTCCGCTACCGGGACCCGCGCGGTCCGCGCAGGGGCCCGAACGACGGCTACACCGACTTCCTCGCGCAGATGTCGCATCTGCGGGTCGCGCGGAGCCGTGACGGCATCCACTTCGACGTCGAGGCCGCGCCGGCGCTCTCAGCCGATCGGGCCATGGAGGAGTACGGCGTCGAGGACCCTCGGGCGACCCTCATCGACGGCCGCTGGTACGTCACGTACGTCTCCGTGTCGCGATGGGGCATCACCACGAGCCTCGCGAGCACCCTCGACTTCCGGACCTTCGAGCGGCATGGGGTCATCTTCCTGCCCGACCACAAGGACGTCGTCCTGTTCCCCGGGCGCGTCGGCGGAAAGTACCGCGCGCTCACGCGGCCGATGCCGCAGTCGTTCAGCAAGATCCTCGGCGTGTGGATCGCGACGAGCGACGATCTCATGGAGTGGGGCGGGCATGCCCCGATCTGCCTGCCGCGGCCCGGCCGGTGGGACGAGCAGCGGACGGGGGCGTCCGCGGTGCCGTTCCGCGTGGCGGAGGGCTGGCTCGAGCTCTACCACGGCGTCGATCACGACTCGCACTACGCCATGGGCGCGCTGCTGCTCGATGGGGACGATCCGACCCGGGTGCTCGCCCGCTCGCCGCAGCCGATCCTGGCCCCCGAGGAGTCCTACGAGCGCAACGGCCTCTTCAACGACACCGTCTTCTCGTGCGGCCATCTCGATCTCGGGGATGGCCGCATCCGGCTCTACTACGGCGCCGCGGACTCCGTCCTCGCGGCCGCGGACTTCGACGTACGTGAGATCGTGGCCAGCCTCGAGCCCTGGAGCGGGCCGACCGCGGCCTAGCGTGCTGAGACAGCTCGCGCGCCTCACGCATCCGATCGAACGGTCGCCTGGCTCGGTCGCCATCGCCGTCTACGCGGACGCGGCCGGCGTCCCGATCACGGCCACGGATCGCGGCTACGAAGGCGTGGCTTGCGTGGACGACGCGGCACGCGCCCTGACGGTCCTCTCCGACCTCTGGACCGCCACCCGCCTCCCGGTCATCCGGACGTGGGCCGCCGCGCTGCTCGAGTTCGTCCTCTCCATGCAGGACGGCGACGGCCGCTTCGTGAACTTCGTGCACGACTGGTCCGGGGCCCGCAACGAGCAGGGGCCGACGTCGCGGGCGGGCGGGAGCTACTGGCAGGCGCGCGGCGTGCGGGGCCTGGCGAGCGCGTGGCTGGCGTTCGATGACGTGAGGGCCGAGCGGGGCGTGCTGCGCGGCATGACCCACGTCCGCAGCGATCCCGTCGCGGCCAGCATCCGGGCCATCCATATCCTCACGGCGGTGGAGGTGCTGCGCGCCGGACGCCTGCCCGATCTCCGGACGGACCTCGGGCCGTGGTGCGCCGAGCTCGTCGCATGCCGCCGCGACGGCATCCTCTTCGACGATCCCGACCAGGACGAGCCGCACATCTGGGCGCACGTGCAGGAGGCCGCGCTGGCCGAGGCCGGTGCTTACCTCGGCCGCGACGACCTCGTCGAGGTCGCGCGTGAGAGCGCGCTCCGCTACCTCGCGCCGATCATCGACTCAGGTTTCGACCTTCCGACCATCCAGCCCGACGGGGTGGCGTCCGCCCTCCTGGGCGTCGAGCGCCTCGCGGTGGCCACCGGCGAGCGCCGGTTCGAGGAGCTCGCCGAGCGCGCGCGCGCGTGGTTCGACGGGAGCGACCGCGTGGGTCGCCCGATCTACGACCGTGCGGCCGGCAAGGTGTGCGACGGGATCGACGCCGGCGTGTCGAACGACCACTCCGGAGCGGAGTCGAACATCGCGGGGGCGCAGGCGCTGCTCCCCGAGCTCGCCAGGACCTCTCGGTCGCAGGCGTCGGCCATCGAGCGTCAGCTGCCCCCGCTCCTCTTCCGAGCGCCGTCCTACCCTTCCTCCATCAGGGGAACGGTCATGGGCCCCGCGGACAGCGCTTGATGCCGTTACCGCGCGCCGCCCTCGCGGCGGTGCTCGTAGTGGCGGCCCTCGCCGTCCTGGCGCTCGCCCTCGTCTGGCGGCCGTTCGAGCCCGGGACGACGCTGCGCGCCACCCCCAGTGTCGTCGTCGCGGTGCGCGACCTGGCGAGACTCGAGACCGCCGAGTACCACATCGAGCGCATCGTCGATCTTCGCGACCGCCAGTCCCTCCTCTTTGGGCTGATCAGGACCCAGGACGCGATCCTCTTCGTGGCCGTCGGCCAGGTCACGGCTGGAGTGGATCTCGCGGAGCTCGCGGACGGAGACGTCGTGGTCGATCAGGCGAGGGGGACGGCCAGCGTGACCCTGCCGCCGGCGCGCGTGCTGTCCACTCGCCTCGACAACGATCGGAGCTGGGTCTACGCACGCACCACCGACATCCTCGCGCAGCGCCACGAGGATCTCGAGACGCGGGCCCGTCAGGAGGCCGAGCGCACCCTGGAGCAGGCCGCGCTCGACGGCGGGATCCTCGAGCGCGCGCGCGTGAACGCCGAGCGCACCGTGGCCACGTTCGTGCGCTCTCTCGGGTACGCGGCGGTGACCGTTACCTCACGCACCCCGTAGGTGGTCACACCGCCGCTTCGCGGCTGCGTGACCGTCCTGCTACTGCGCCTTACGGCTACGTAGTAGGGCCGCGGGCTAGGGCTCCAGCACGGCCGTCGCGGCGGGATACGTGCCGAGGATCTGCACCCACGCGCAGCACGTGCGCATGAGCGCCAGCGCCTCGGTCGCCGGCGAGACCGTGGGGTCGCCCTCGAAGTCGAGATAGAAGACGTAGTCCCACGGCGCCTCGCGGCTGGGACGCGACTCGATCTTCGTGAGCTGGAGGCCGGCGGTCGCGAAGGGCTGGAGCGAGCGCACGAGGGCGCCGGGCACGTTGGCGCTCGCGTAGGCGAGGCTCGTCTTCGGACTGCCGGCACGGAGCTCGCTGGGGATGCGCTCAGCGACGTGCTCATCGCGGGCCAGCGCGAAGAAGCGCGTCATGTTGTCCGCGGCGCTCTCGATCGACGGCGCGAGGACCTCCAGCCCGTAGCGCTCGGCGGCGCCCCGGCTCGCCACGGCTGCCACGCTCGCGTCCCCGAGCG
>MGON01000094.1:6068-13708 GCA_001795345.1 Chloroflexi bacterium RIFCSPLOWO2_02_FULL_71_16 | reverse complement strand
GCCGTATCGAACGCCACCACGGGAGTGATGCCGCGCTGGCGGAGGAACGGATCGACCTGTGCCAGCGCCTGCGGATGCGAGCGCGCTGTGCGCACCCCCTCGAGCGTAGACCCGCGAAGGCCGAGCAGGTTGTGCCTGACGCGGAGCTTCGCCTCGGCGACGATCCGGGTCGTCTCGTGCCGGCGGAGCAGGTCGTACACGTCGGCGACCGCGCCGGCGAAGCTGTTCTCGACCGGCACCACCGCGGCGGCGACGTCGCCTCGCTCGAGCGCCTCGAACGCGTCGGCGAACGACACGTAGGGCGCCGGCTCCGCGCCTGGGAACAGGGCCGCGGTCGCGGCCTCCGAGTACGCCCCGGCCGCACCCTGGTACGCGACCCTCAACGGAAGACCGGTGTCCGCCACTCCGGGTGACGCGGATCGTCACCCCGCGCGACCGCGAAGTACACGTCGCCGAGCCGCTTCGCGACCGGCCCGATGCGGCCGCTGCCGACCGCGCGGCCGTCGATCCGGACGCAGGGCGCGATCTGCGCCCCGGTGCCCGAGAAGAAGAGCTCGTCGGCGACGTAGAGCTCCGTCCGGTCGATGGACCGCTCGACGACGGCGAGGCCGAGCTCTTCGCGGGCGAGCGTCATGACGCTGTCGCGCGTGATGCCCTCGAGGATGTCGGCGGTGACCGGCGGCGTCACCAGCGCGCCGTCCCGGACCATGAAGAGGTTCGAGCCGCCGCCCTCCGAGACCTGGCCGTCCGCGGTCAGGAAGATCGCCTCGTCGGCGCCGCGGTCGTTGGCCTCGTCCACCGCGAGCGCGGTGTTGATGTACGAGCCCGAGAGCTTGCCGCGAGCGGGTATCGCCGCGTCCGACGTGCGGTGCCAGCTCGTCGTGACCGCGGTCGCGCCGTCGGTCGGCAGGTACGCCCCGAGGGGGAACGCATACAGCGCGAAGCCCTCGCGCAGCCCCTGGAGCGACACCTTCACCGACCGTGCCGCCTTGTACGCGAACGGCCGCACGTACACGTCGGTGCGCTGCCCGTTGCGGCGCAGCAGCTCGACGACGAGGCGAGAGAGCTCCGCCGCCGTCCCGGGGAGCGTGATGCGCAGGATCCGCGAGGACCGCTCCATCCGTTCGAAGTGCTCGCGCAGCCGGAACACGTAGAGCTCCTCGTGCGCCGCGTTCCAGTAGCCGCGGATCCCCTCGAAGATGCCGGTCCCGTACTGGAGCGCGTGCGTCGCGACGCTCACCTTCGCGTCGGCGAACGGCACGAAGCCGCCGTCCATGTAGGCCCAGCCGTCCTCGGCTATCTCCCTGCCGAGCGCGGGCATCTCCTTCAGCTTCTCGTGCACGCTGGTCACGTGTCCCTCCTCGTTCGCTCCAGCTCCGCGTGTCCGAGCAGCGCGAGCTGCAGCAGGAGCCGCTGCTCCGGGTCGTCCAGGTCCGCTCGGGTGAGCTCCTCGATCCGTCTCAGGCGCTGCCTGACCGTGTTGCGGTGGAGGTAGAGGCTGCGGGACACCGAGCTCTGGCTCCCGTGCGAGCGGATGTACTCCTCGAGCGTGCGGCGGAGGTCGGCGTGCCTCTCGCTCGCGAGCGGGCCCAGCACGCGCGCGCAGAACCGACCGAGCGCGGCGGCATCGGTGACGGCAAGGCGCAGCGGAGGACGCGCGGCGTCATCGGACGCGATCGAGAGGCCACTGGTCGCTATCGCCAAGCCAACGTCCTGAAGCACCCTGCCCTCTGCTTTCCCGTTCGGAGACCAAAAGGACCTCCCACTTCGACGTGGGAGGTCCTCTGGATCCTGCTTTGCGTTCGCTGTGCTAGGTGGCGCCTCCCACGTCGATCCGGCTCCCTACAAGCGGGAGCGGAAGGATCGAAATGAGAACGAAGCGCGCCATGAGGAGCGCAACCTAACACGATCGCGCGCGGAAGTGCAGGTCGCACACACTTCGTCGTCGCACCTTGACCATGGACGCGCATCGCACCTACGTTGCGTCCGTGACCCGCGTAGGCGTACTCCCGCTCCCGCTTATCGACGTCCTCCTTATTGGGAGGTCACGCACCGCGCCGGGAGGCTAAGGCCAGCACTTTTCCACCGCATGCAAAAGCCCTCCGGTAAGCGGAGGGCTTCTTCGTTGTAAGGAGGTCCCGCCGAAAATGGCCACCGCACTCGAGCGCCAGATCAGCATCGGCATCGGCCCGCGCCCGCAGCGGAGCGGGAACGAGGCGCTCATCGACACGCTGCGCCGCTGGGGCGTGACCTTCTTCGCGGGCGTGAACGGCGGCGGCCTCATCCACGTGAACAAGTACCTGGAGCCCTTCGACGGCCTCGAGCAGTCGGGCGACGGCGTGCCGCGGATGCTGACGATGGGGGAGTACGTCGCGGGCTTCGTCCCCCAGGGCCACTGGTACGCGACGGGACGCGTCGCCGGGTGCGTGACGACGACCGGAGCGGCGACGAAGCTCGGCTCGAGCGGCATCACCGACGCGAAGCTGCAGAACATCCCGGCCGTGTACCTCATCGCGCTGAACTCGACCAGCTCGATCGGGAAGGCGCCGCTCCAGGACGTGAGCGAAGACGGGGCGAACATCGTCCCGCAGCTGCAGGCCGAGCTCGGCGACGGCTGCGTGGTCATCGACAACATCCACACGCTTGACGAGAGCCTCCGCCGGGCGCAGCGGGTCCTGCTCGCGCGGAAGCCCGTCGCGATCGCCTTCCGCCCCGACGTCCTCAGCAAGGACACCGACGCCGAGGTCGCGCCCGTCGCGAAGCTGCGCACCGTTCGGGCGCACGACGTGGACGCGTTCCTGGCGGAGCTTCCCGAGGTCGCCCGGACCAGGCGCGTGATCCTCTACGTGAGCGGCGAGGCCGCGACCTCGCCCGGCATCCGGCCCCTCGTCGCGCGGCTCGCGCGCGTGCTGCGGGCCGCGACCGTGTGGACCGCGAATGGCGCGAACGCCGTCGCGGCCGACCATCCCTACGGGTACGGCCACGTCTCGTTCGGCGGCAACGACCGGGCGTCGGAGCTCTGGGGCGGGGTCGGCCCGGACGACGTCGTCATCGCGCTCGGCTTCGACCCCGGCGAGTACGCGCTGAACCTCCGGCGCATCGAGGCCGGCTGGCTCTGGCACTTCAGCGATCTCGCGGAGCCATGGGGCCACCGGAACGGCGAGTTCCGGCACCGGGTCCGCGGCGAGTACCGCCGCGTTCGCGGCGACATCGCCCGCGCGCTCGAGGAGATCCTGCCGCGCCTCGAGGCGATGGACCTGGGCGATCGCCCCGAGCCCACCTCGCATGACGACCTGAACACGCGCGAGGTCTGGCGTGACGTCGCCGCCGACCGCGTCGACCTCGTCGACTTCTACCAGCGCATCCACCGCCTCTGGCGTCCGGGGACGATCGGCTTCGACGACACCTGCATCGCCTACAAGGACCGCGGCTACGTCACCCAGCGGCCGCACCCCGAGGCCAGGTTCTTCACGAACAACGACGGCTCGGCGATGGGCGCTGGCTTCGGGCTCGGCGTCGGCGCGAAGTGCGCCGATCCCTCGCTCCACACGTTCGTATTCACCGGCGATGGCTGCTGGCGCCTCTTCGGCGGCGCGCTCGCCGACGCGCAGCACCTCGATCTCCGCGTCTTCATCGTGAACAACGGCACCTACGGCATCGTCGACAAGGGCCTCGAGGTGGTGGTCCCCGACGTTCCCAAGCGCCGCTACCACTCGCGCCTCCGGCCGATCGACTTCGTCGGCGCCGCCAAGGCTCATGGGTGGGACGCGGTGCGGCTGTCACCGGACCTCAGCGACCTCGAGGACGTCATGGATGCCTGCTACGAGCGCCGTGGCCGATCGATGCTGATCGACCTGCCGGTCGATCCCGACCAGGTCGTCGGGCTCAACCCGCGTCTCTACAACCTCACGACGACGACCTATCTCTAGGAGGAGGACCGACATGGCCACCATCTACTACGACCGCGACGCCGATCCCGCGGCGATCACCGGCAAGACGGTCGCGGTCATCGGGTACGGCAGCCAGGGGCACGCGCACGCGCAGAACCTCCGCGACAGCGGCTGCCAGGT
Source organism: Chloroflexi bacterium RIFCSPLOWO2_02_FULL_71_16 (assembly GCA_001795345.1). Lineage (GTDB taxonomy): Bacteria > Chloroflexota > Limnocylindria > P2-11E > P2-11E > GWC2-70-10. The sequence goes on along the minus strand of MGON01000094.1, from coordinate 9,638 downwards.
CATCGTCGGACTGGCCGCGGGAAGCAAGAGCTGGCAGCGGGCCGAGCGCGACGGGTTCGAGGTGCGCGCCGTCCCGGACGCGGTGCGCGGCGCGGACGTCGTCGCGCTCCTCGTCCCCGACCAGCACCACCGCGAGGTCTACGAGAAGGGCATCGCGCCTTTCCTCGGACGCGGCCGGACCCTCCTCGTCGCCCATGCCTTCTCGGTCCACTTCGGCGAGGTCAAGCCCTCGGCGGACATCGACGTCGTCCTCGTCGCGCCGAAGGCACCGGGCCACCGCATGCGCGAGGTCTACGTCGACGGCCGGGGCGTCCCGGCGCTGCTGGCGGTCCACCAGGACGCCACCGGATCGGCCGGCGCGACCGGGCTGGCCTACGCCTGGGGCGTCGGAGCCACCCGAGCCGGCGTGATCACGACCACATTCGCGGAGGAGGTCGAGACGGACCTCTTCGGCGAGCAGGCGGTGCTCTGCGGCGGCATCTCGGAGCTGGTGAAGGCCGGGTTCGAGACGCTCGTCGAAGCCGGTTACCAGCCGGAGATCGCGTACTTCGAATGCATGAACGAGATGAAGCTCATCGTCGACCTCATGTACGAGGGCGGGCTTTCGTACATGCGCTACTCGGTGAGCGACACCGCCGAGTTCGGCGACTACACCTCGGGCCCGCGGGTCATCGACGAGCGCGTCCGGGCCACCATGCGGCAGATCCTCGGCGAGGTGCGCGACGGCTCGTTCGCCCAGAAGTGGATCGGCGAGTACCGCCGCGGCGCCCCGACGCTCTACGCCACCCGCGCGCGCGAGCAGGCCCAGCCCATCGAGGAAGTGGGCCGCAGGCTCCGCGCACTCATGCCGTGGCTCCCCAAGCGCGACGTACCCAGGACCGGACCGGCCCGGAATGCCATGACCGTGGTCGCGGAGCCCGCACCCAGCGCGGCGGACTAGATGACCACGCACGACGCGCAACGAACACCGTCCAGCAGTGCGCGTGAGCGCATTGAGAGGAGGATCGCATGACGCGCAATGAACAAGGTCAAGCAGTGCGCGTGAGCGCACTAGATGGCCAAGCAGTGCCCGGGAGGGCGTTGAACTGGCTGGAGATCCTGGCCGAGAGGCTGGCAGGCCTCGGAATGCCTATGGAGGGTGAGCGGCTCGCGAGGACCGCGCGGCTCGGGCTTCTGTACTCGAGCGCGCCGCACGAGCTGCACGATCTCCTGCTCATGGGCATCGCTGTCGAGGCCGATCATCGCGCAGACGCGGAAGCGCCCATCTGGGTATGAGCTCGCTCCGCTCCGTGGCCATCGCGAGCCCGGCGGCGACGCGCGACGTCTACGGTTCCGACATCGACGAGACGATCGCGATCGTCGCGCGTCAGGCGCGCGACACCATCTCGTTCGCGGTCGGGTCGCCCGCGCGTGAAGCCGTGGAGCGGGTCGGAGCGGCGGAGATCGCGCGTGCCGCCATCGAGCGTGCCGGCGCCGCAGCGCTGGGCTACGGCATCACGGAAGGCGAGCCCGAGCTGCGCGAGCTCATCGCGGCCGAGGCGCGCGGCCGCGGCGTCAGCGTCGACGCCGAGCAGGTCATCGTCACGGCCGGCGCGCTGCAGGCCGTCGACCTCGCCTGCCGCGTGCTCATCCGGCCCGGCGACGTCGCCGTCGTTGAGGCGCCCGGATTCACGAACGCGGTCTCGGCGCTCCGGAACCACGGCGCGCGCATCGTGGAGGCCCCGGTCGACGACGAGGGCATCGACGTCACGGCCGCGGCCCGCATGCTCCGCGAGCTCGGCGCGCGCCCGGCGCTCTTCTTCGTCGTCCCGACATTCCAGAACCCGAGCGGCGTGACGTCCTCCTTCGCACGCCGCCGGCAGCTCCTCTCCTTGGCCGCATCGTATGGGTCGATCGTCGTGGCCGACGACCCATACGTGCGGCTTCGCTACCGCGGTGATGAGCTCCCGGACCTTGCCGCTCTCGATGGGAGCGCGAGGGTCATCTCCATCGGCAGCTTCTCGAAGATCTTCCTGCCGGGACTCCGCGTCGGCTGGGCCATCGCCGATCCCGAGATCGTGCGCGGCATGGCTCGGGCGAAGCAGACGGTGGACTCGTCCACGTCGAGCCTGGGCCAGCACATGGTCCTCGAGTACGCGCGGCGCGGCGCGTTCCCAGCGCACGTCGCGTGGCTCCGCGAGCTGTACCGCGAGAAGCACGAGGCCGCCGGGCGCGCTCTCGAGGCGCACTTCGGCGGAGAGCCGGGCGTCTCCTGGAACGACTCCGAGGGCGGCTTCTACCGCTGGCTGCGCTTCCCGGAGACGGTCCGCACCCGGCGCCTGCTCGACCTGGCGCTCGAGGAAGGAGTGGCGTTCGTGCCCGGGGACGTGTTCAGCGCCACCGGCGGGTACGCCAACTGCCTGCGCTTCTCCTACAGCTCTCCGACACCGGAGAGGATCGACGAGGGGGTGCGCCGGCTGCGGCGCGCGTACGCCCGCCTGGCGGGCGTATGAAGGCTTTCGAGGCGTACCGGCCCTTCACGCCGCTGCGCGGCGGGCTGCCCGACCGGACCTGGCCAGACCGGCGCATCGAGAAGGCACCGCTCTGGTGTTCCGTAGACCTGCGCGACGGGAACCAGGCGCTGATCGACCCGATGGACGCGCCGCGCAAGCTCCGCCTCTTCCAGACGCTCGTGCGCATGGGGTTCAAGGAGATCGAGGTCGGCTTCCCGGCCGCGTCGAAGCCGGACTTCGACTTCGTGCGGCAGCTCATCGAGGAGCGCCTCATTCCGGACGACGTGTGGATCCAGGTACTCGTGCAGTGCCGCGCCGAACTCATCGAGCGCACCTACGAGGCGCTGCGCGGCGCGCCGCGGGCCATCGTCCACTTCTACAACTCGACCTCCGTGACGCAGCGTCGCGTCGTGTTCCGCCAGGACAAGCCCGGGGTCGTGAAGATCGCGACGGACGCGGCGCGGCTGTGCCGCTCGCTGGAGCGGACGATGGACAGCACTTGGCTGCGCTACGAGTACTCGCCCGAGAGCTTCACGGCGACGGAACCGGAGTTCGCCGCGGAGATCTGCCGCGCGGTCATGGACGTCATCGAGCCGACGCCGGAGCGGAAGATCGTCGTCAACCTGCCATCGACCGTGGAGGTGTACACGCCGAGCGTGTACGCCGACGTCATCGAGTGGTTCGGCCGGACAGTCCCGGACCGGGACCGCGTGCTGCTCTCTGTCCATCCGCACAACGACCGCGGTACGGCCGTCGCGGCAGCCGAGCTCGCGGTCATGGCCGGGGCGGAGCGCGTCGAGGGGACGCTCTTCGGGAACGGCGAGCGGACCGGGAACGTCGACGTGGTCACGCTGGCGATGAACCTGTTCAGCCAGGGCGTCGACCCCGAGCTCGACCTGAGCGACATCGACGCAATCCGCCGGGTCGTCGAGTACGCGAACCGCATCCCGGTGCACCCGCGGCACCCGTACGTCGGTGACTTCGTGTACACGGCGTTCTCGGGGTCGCATCAGGACGCCATCAAGAAGGGGCTCGAGGCCCTGCCCGATAGCGGAGGCCAGTGGGACGTCCCGTACCT
>MGON01000094.1:4956-6055 GCA_001795345.1 Chloroflexi bacterium RIFCSPLOWO2_02_FULL_71_16 | reverse complement strand
AAGCACGTCGGCCGCACGTACGAGGCGGTGATCCGGGTGAACAGCCAGTCGGGGAAGGGCGGCGTCGCGTACATCATGAAGGCCGAGCACGGCTTCGACCTGCCGCGCCGACTGCAGATCGAGTTCTCGAGCCGGATCCAGAAGATCACCGAGGACACCGGGACGGAGATCTCGCCCGAGGCGATGTGGCACGCGTTCGCCGCGGAGTACCTGCCCTCATCACCGCGCGTCGAGCTCATCGACCACGAGACGCGCACGACGCTCGAGGGTGCGGGGGTGTCCGCGCGGCTGCGGATAGACGGCGAGCAGCGGTCCGTTGAGGGCGACGGCAATGGCCCGGTCGCGGCGCTCGTGCACGCGCTGCGCGGGGTCGGGGTCGAGATAGAGGTGCTCGACTACGCCGAGCACGCGCTCACGGCGGGCGAGGACGCCTCGGCCGTGGCGTACATCGAGGCGCGCGGTCCGGACGGCCGCGTGTGCTGGGGCGTCGGCATCGACACCAGCATCCTCACCGCGTCGCTGCGCGCCGTGCTGAACGCGGCCTCGCGACTGGGCGCGGGCCCCGGCTCCCCGTCTCGCGAGCGCGTCGGCGCCGCCGCCCAGTAGCCGGAGCGTTCCCAAGATGGCGCTGACGCTTTCGCAGAAGGTCTGGGAGCGGCATGTCATCGCCCGTGACGATGGCCGTGACCTGCTGTACGTCGACCTCCACCTGATCCACGAGGTCACGTCCCCACAGGCCTTCGACGGCCTGCGGGCCGCGGGGCGAGGCGTGCGGCGCCCGGACCTCACGCTCGCGACGGCCGACCACAACGTGGCCACGGGCGGCGACACGGCCGATCCGGTCTCACGGCGCCAGGTCGACGCGCTGACCCAGAACTGCGCCGAGCACGGCGTCCGCCTCTTCCCGTACGGCAGCGCCGGGCAGGGCATCGTGCACGTGATCGCGCCGCAGATGGGCCTCACGCAGCCCGGCATGACCGTGGTCTGCGGCGACAGCCACACCTCCACGCACGGCGCGTTCGGCGCCATCGCCTTCGGCATCGGCACGAGCGAGGTCGAGCACGTCCTGGCGACGCAGACGCTCTGGCAGGCGCGGCCC
>MGON01000094.1:4699-4925 GCA_001795345.1 Chloroflexi bacterium RIFCSPLOWO2_02_FULL_71_16 | reverse complement strand
TCCCGGCGGACGCGAGCGCGAAGGACCTGGCGCTCGCGATCGTGGCGGCGCTCGGACCCGGCGGTGGTGCGGGCCACGTCGCCGAATACCGCGGCGCCGCCGTCCGCGCGCTCTCGATGGAAGAGCGCATGACAGTGTGCAACATGTCGATCGAGGCTGGCTCGCGGGCCGGTCTCATCGCGCCGGACGACGTCACGTACGCGTTCCTCGAGCGGCGCGCGCACGC
>MGON01000094.1:4555-4685 GCA_001795345.1 Chloroflexi bacterium RIFCSPLOWO2_02_FULL_71_16 | reverse complement strand
CGTGGACGCAGGCCTTGGAGGAATGGCGGTCGCTGCCGACGGATGCGGACGCAGCGTTCGCCCGCGTCACGCGGGTGGACGCCGCTGCGGTGCGGCCGACGGTCACCTGGGGCACCAACCCGGCGCAGTC
>MGON01000094.1:1930-4542 GCA_001795345.1 Chloroflexi bacterium RIFCSPLOWO2_02_FULL_71_16 | reverse complement strand
CGCGTCCCCGAGCCGGCCGCCTTCACCGACGAGCGCGAGCGTGAGGCCGCGCTGCGGGCGCTCGCGTACCAGGACCTGCGCCCCGGGACGGCGGCGCGCGACATCCCGGTCGACGTCGTGTTCATCGGGTCGTGCACGAACGGCCGGCTCGAGGACCTGCGCGCGGCCGCACAGGTCGCCCGGGGCCGCCGCAAGCACGAGCGAGTACGCGTGCTCGTCGTGCCCGGCTCCATGGCCGTCCGCGCGGAGGCGGAGCGCGAGGGCCTCGACCGCGTCTTCCGCGACGCCGGCTTCGAGTGGCGGACCGCCGGGTGCTCGATGTGTCTCGGGATGAACCCCGACATCCTCGAGCCCGGCCAGCGCTGCGCGTCCACCTCGAACCGCAACTTCGAAGGCCGGCAGGGACCGGGGGGCCGCACCCATCTCGTCTCGCCCGCGGTCGCCGCCGCCACCGCGGTGCTCGGCCACTTCGCCACGCCGGCGGATCTCGCATGAGGCCCGTCAGCCACGTGGTCGGGCGCGGGCTCCCGCTGCCGCGCGCCGACGTCGACACGGACCAGATCATCCCCTCGTCCTACCTGAAGCGGGTGGACAGCAGCGGCTACGGCGAGGCGCTCTTCGCCGCGTGGCGCCGCGACCCCGGCTTCGTGATGAACGATCCGCGCTACCGCGGCGCGACGATCCTCGTGGCGGGAGCGAACTTCGGGTGCGGGTCGTCGCGGGAGCACGCCGTCTGGGCGCTGCGTGACGCGGGTTTCAAGGCGGTCGTGTCGTCCCGCTTCGCCGACATCTTCCGGCAGAACTGCGTGCGCAACGGCGTGGTGCCGGTGGCTCTCCAGACCCGGGATCTCGAGCGGCTGCTCCGGGCTGTCGCCGAGGAGCCGCGGGTCTCGATCTCGATCGATGTCGCCGCGCGGACGCTGCTCGCGCCGGGGCTCGAAGCGACGTTCGAGCTCGAGGACCATGCCCGCCGGCAGCTGGTCGAGGGCCTCGACGAGATCGGGCTCACGCTCGCGCACGCGGCGGCGATCGAAGGCCACGAACGCTCCCGCGCGGCTTGGCTCCCGCGCGTGTCGGGCGCGGCATGACGCCGGCCCTCGCGACGCTCGATCGATCCAGCGTCGCGGACGCGGCGACGGCGCTCGCGCCATACGTCGAGCGGACCCCGCTCATCCGGTCGGAGGCGTTCTCGAGCCTCACGGGAGCCGAGGTCTTCCTGAAGCTCGAGGACCTGCAGGTGACCGGCGCGTTCAAGCTCCGCGGTGCGCTCAACAAGCTGCTGCGGATGGATCCCGCCGTTCGCGCGCGGGGCGTGCTCACTGCATCCGCGGGGAATCACGGTCAGGGCCTCGCACACGCCGCCCGGCTGCTCGGCGTGCCGGCCTGGATCGTCCTGCCGCAGAGCGTCCCGCTCGCGAAGCTGACGGCGATCCAACGCACCGGCGCCGAGGTGACGCTGGCGGGGTCGGACTACGACGAGGCGCACGCCGAGGCGCTGCGGCTCGTAGCCGAGCACGGCGCGACGTACGTCCACGCCTTCGACGACCCCGACGTCATCGCCGGGCAGGGCACCGTCGCGCTCGAGATGCTCGAGCAGATGCCCGGCCTCGACACGATCGTGGTCCCGGTCGGCGGCGGGGGACTGCTGGCCGGGTGCGCGCAGGTGACGCGACCGCGCGGCGTGCGGCTCATCGGCGCCCAGGCCGAGGGCGCTCCGGCCTTCGCGCGGTCGTTCGAGGCGCGCCGCGTCGTGGAGGTCCCCGCTAATACGATCGCCGACGGCATCGCGGTCCGGCGCCCCTCCGAGCTGACGCTGGAGACGGCCCTGCGGTCCGTCGACGCGGTGCGCACCGTCCCCGACGAGGCGATCGCGCGCGCCATGGTCCTCCTGCTCGAGCGGCACAAGCTCCTCAGCGAGGCTGCCGGCGCCGCCGCGCTCGCGGCGGTCCTCGAGAGCGCGGCGCCGCTCGGACAGCGCGTCGGCGTCGTCATCAGCGGCGGCAACGTCGATCCGAACCTGCTCGGCAAGGTCATCCAGCAGGGCCTCGCGTCCGCCGGCCGCTACCTGGCCTTCCGGACGTGGCTCGACGACCAGCCGGGCCGGCTGCACGCGCTCACGGGGATCCTCTCGGGAGCGCGCATCAACATCCTGCACGTGGGGATCCACCGTCTCGGGCCGTACACGGCGCTCGGGCGAGTGGGGCTCGACGTGATCGTGGATACGCGCGATCGCGCGCACGCGAGCGCCGTCCTCGCCCTCGTGCGCGAGCACGGCTTCCCGGCGGAGGAGCTGCTCGACACCGGACCGTAGCGCTGAAGAGAGTGCAGCCTGCACAGAGGGAAGTACTCCGGACCCCGACCGCTGTCCAGGAGTGCGCGGTGAGCGCGTTCAAAATGGTTGTGCGGAGCAACGCCGGCTGCTAGCGTGGGCGCTCTCATGACGAAGCTCGCGCTCGCGCGGACGCATCGGCACGCGCATCACGCGCACGGCCACGCCATGGGAGGCGCGTAGCGACCTCAAGCATCACGCGGGATCTTCGAGGCCTCCCAGGTCCGCAGGGACACGGGGAGGCCTCTTTCATTTCCGCCAACAGGAGGGACGACGACGAACG
>MGON01000094.1:1686-1834 GCA_001795345.1 Chloroflexi bacterium RIFCSPLOWO2_02_FULL_71_16 | reverse complement strand
CTCGCGCGGAGCGCGGCTGGACTCGACGAGCGGCGCGTCCTCCGGTTCCTCGACCGCGACGGGAGCCTCCTCGCGCTCCGTCCCGACATCACGACCGCGGTCGCGCGCGTCGTCGCGCACCGCTATCGCGAGGCCCGCGGCGCGCTGC
>MGON01000094.1:0-1675 GCA_001795345.1 Chloroflexi bacterium RIFCSPLOWO2_02_FULL_71_16 | reverse complement strand
TTCACGAGCGTGTTCCGGCAGGAGCATTCCATGCGCGGATCCGAGCGGGAGTACGACCAGGCGGGGGTCGAGCTCATCGGACCGAGCGACCGCGTCGCGGACGCGGAGGTGGTCGCACTCCTCGCCGACGCCCTTCGCGCGTGCGGCCTCGCGACGGCGGAGATCGACGTCGGGCATGCGGGCGTCCTCGACGGCTTCCTCGATGAGGTCACCGGTGTGGCCCGCGACGACGCACGCGATCGTGCTCGCGCCGGCGACCTCGTCAGCCTGCTCGAGATCGTGCGCGCGGCCGGGCTCGCTCCGGCGCGGGTCGGGCAGCTCCGCGACGCGTTCCGCCATCGAGGTCCGCTCGCCCCGTTCGCCGAAGGCCGGGACCAGCTGCCGCCGCGGAGCGCCAGCGCCGTCGGCGAGCTGCTCGAGCTGGCGGAGCTCCTGGAGGCCGCGGGCGTTTCGCTGCCGGTCCGGTACGACCTCGGCCTCGTCGCACCGCTCGGCTACTACACCGGGATCACCTTCCAGGCGATCGCGCCGGGGCTGGGTTCGGCCATCGCGTCGGGCGGACGGTACGACGGGCTTCTCGCGCGCTTCGGCACGGACCGCGCGGCGACGGGGTTCGGCATCGCCGTGCCGCACCTCCACCAGGCGCTGGTCGCGACCGGCCAGGTCGCCATCGACGACGCGCCGCTCGTCACGCTCGAGGGTGGCACGCCGTCGCACACGCTCCGGGTCGCCGCGGCGCTGCGCGGCGCGGGCGTGTCCGTGGCCATCGGCGCGGTCGCCGAGAGCGCCGGACGTCCCGTCGTCGCGCTGCGAGTGATCGACGGCACGCGCGTCGAGCGCGACGGCCTCGTCACGCCGGTCGCGGACATCGCCGCCGATCTGGCCTCCGTGCCGGACCGACGGGAGGACCGCGGATGAGGGGTGCACTGCGGATCGCGCTCGCCCAGGGGGTGATCCTCCCCGACACGCTGAAGGCGCTCGCGGCGGTGGGACTCCCGGTCGACGGCCTGACCGGCCACCGCCGCCTCCTTGTACGGGCCGACGGGATCGAGTACGTGCTCGCGCGGCCGCAGGACGTCGCGACCTATGTCGCGCACGGCGCCGCCGAGCTCGGGATCGTCGGTCGCGATGTGCTCCTCGAGTCGGACGAGGACGTCATCGAGCTCGTCGACCTCGGCTACGGCGTCTGCCGCTTCGTCGTCGCGGCGCCCGCCGGGTCGCTGGACCGCTCGCTCGAGGCCTACCAGCACCTCGGGTCGCTCGAGGTAGCGACGAAGTACCCGCGCGTCGCGGAGCGCCACTTTCAGCGGCGGGGGATCCAGGTGGAGCTCATCAAGCTCTCCGGCGCGGTCGAGCTCGCGCCGCAGGTCGGGCTGTCCGACTGGATCGTCGACCTCGTGAGCACGGGCCGCACCCTCCGCGAGAACGGCCTCGAGGTCGTCGAGGAGATCGCGACCTGCAGCGCGCGGCTGATCGCGAACCGCGTCGCGTACGCGCGCGAGCGGCAGCGGATCGCCGAGCTCGCCGACCGGCTCGAGGCGTGGGCGGGATCGCGTCCGTGACCGCCGAGACCCGGCGAGCCCGGCCCAGGTCGATGGCGGATCCCCGCGTCCAGGACCTCGCCGCGTTCCGCGCGCGCGCCGCTCGCCAGCGCCAGGCGGTCCTCGACCCGCGG
>MGON01000093.1:6593-7754 GCA_001795345.1 Chloroflexi bacterium RIFCSPLOWO2_02_FULL_71_16 | reverse complement strand
GTCGTCGCCGCCGAGTCCACGACGCGCACTCCGGGACCCGCGACGGCCGCGACCGCGGAGCGCAGCAGCGGGTAGTGCGTGCATCCGAGCAGCAGCGTGTCGACGCCCGGCGACACCGCCGCCCCCTCGCTCACGAGCGGCGCCACGTACTCGCGCACCGCCTCGAGGGCCTCGGGACTGTCGGCCTTGCCGGCCTCGACGAGGGGCACGAGCTTCGGGCAAGCCTTCTGGATGACGTCGACGAAGGGGTCGAGGTCGCGCACCGCGCGCACGTACGCGCCCGAGCGCACCGTCAGCGTCGTGGCCAGCACGCCGACGGCGCGGCGCTGGGTCGCCGAGATGGCCGCGGCCGCGCCCGGCCGGATCACGCCGATGATCGGCACGCGCGCCTCCTCACGCACGGTCTCGAGCGCCGCGGCGGTGGCCGTGTTGCAGGCAATGACGACGAGCTTGCAGTCCCGCGCCTCGAACCAGGCCATCGCCTCGCGGGTGAAGCGCACGACCTCCTCGCGATCGCGCTCGCCGTACGGCATCCGAGCCTCGTCGCCGAGGTAGATGGTCGGCTCGTCGGGGAGCTGCTTGCGGAGCTCGCGGAGCACCGTCAGCCCGCCGACCCCGGAGTCGAAGACGCCGATCGGCTGGTCGCGCCGGGCCATTCCCTTATCTGCGCTGCTGGGCTATGAGGACGGTGGCAAGCGCGCCGACCGCCTGCGAGATGGCGGCGGCAGGCGACGATATGACGAAGGGCTCCTGCTTGGCGACGGACTCGGCGACGAGCTTGCGATCCGTCGGGATCTCGGCGGCGACGGGCAGGCCGAGCGCATGCTCGAGACCGGCGCGCGACATCCCGGCGGTCTCGTCGGCGTGGTTGATCACCACCAGGATGGGCTTCTGCTTCCGGTAGCCGAGCATGTCGAACGTCTCGATCGCCGCGCGCGCGTTGGCGATCGCCGGACCGCCATACGTGACGACGAGCAGGATCGCCTTCGCCGCGTCGAGCAGGGCGAGCGTGTCGTCGGAGAGCCGCGGCGGCGTGTCCACGATCACGAACTCGTGCGACTCGGCGAGGATGCCGACCGCCTGGTGGAGGTCGGGTGCGTTGACGAGCTCGGCCTGCTCGGGCCGGGGCGGCGCGAGCAGGAAGTTGACGCCGCCGGGACC
>MGON01000093.1:4697-6550 GCA_001795345.1 Chloroflexi bacterium RIFCSPLOWO2_02_FULL_71_16 | reverse complement strand
GCCGGGACATCGATGAGCGAGCGCGCCTCGGGCGGGACCTGCAGGAGGTGGCGGACCCCGCCGAACTGCATGACGCCGTCGAGGACCGCGACCGTCGAGCCCTGCCGCCGCAGGACGCAGGCGAGGTTCACGGCGATGAGGGTCCGTCCGCTCCCGCCCATCGGCGAGTACACCGCGACGACCTGGCCCTGGCCGCCCGGCCCCCCGCCCATCTTCTCCGCGCCGATCGCGCTACCGAGCTCGTTCGCGCCTCCCGGAAGCACGAAGACCGCGTCGATCGCCTCCTCGGGCCGCGCCGTCACCGGCTTCTGCGGGACCGTGACGACGACGATCCTCGTCCCCGGGGACGCCTTCCGGATGCGCTTCGCGACCTCGAACCCGCTCACCTTGCCCTGGAGCAGCGCGTCCACCAGCACGACCTCCGGCTTCTCGGTGGAGGCCTGCGCGATCGCGGCGTCCGCCTGGCCCTGCACGCCGCTCACCTGGATCTCGGGGTCGTGCCCGAGCAGCGTCTTCAGGTGGTCGGCGACCTGCGGGAGGTCCTCGACCAGCAGCACCCGTCTCATCGGAGCAGGACGATAGCGGGCCCGGCGCTATCGAGCGCGCGTGCGGCGGAGCGCGAGATGTCCCGCCAGCGCGACGAGCGCGGCGAGCGCAAGGAAGCTCACCGCTATCCGCAGCGTGACCCCGTACCAGTACGGCTCCGGGTAGATCACGAGGAGGTTGCTGCCGGGCGGGAAGAGGAAGTTGCCCTGCGGGAACACGACCTCGTGGAACAGGAGGAACGCGGCGTCGAACGCCACCGCCGCTACGGCGCCGATCGCGCCGACCCCCAGCGCCGCGGCCACCGCACCCGCACGCGCGAGGCGAGGGAGCTGGCCGCGCCGCGCCGCGCGGCGGGCCAGCACGGCCAGCGCCGCCGCCGCGCCGGCGGCCAGCACCTGTGCCGCCACGAACACGGTGCGCACGTCGGACATGTGCCGGCGCTCGTCCTCGGTGAACCACGGCTCGCCCTGCGCGGGCTGCGTCCCCGTACGGCCGGTCACATAGGCGAGCCAACCCTCGTGCAGGAGCGTCAGGCCCTCGGTCGAGATATCGGTCCTCTCGCCGGGTCTATCGGGCCGAAGGAGCTCGGACCGCCCGTCGCGCTCGCTCGCGATCTCCCGGTACGTGGCCGGACCCGCCCAAAGGAGCGCGAGGCCGACGCACGCCGCGAGCGCGAAGCTGACCGCGAAGGCCGCTATCTCCCACCCTCGGACGCCGGGCCGCCCCTGCCTCATCGAGCGATCGCGCCAAGCCCCGGACGCTCGCTGAAGACGAAGCGGCCGCGCTCGACCGGGACCGCGACGAAGGGGTCGTCCGTGATGAGCAGGTTCCCGTCGAGATCGGCCCACTCGACCGCGGGAGCGAGGTGCGCCGCCGCCGCGATGCCGACGCTCGTCTCAGCGGCGCGGCAGCCGAGCATCACCTTGAGGCCGAGCTCGTGCGCCCGGGCGATCATGTCGCGCGCCTCGGCCACGCCGCCGCACTTCATGAGCTTCACGTTGATCCCGTCGCAGGCGCCCGCGAGGCGATCGACGTCGGCCAGGCGCACCGCCGCCTCGTCGGCGACGATCGGCACGGCCGAACGCTCGCGGACGTAGCGCAGGCCCTCGATGTCGTCGGCGGCGATGGGCTGCTCCACGAACTCGATCCCGAAGCGCAGGATCCGCTCGATCCGCGCGGGCGTCTCCTCGGCGGTCCAGGCCGCGTTCGGGTCGACACGGATCGTCCGGGAGAAGCGCTCGCGGATGGCGGCGAGGACCGCCTCGTCGTCGCCGTGCCCCAGCTTCACCTTGAGGACCTCGAAGCCC
>MGON01000093.1:2186-4644 GCA_001795345.1 Chloroflexi bacterium RIFCSPLOWO2_02_FULL_71_16 | reverse complement strand
CAGCGTGAACGACGTCGGCGGCGCCTCCGCGGGCGCGAGGCCCAGGAAGGTCCGGAGCGGCACGCCGGCGGCCTGCGCGGCGCGGTCGTGCGCGAGGATGTCGATCGCCGCGGCGGCCGCGCCGCCGTGCGGGAAGCGCCGATCGAGCCGCGTTCGCAGGGTCGCCAGGTCGTGCGGATCCTCCGGGACGAGCCGGGTCGCTTCGCGGACCTCGCGCTCCAGGCTCTCCGTCGTCTCGCCGAAGAACGCGTCCGGCGAGGCCTCACCGCGCGACATGCGGCCATCCTCCTCGAGCTCCACGAGGACCACCCGCTTCTCCGTGCGCACGGCGCGCGATATCGCGAAGGGCACCTCGAGGTGCAGCAGGATGGTGCGGACGGTCCACCTCATGCCGACGGGCCTGCGTCGAGGAGCGCCCGCGCGAGGCGATCTGCCCCGCCCGCGCCCTCGCGGATCGGATCGGCGGCCGGCAGGCCGGTCAGGGCGGCGGCGTCGAAGATCGCCCGGGCGGCATCGCGATCGTCCAGGCCGGACGTGTTCAGCGCGACCGCCGCGACCTTGGCGCGTGGCGCATCCGGCGGCCGCGACCAGCGCGCGGCCTCCTCGTGGATGCGCACGAGCTCGTCGAGCGGCCGCAGCGGCAGGGTCGGATAGCCCTTCGTCTCGTGGCGCGACGCGTCGTGACACAGGACCATGAGATCCGGAGCGCTGCCGTGGAGCAGCCCCGTCGTCACCCCGGAGAAGCCCGGGTGCGCGAGCGAGCCCTGGCCCTCGACGAGGACCCAGTCCGAGCCTTCGGCCGCGTCGCACACCATCCTCTCCGCGGCGCCGGCGATGAAGTCGGCCACGACCGCGTCGACGGCGATGCCGTCGCCGGCGATGGCGATACCGGTCTGCCCCGTCGCGACGAACGCCGCGGTGCGCCCGGCCCGCCGCAGGGCGGCGGCGATCTCGAGCGCGACGGTCATCTTCCCCACCGCCGCGTCCGACCCGACGGTGAGGACGACCGTCACACCTGCGCGCGGACGCCGGTGGCCACCCACGGGCAGGTCGCCGGGAGGCTCACGCAGCTCGCGCACCGCGCCGCGGCCGGCACGCGCCGCGGCGGCGAGGGCCGGGTCGGCGAGCACGCGCTCGTGCAGCCCGTTCCAGACCGCGAGACCGCGGCGGAGCGCGTCGGCGAGGAAGGGGCGGTCGGCGTCGGCGATCCTGCCCCCGGCGGAGGCCGTCCCGATGAGGATCACCTCGGCCCCGCGCTCGACCGCCTCGGCGACGCTGGCCACCACCGGCAGAGCGGGATCCTCGCCCGGTCGGCCGCCGATGTGCTGCCACGCGTCCGTGCCCGCGCGCGTCGAGTCGATCACGGCGACGACCGGATAGGGCGCGTAGCGAAGGACGCCGATCGCGGTCTTCGCCGTCGCGCGCGCGAAGCGGCCCTCCGCGAGGATCGCCACGCGCGGTCCCGCCTTCGGTGACGGCCCGCGATCCCCTTCCATCTACGCCGCGTCCACGCCCAGCCGCAGGAAGCGGCCGGCCCGCACCGCCGCGGTCTCGCCCGCGGCCAGCGCGGCCTGACCGTTCACGAAGACGTACGGGAGGCCATCGGGGTACCGGTGCGGGTCGTCGTACGTCGCTCGGTCGATGACGCGCTCGGGATCGAAGAGGGCGAGATCCGCCCAGGCACCTTCGCGGACGACGCCGCGGTCGCGGAGCCCCAGACGCGAGGCCGGCAGCGAGGTCATCTTCCTCACGGCGTCTTCCAAGGTGATGACGCGCTCGTCGCGGGCGTACCGGCCGAGCACGCGCGGGAACGTGCCGTACGACCGGGGATGCGGCTTCCCGAACGAAAGCTTCCCGTAGGGCGCGTTCGCCCGAGAATCGCTGCCGATGGCCACGTAGTCCTTCGCCATGACGAAGCGCACGTCATCCTCGTTCATCGAGTGGTGGACGATGTCCACCGCGCCGTCGTGCTCGATGAGCGCGTCGCACGTCCACTCGAGCTCGTCGCGACCCGCGGCGCCCGCCAGCTCCGCCACGCTCCGGCCGCTCCACTCGGGGTGCCGCGCCGCTCGAGCGATGACGATGGCGGCCCAGTTCCGGCCGGTCTCGACGCGCTCGCCGCGGATCCGCTCGCGCACCGCGGGATCGCGGAGGCGCTCGACCATGGCCAGCGGGCCGCCCTCGTGCGCCCAGTTCGGGATGGTCACGGCCAGGCCCATCGACGACGCCGTGTACGGGTACTGGTCGGCGGTCACGTCCAGGCCTTCGTCGCGCGCCCGCTCGATGAGCCCGGTCGACTCCCGGACCAGGCCCCAGTTGGCCTTGCCGGAGGCCTTGTGGTGCGAGAGCTCGACGCGCACGCCCGACCGGCGCCCGATCTCGATGCCCTCCCGGACCGCCCCCAGGAGCCCGTCACCCTCGTTGCGGATGTGGCTCGCGTACAAGCCTCCACGCTCGC
>MGON01000093.1:1826-2169 GCA_001795345.1 Chloroflexi bacterium RIFCSPLOWO2_02_FULL_71_16 | reverse complement strand
GAGCGCGGCGATCTCGGCCGTCGAGCCGTAAGCGCTCGGGGGGTAGATGAGACCCGTGGAGAGGCCGATCGCGCCGTCGTCGAGCGCCGAGCCCAGGAGCGCCTTCATGGCCGCGAGCTCGCCCGCGCTCGGCTCGCGAGCTTCGGCGCCCATCACGCAGAGGCGCAGGGTGCCGTGGCCGACGAACGAGCAGACGTTGATGGCCGCGCCGTTGCGCTCGACGGCGGCCGCGTACTCGCCGAACGAGGACCACGTTCGCTCGACCTCGTACCGCACGAGCTCGCGCTCGAGCTCGGCCGCCGCCTGGCCCAGCACGGGGGCGGAGGCGCCGCCGCAGTTGCCG
>MGON01000093.1:1260-1790 GCA_001795345.1 Chloroflexi bacterium RIFCSPLOWO2_02_FULL_71_16 | reverse complement strand
TCGAGCGCGCTGTTCACGAACATCGCCTCGTCCGAGTGCGAGTGGATGTCGATGAAGCCCGGCGCGACCACGAGCGCGCGGGCGTCGACCGCGCGGCCGGACCGTGTGAGGTCCTCGCCGATCGCGACGATGCGTCCGTCGCGCACCCCGACGTCGGCGCGGCGCCCCGCGGCACCCGTGCCGTCGATGACCAGTCCGCCGCGGATCAGGAGATCGCTCAGGAGGAAAGACGTTAGCGGCTCAGGCCGAGCGGGACACTCCGGCGGAGAGCACGTACTCCGCGACCGCGAACGAGAGCACGACGAAGAGCGCGGTGAGCGGCGTCAGCCCGTCGATCACGCGGAGCGTCGCGATGAGGCCGACGATCGCGCCGATCTCCGTCCCGCGCCGGAGCGCCCGGAGACGCGACACCCGGGCGCGCGCGCTCCGCCCGACTCCCGCATAGCGCAGCAGGACGAGCGCGGCGAGCGCTGCGGACGCGACCGATGCCGCCGCGATGACCCCGACCACGCCCGCCGGGGTCGGCTCAC
>MGON01000093.1:1052-1230 GCA_001795345.1 Chloroflexi bacterium RIFCSPLOWO2_02_FULL_71_16 | reverse complement strand
CGCCGACGACCGCAAGGACGACCAGCGCGGTGCGCAGCTAGTGCTCCTGCCCCGCCGGCGTCTCGTCACTCACCGACCGCGCCTCCGCGCCATTCCCGGCTGCACCGTTCGCCTTCGGGCGCGCGGGCGCTTCCGCCGAGAGCTCGATCGGCAGCGTGGTCTGCGCCGGCGCGGCGAT
>MGON01000093.1:0-1017 GCA_001795345.1 Chloroflexi bacterium RIFCSPLOWO2_02_FULL_71_16 | reverse complement strand
CGCGGTCGAGCGCGCGGGTGGACTCGATGAACTTCTTGGACGCGTTCTCGACGTGCCGTCCGAGCTGGTCGTGGAGGTCGCGGAATCGATCGAGCTCGAGCGCCGCGCGCCGGATCTGCTCGTGCAGCTCGCGCGAGCGCTGCTCGATGGCCAGGCCCCGCAACCCGAGCGCGACGAGCTGCAGATACGACACGAGCGTGTTCGGTGACACGGGCATCACGCGCTGCGAGGCGCAGTAGGCGCCCATGTCCTCACCTTCCTCTGATTGAACGAAGCCGTGGTAATAGAGCTGCTCCGCAGGGACGTACAGGAATGCCAGGTCGATCGTTCCCTCGTCGGGCTTGACGTAGCGGCCGACGGCATCGACGTGACGCTTCACCTGCTGGAGGAACCCCTTTCGCTTCGACGCGCGCTCCGGTTCGGTCGTTGCCGCCTGCATCGCCCGGAAGGCGTCGACCGGGAACTTCGCGTCGATCGGGACGATGCGCCCGCCCGTCCGCACGATCGCGTCGACGCGCGCGCCGTCGCGGAAGGTGTGCTGGAGAGCGAAGGCCTCCGCGGGCAGATGATCCGCGAGGACGCGCTCCAGCATGAGCTCGCCGAACCCGCCGCGCGGCTGCGGGAGTCGCAGGAGGTCGTGCAGAGAGCCGATCTCGCGCGCGAGCTCGCCGATGCGGTCGCTGCGCTCGCCGAGCTGCCCGAGCTGCCGCGAGAGATCCGTAAGAGCCGCCTGCGTCGCTCCGGCCTGCGTCACCATGCGCTCCTCGGCCGTGCCCAGGGAGCGCTGCAGCTCCGTCCTGAGCTCACCCACGCTCGCGGTCGTGGCGCGAGAGAGCTCGGCGACCTGGGCTTGGAGCAGCTCCAGCGGTACGCCCGCGGCCGCCGTGTCGTCGTGCGGCCGCCCGCTCCGCACGAGGACGACGCCGGCCGCGGCGAGCGCGAGGACCGCGACCAGGAGCGAGACGAGCGCGACGGCCTCGATCACCACGACCCTCCGGTCCTGCGTCGCGCCGCCCC
>MGON01000092.1:4453-5376 GCA_001795345.1 Chloroflexi bacterium RIFCSPLOWO2_02_FULL_71_16 | reverse complement strand
CCATGGTCCGGATGTCGTAGTTCCCGACGTGCGAGAGCTCGTGCGCCATGACGCCCTCGAGCTCGGCGCGGTCGAGCTTGTCCAGCAGCCCGCGCGTGACCGCGATCGACGCGTGCTTCGGGTCGCGGCCCGTGGCGAAAGCGTTCGGCGCGCTGTCCTCGATGACGTAGAGCTTCGGCATCGGCAGCCCGCTGCCGATGGCCAGGGCCTCGACGACGTTCCGCAGCGCCGGCTCCTCGCCGGCTTTCAGCTGGTGGGCCTTGCTCATGCCGAGCACTACGGCGTCGCCGGCGAAGTACGACCCCGCGGCCGACACGCCGGAGACGCCCAGGCCGACCGGGAGCGCGGCCAGGCCCGCCCCGGGGGCCAAGACCTCACCCACGGCGTACGCGATCGCCGCGACGATCGCGGTGAAGATCCCGATGAGCGCGACGGTGCGCCAGCGGTTCGCGGTGATCGCGTCATAGATCGAGAGGCGCTGGGCGGGTTGCGGCGTCGTCACGCTGTGCGCCGCCCGCGAGACGTCATCCGATGAGAATCGTCGGCTGCGGTGCCAAAGGCGAGCAGACCGCTTTGATCCGAAGAGGATGACGCTCTGAAGGGCGGCGCATACCTTTCCTTGCCGCCGCGGACTACGTGAACTTCACCTGTGGGACGGCGCGCTCCGTCGCGTCGGCGATCTCGAAGTACTGCTCGGCCGTGAAGCCGAAGGGGGCGGCCAGGAAGTTCGTCGGGAAGGTCATGAGCGACGTGTTGTAGTCGCGCACGTTGCCGTTGTAGAAGCGGCGAGCGAACGAGATCTTGTCCTCGGTCGCGGTGAGCTCCTCCTGCAGCTGGGCGAAGGACTCGACGGCGCGGAGCTGCGGGTAGGCCTCCGCCAGCGCGAACAGCTGGCGCAGGGCGCCGGTGAGCATGTTCTCGGC
>MGON01000092.1:3316-4391 GCA_001795345.1 Chloroflexi bacterium RIFCSPLOWO2_02_FULL_71_16 | reverse complement strand
CCGACTCGAGCGTCGCCCTCTCGTGTCCGGCGTAGCCCTTCACGGTCTCGACGAGGTTCGGGATGAGATCGTGCCGCCGCTTCAGCTGCACGTCGATGTCGCTCCAGGCCTCGCGCACACGCTGCCGCAGGGTGACGAGGCGGTTGTACGTGGTGACGAGGAACAGCGCCAGGAGCGCGACGACCGCGAGGATGACGATCCAGGCTTCCATCGGTACCTCCCCTTCGTGGGCATCATGCCATTGCCCCGATCGCGCGGGCTAGGGCAGAAGGTTCCTCACGGCATCGATGATGTGGCGCGCGGAGATACCGGCCGCGTCGAGCAGCTCCGCGGGCTTGCCGGATCCAGGCATCTCGCGCACCGCGAGGTGGCGGTAGCGCAGCCCGCTCACGCCTTCCTCCGCCAGCGCGGCGAGCACGGCGTCGCCGATGCCCCCTTCCGCCCAGTGGTCCTCGACGACCACGATGCGCCCGCCCGTCGCCTTCGCGGCCGCGGCGAGCGCCCCACGGTCGATGGGCTTCACCGTGTACGCGTCGATCACCCGGATCTTGGTACCGGCCTTGGCGAGCTCGTCCGCCGCCTTGATCGCCTCGTGCAGCGTGATGCCGGCGGCGACCACGGCCGCGCGGTCGTCGGGCGCTCCGCCGCGCACGACCTTGCTACCGCCGACCGGGAACCCCTCCTTGGCGTCGTAGATGACGGGCGTCTTCTCGCGGGTGGTGCGGATGTACGAGATGCCGGCCTGGTCGGCCATCGCCGCGACCAGCTTCGCGGCCTGGCCCGCGTCGCACGGATACAGCACGGTGCTGCCATGGACCGCGCGCATCATCGCGAGGTCCTCGAGCGCCATCTGCGACGGACCGTCCTCGCCGATCGACACTCCCGCGTGCGAGCCCGAGAGGCGGATGCTGGCGCGCGAGACGGCGGCCATGCGGATGAAGTCGTAGGCGCGCGTGAGGAACGCCGCGAACGTCGACGCGAACGGCACCAGGCCCACGACCTGCATCCCGACGGCGGCGGCGACCATCTGCTGCTCCGCGATGTACATCTCGAAGAAGCGGTCGGCGTGGGCCTT
>MGON01000092.1:3176-3257 GCA_001795345.1 Chloroflexi bacterium RIFCSPLOWO2_02_FULL_71_16 | reverse complement strand
CGCGGGCCGCTCCGAGCGCCGCCAGCGCCTCGCCGTACGCCTTGCGCGTCGCCGTGGGCTCCGTGTACGTCGGCAGCCGGA
>MGON01000092.1:0-3142 GCA_001795345.1 Chloroflexi bacterium RIFCSPLOWO2_02_FULL_71_16 | reverse complement strand
CGGCGGACTCGTCACTTCGAAGGCGCGCGACGGCTCGCGGCCGAGCTCGTCGAGCGCCTTCTCGGCCTCATCCGGCTTCAGGGCCCTGCCGTGCCAGCCCTCCCGGTCCTCGATGAACGAGACGCCGCGGCCCTTCATCGTGCGGGCGACGATCGCCGTCGGGCGCTCCGCCTCGCGCGCGCGAGCGAGGGCGTCGTCGATCTGGCCGAGGTCGTGGCCATCGATGACGATGGCGTCCCAGCCGAACGCCTCGATGCGCTGCGCGTAGGCGTCGGTGTCCCACTCGAGCTCCGTCGGACCGCGCTGCCCGAGGCGGTTCACGTCGACGATGGCGGTGAGGTTCGCGAGGCGCTCGTGGCCGCCGCGGTCGAAGGCTTCCCACACCGAGCCCTCCGCGGTCTCGCTGTCGCCGAGCAGCGCCCACACGTGGTACGGCGCGCGCAGCACGCGCCGGCCCGCCCAGGCGACGCCGACCGCGATCGGGAAGCCCTGCCCGAGCGAGCCGGTCGCGACGTCTACCCAGGGCAGGATCGGCGTGGGGTGGCCGTCCAGCCTGCTGCCGAGCCGGCGGAACGAGAGGAGCTCTTCGTCGGTGATGGCGCCCGCCGCGCGAAAGACCGCGTACACGAGCGGCGAGGCGTGGCCCTTCGAGAAGATGAGGTGATCGTTAGCGGGATGGTCCGGACGCGAGAAGTCGTAGCGCAGATGCCCCCCTAGGAGGACGGCCATGAGGTCCGCGGCCGAGAGCGAGGACGTGGGGTGCCCCGATCCGGCCGCCGTGCTCGAGCGGATACTGTCCGCTCGCAGCTGGCGTGCGAGCGCGCGGTACACCTCGAGCTTCGAGGGGCTCGTGACCGCCACGGGACAACGCTATCGCAGGCTCGGCGCGACCGGGATAGAGGTGCATGAGCATGGAGATAGGGCTCTACGGCCTGGGACGCATGGGCGGGAACATGGTCACGCGGCTCGCGCGCGGCGGGCACCGCGTCGTCGCCGGGAACCGCAGCCGCGGCCCGGTGGACGAGGCCGCCGGCCACGGCGCCGAGCCGGCGTACGACACCCGGGAGATGGTCGCGAAGCTCGCGCCGCCGCGGGTCCTCTGGTCCATGGTCCCGGCCGGTGACGCCACCGAGGCGACCCTGCGCGAGCTCGCGCGCCACGCCTCGAAGGGCGACATCATCGTCGACGGCGCGAACTCGTACTTCCGGGACTCGATGCGGCGGGCCGAGGAGCTGTCGGCACTGGGCCTCCGGTCCGTTGACGTCGGCGTGTCGGGAGGGATCTGGGGCCTCGAGCTCGGCTACTGCATGATGGTCGGCGGCCCGGAGGACGCGGTCGACCACCTCCGCCCGCTCCTCGACACGCTCGCGCCACCGAACGGCTGGGCCCGCTTCGGCAAGAGCGGCGCCGGCCACTTCGTGAAGATGGTCCACAACGGGATCGAGTACGGGATGATGCAGGCGTACGGAGAGGGCTTCGAGCTCCTCCACGCGTCCGAGTTCGGGATGGACCTCCATGAGGTCGCCCGCGTCTGGAACAACGGCAGCGTCGTCCGCTCGTGGCTGCTCGAGCTGGCCGAGCGCGCCTTCGAGCAGGAGGGCACCGACCTCGCCGGGATCAAGGGCTGGGTCGCGGACTCGGGCGAGGGACGCTGGACGGTCAACGAGGCCATCGCGCACGACGTCCCCGCCACCGCGCTCGCGCACGCGCTGTTCGCGCGCTTCGTCTCACGCCAGGAGGACTCGTACGCGATGAAGGTCGCCGCCGCGCTGCGCGCGCAGTTCGGCGGCCACGCGGTGAAGAAGGAGTAGGTGGCGCTGGCCACCGCGGCGAACCCGCTTCGCGCGGGACTGCGCCTCGCGCGCGTCCCGGAGCCGTCGGTGCTCGTCATCTTCGGCGGCACGGGGGACCTCACCTCGCGCAAGCTCATGCCCGCGCTCTACGACCTCGCCCGGCAGCGCCTGCTCCCCGCCGCGTTCGCCGTCGTGGGGATCGGCCGCCAGCAGCTCTCCGACGCCGAGTACCGGACGCAGCTCCACGACGCCGTCGCCAGCCACACCCGCTCGCGGCCGATCGACGAGGGCTACGACGAGCTGCGCACCCGCCTGGGGCGCTTCGACCGCGACCTCGGCACCGGAGGCGGCCGGCTCTTCTACCTCGCCACGCCGCCGAACGCGTATGCGCCGATCGTGCGCGCCCTGGGGCGCCACGATCTCGCCCGCAACGGGACGGGCTGGGCGCGCATCGTCGTCGAGAAGCCGTTCGGCCGGGACCGGGCGAGCGCGGCCGCCCTCACCGGTACGCTGCACGAGGTCTTCCGCGAGGAGGAGATCTTCCGGATCGACCACTACCTCGGGAAGGAGACCGTCCAGAACCTCCTGGTCCTGCGGTTCGCCAACGCCATCTTCGAGCCGGTGTGGAGCCGGCAGTACGTCGACCACGTGCAGATCACCGTGGCCGAGTCGCTCGGCGTCGACGAGCGCGCCGAGTACTACGACTCGGCCGGCGCGATGCGGGATGTCGTGCAGAACCACCTGCTGCAGCTCCTCACCCTCGTCGCGATGGAGCCGCCGGTCGACTTCGCCGCGGGCGCCGTGCGCGACGAGAAGGTCAAGGTGCTCCGTGCGGTCCGCCCGATCGGCAGCGAGGACGTCGCCGCCAACGCGGTGCGCGGCCAGTACGGCCACGGCTTCATCGAGGGCGCGAACGTGCCGGGATACCTCGAGGGGACCGAGGTGGCTCCGGAATCCCGGACCGAGACGTTCGTCGCGCTGCGCTTCTTCGTCGACAGCTGGCGCTGGGAGGGCACGCCGTTCTACCTCCGCACGGGCAAGCGTCTGCCGAAGCGCGCGACCGAGATCGCGATCCAGTTCCGGGCGGTGCCGCATCACCTCTTCGCGACCGACGCTCGCGAGGGCCTCGAGCCCAACACCCTGGTGGTGCGGATCCAGCCCGAGGAGGGCATCTCGCTGAAGTTCGGCGCGAAGGTGCCGGTCCAGGGGATCCGCATCCGCTCCGTGGCCATGGACTTCGTCTACGGCGCGGCCTTCCTCGTGGATGCGCCCGACGCCTACGAGACGCTCATCCTCGACGCGCTGCGCGGGGACGGCACCCTCTTCACGCGCCAGGACGAGGTCGAGGA
>MGON01000091.1:10008-17518 GCA_001795345.1 Chloroflexi bacterium RIFCSPLOWO2_02_FULL_71_16 | reverse complement strand
TGCGAACACGGGTGCGTCACGGACGAGGCGGACGATCACGGCCGACGGCGCGGGCATCAGATAGGAGGGCACCCGGAAGGCGGTCGTCCACACCTCGAGGGCGACGGCGATCGCCAGCAGCGCGAGTCCCGCGACCGCGATGTCGGCGGCCGCGGAGCGCTCGCGGCCGGTCACCGGAGGAGCGCCCGCACGGCCTCGGCGGCCCGCGCGAGGCCGGCGTCGCCGACGACGCTGCGCGGCCGCGGACGCGGGAGCGTGACGCGCACCTCGCCCGCGATGCGCGCGGGCCGTCCGGCCAGGACGACCACCCGGTCGGCCACGAGCACGGCCTCGTCGAGATCGTGGGTCACGTACACGACGGCGCACCCGGAGGCCGACCACAGGTCGACGATCTCGCCGCGCACCTCCTCGCGGGTGATCTCGTCGAGCGAGGCGAGCGGCTCGTCCATCAGCAGGAGGTCCGGCGCGGTGACGAGCGCGCGCGCCAGCGCGACCCGCTGGCGCATGCCGCCCGAGAGCTCGTGCGGGTAGCGGGCGGCCGCCGCCGCGAGGCCCGCGCGTTCCAGCCATTCGCGCGGGGCGGCCGCGCCGTCGTGCGACGCGGACACGTTCACGCGCAGCGGGAGCTCGATGTTGGCGAGCACCGTGAGCCAGGGATGGAGCCGCGCGTCCTGGGCGACGAGGCCGAGGCGCTTGGCACGCCGCGCGTCGGCCGCGGCGCCGCCGAGCACGCGAACGCGGCCGGCGCTCGGCTCGACCAGTCCCGCTAGCAGGCGGAGCAGTGTCGTCTTGCCGATGCCGCTGCGCCCGGTGACCGCCACGACCTCGCCGGCGTCGACACGCAGGGAGAGCTCCGCGAGGACCGGCCCGGTCGCGTATCCCGCGCTGACTCCATCGATCTCCGCGGCCGTGGTCATGACGCGATGGTATGGACCAAAGACCGCTGCGTATCCTGAGTGGACCGTGATCGTCGACCCGGATCAGGGGATCTCTCGACGCTCGACGCGCCACCCGCCCCTCATGGGCCTCGTCCTCTTCGCCCTCGCGATCGGCCTGGGCGCGATCGTCGCTCGCCCCGCGGCGGATCCCTCCGACGCCGCGCGTGCGCGCGAGCGCCTCGCGGCCGCCCTCGTTGTTCCTACGGCGCAGCCCACACCGACGATCGCCGTGCGCGCGGCGCCCCTGGCCATGCCCGCGCCCCTGGTGATCAGGCCGCGCCACCCGCTCCCCGCGGCGCTGGCCCCGCCTCCCGAGGTCGCGTCGGCCGTTCCCGCCGATGCGGGTGAGGCCGCGCGGGCGACCGCCCTGACGGTCCGTGACGCCTCCCGCCAGCTCGTCTACCGCCTCCAGGACGGACGCACGTTCGTCCTGCTGCAGTCGCACCCCGGCTCGGACCGGCCGTTCCTGTCGTCGTACTCGCTGGATGAGGGCAGCGTCCGGGGGTATCCGGCGCAGCTCATCACGACGCGCTCGCGCGTGCTGCGCTCGCTGATCTCCTGGACGGAAGGGCCGGCGGCCTACCTCATGTACTCGGGAAGCCTGACCGTGCGCGAACTGGTGCGCCTGGCCGAGCAGCTCCGCTAGCGGCGGCTACGCCGCCCTCTTCAGCTCCTGGACGACCTTCTCGACGGCGGCCTTGGCGTCGCCGAACAGCATCCCGGTCTTCGGGTCGAGGTACAGCTCGTTGTCGATGCCGGCGAAGCCCGAGCGCATCGATCGCTTGATGACGACGATGTTGCGCGACTGGTCCACGTTCAGGATCGGCATCCCGTAGATGGGGCTCGACCTATCGGCGCGGGCGGCCGGGTTCGTGACGTCGTTGGCGCCGATGACGAGCGCGACGTCCGTGTTCTTGAAGTCGTCGTTGATCTGCTCCATGTCGAGGAGCTTCTCGTAGGGGATGTTCGCCTCGGCGAGCAGCACGTTCATGTGCCCCGGCATGCGGCCCGCGACCGGATGGATCGCGTAGCGCACGTTCACGCCCCTCGACTCGAGGAGGTCGGCCAGCTCGCGCACGGCGTGCTGCGCCTGCGCGACGGCCATCCCGTAGCCGGGAACGACGATCACCTGCTGCGCGTATCCGAGCAGGATCGCGGTGTCCTCGGCGCTCACCTCGCGAACGGTGCGGCCGTCGTCGCTCTTGGGTCCCACCGCGGCCCCCGCGGCGGCGCCCACGCCCGCGAACAGGACGTTCGCGAGGGACCTGTTCATCGCCTTCGACATGAGCTGGGTCAGGATCGTGCCGGCCGCGCCGACGAGCGTGCCCGCGACGATCAGCAGGTGGTTGTTGAGGACGAAGCCCGCCATCGCGACCGCCAGCCCCGTGTACGCGTTCAGGAGCGAGATGACGACGGGCATGTCCGCGCCGCCGATGGGCATGACGAGCACTACGCCGAAGACGAGCGCGAGACCCAGCAGGATCCACAGCACCGTCGCGCCGTCGATCGCGATCGCGCCCGCCGCGTTCAGGACGAGGGCGGCGCCGAGGACGATGGTCGAGGCGAACACGGCCACGGTGACCAGGGCCTGGCCCGGGTACTTGTACGCGCGGGCCGAGATGATCCCCTGGAGCTTCCCGAACGCGATGGCGCTGCCCGCGAACGAGATGCCTCCGATGATCAGCCCGAGGACGGTGCTGAGCACCGAGCCCCACTCGTGCGTGCCGGTCTCGCCCGCGTGCATGTATTCGAGGATCGACACGAGCGCCGCCGAGCCGCCGCCCGCGCCGTTGAAGAGGGCGACCATCTGCGGCATGGCGGTCATCTTCACCAGCCGTCCGCCCGCCACACCCGCTACGCCGCCGATGACCATGCCGCCGGCGGTCAGCCAGAGCGCGTTCGTCCCGTACTCCTGGAAGGTGCGGTCGAAGAACGTCGCGGCGACCGCCAGGAGCATGCCCGTCGCAGCGATGCGGTTGCCCATGACCGCGGTCGTGGGGCCGCTCAGGCCCTTGAGCCCGAGGATGAACGAGACCGCCGCGACCAGGTAGACGATCGGGATCCAGGACTGGATGTCCACTAGGGCGCCTTCTTCTCGGCCGGCTTCGCCGCGGGCCGCGGCCGCCGCTGGAACATCGAGAGCATCCGGTCCGTGACCACGAACCCGCCGACGACGTTCGCGGTCCCGAGCACGACGGCGAGGAACCCGAGGATGGTGCCCAGCGGTCCGGGCAGCGCCAGCACCACGAGCATCGCCCCGACGACGATGATCCCATGGATCGCGTTCGCGCCTGACATGAGCGGCGTGTGCAGGGTCGCGGGCACCTTCGAGATGACCTCGAAGCCGACGAAGATCGCGAGGATGAAGACGTAGGCGCCGAGGAGGGTGATGGGATCCATCAGCTGGCCGCCGCCGGGGCCGCGAGGAGCTTCTTCGTCCCCTCGTGCACGACCGCGCCGTCCTTTGTGATGAGCGTTCCCTTGACGACGTCGTCGTCCACGCCGACGTCGGCCTTCCCCTCCTTCACGAACAGCGCCAGCAGGCTCGCGACGTTGCGCGAGTACATCTGGCTCGCGTGGTACGGCATCGTGCTCGGGACGTTGACCGTGCCGATGATCGTCACGCCGTGCTTCACGACGGTCTTCCCGGGCTCGGTGAGCTCGCAGTTGCCGCCGGTCTCCGCGGCCAGGTCCACGATCACCGATCCCGGCCTCATGTTCGGCACCATGTCGGCGGTGATGAGCACCGGCGCCTTCCGGCCGGGGATGGCCGCGGTCGTGATGACGATGTCGTTCTCGCGCACGGCCTTGGCCAGGAGCTCGATCTCCTTCTTATGGGCCTCCTCGGAGAGCTCCTTCGCGTAGCCGCCCGCGCCCTCCCCGGACTCGCCCAGGTCGATCTCGAGGAACCTGGCGCCGAGGCTCTGCACCTGCTCCTTCACCACGGGCCGGGTGTCGAACGCCTCGACCACCGCGCCGAGACGCCGCGCCGTCGCGATGGCCTGCAGGCCCGCGACACCGGCGCCGATCACGAAGGCCTTGGCCGGCGCGATCGTGCCGGCGGCCGTGGTGAGCATCGGGAAGAAGCGAGGGAGGGCGGCCGACGCGAGGAGCACGGCCTTGTAGCCGGCGACCGTCGCCTGGGACGAGAGCGCGTCCATCGGCTGCGCGCGCGTGATCCGGGGGATCGCGTCCATCGACAGCGCCGCGACCCCGCGCTCCGCGAGCGTGCCGGCGAGCTTGGGGTCGATCAGCGGCTGAAGGAACGCCACGAGGACCTGGCCCTGCTTGAGCTTCGCCACCTCGTCGGCGGTGGGCTTCTGGACCTTGGCGATGAGCTCCGCGTCGAACGCGTCATCGACGATCCGCGCGCCCGCCTGCTCGTAGGCGCTGTCGACGAAGGCGGCCTCGACGCCGGCGCCGCGCTCCACCACGACCTCGTTCCCGGCTTTCGTGAGCTTCTGGACGGTCTCCGGGACGAGCGCGACACGGCGCTCGCCGGGCACGACCTCTCGCGGAACGCCGATCCTCATGCGGGAAACTGACGATACCGGATGCGGCTGCTTAACGCGCTCGTCCAGCTCGCTTCGCATCGCTGGCCTGCGCCGCCTCGCTCCGCTCGATCACTGGTGGGCTCGCTCGGCCCGGCATAGCCGGATCCTCGCTCGTTACTCATCACCCCTGCGCGATGAGCTTGTCGAGGCGCGGCTTCACATCGCGTACGAGGCGTTCGATGGACTCGTGGTCGAACGGCTCGGCGCCACCGGCGATGAAGCCGTCCGCGCCGGCCTTCGCGTACTCGAAGAGCTGCCCCGCCACGGTGTCTGGATCGCCGGCGGCGCGGGGCGCGGGCGGCGCGACGTCCTGGTGGCGGGCGACCTTCTCGAGATAGGCGCGCACGTCCTTCGGATCGTCGCGGACCACGACCCAGCCGCCGCCCAGGATCTTGATCTCCTTCGGGTCGCGGCCGACCTTCGCGCAGTGGGTCTGCAAAACGCTGCGCTTGTGCGCGATGTCCGTTGGACTCCCAAACCCATGCCACATGTCCGCGTACAGCGCGGTCGTCCGGAGGGTCCGCTGCTCGCCGCCGCCCCCGATGAGGATCGGCAGCTGCGCTTGGACCGGGCGCGGCTCGTTGAGCGCGTCCTTGAGCTTGTAGTACTTCCCCTCGAACGTCGTGCTCCGCTCCCGGAGCATCGAGCGGATCACGCGGGCGGCCTCCTCGAACCGGTCGGATCGCGTCTTCTTCGACCCGAGCCGGATCCCGTACGCCGCGTGCTCCGTCTCCATCCAGGCCGCGCCGATGCCCATGATCGCGCGGCCGTTCGAGACGTGGTCGAGCGCCGTCGTCATGTTCGCGAGCACGGCCGGGTGCCGGTAGGTCACGCCGTGGACGAGCGAGCCGATGCGGATCCGCTCCGTGAGCGCGGCCCAGCCGGCGAGCACGGGGGAGACCTCGAGGTTCGGGTTCTCGTAGGGGCCCGCGATCGCGTAGAAGTGGTCCCAGGCGAAGAGCATGTCGAGGCCGGCCCGGTCCGCGGCGACCCCGGCGTCACGCAGCGACGGCCACGACGTGTTCTGCGGCCAGAGGCTTACACCGAGCAGCACTGCCGCGCAGGCTACCGGGACGCGAGGCCGAGCGCCTCGCGCGTATCCTTCGGGCCATGGCGCTGACGACGAGGAAGAGTGCTGCGACCGACATCGACCGCGTGAAGCAGGACACGCGCGACCACGTCTTCATCTCGTGGATGGCGCAGGGCGGCATAGCGCCGCTCGTCGTCACGGGCGGCGAGGGATCGTGGATCCACGCGGGTGACCGCCGCATCCTCGACTTCAGCTCGACCCTCGTGAACACGAACCTCGGGCACCAGCACCCCAAGGTCATCCGCGCCATCCAGGAGCAGGCCGAGCGCCTTGTGTACGCGGCGCCCGGGTTCACGGACGAGCCGCGCGCGACGCTCGCGCGCATGATCGCCGAGGTCGCGCCGGGAGACCTCACCAAGACGCTCTTCACCACCGGCGGCAGCGAGGCCGTCGAGAACGCCATCAAGATGGCCCGGCTCTACACCGGCCGCCAGAAGGTGCTGACGCAGTGGCGCTCCTTCCACGGCCAGACCGCGGGCGCCATGACCGCCGGCGGCGACAACCGCCGCTGGGCGAACGAGCCCGGCATCCCGGGCGTCGTTCGGTTCCTCAACCCCGACCCCTACCGCTCGGTGTTCGGGAACGACGTGCAGAAGGCGCTCGCGCACGTCGAGGAGGTCGTCTGGTACGAGGGACCGGACCAGGTGGCCGCGATCATGTGCGAGCCGATCGTCGGCGCGAGCGGGCTCATCGTCCCGCCCGACGGATTCTTCCAGGGCATCCGCGCCATCTGCGACCGGTACGGGATCGTCATGATCCTCGACGAGGTGATGACCGGCTTCGGCCGCACCGGCAAGTGGTTCGCGGCCGAGCACTGGAACGTGGTGCCCGACGTCATGACCTTCGCCAAGGGCGTGAACTCCGGATACGTCCCGCTCGGCGGCACGATCGTCGACGGGCCCATCGCGAAGCACTTCGACGACCACGTGCTGTGGCACGGCCTGACGTACAGCGGCCACGCGCTGGCGTGCGCGGCCGGCGTTGCCACGGTCCAGGCTTACAAGGACGAGCGCGTGGTCGAGCACGCCGCGGCGATGGGCGAGGTCCTCGGCCGGGGCCTGCGGGACCTGATGGCGAAGCATCCGTCCGTCGGCGACGTGCGCGGCAAGGGCCTCATGTGGGGCGTCGAGCTGGTGAAGGACCGCGGAACGAAGGAGATGCTGGAGCGCTGGAACGGGCCGAGCCAGCGCCTGGCCACCGCGATCCGCACGTCGCTCATGAAGCGCGACGTCTACATGATCTGCCGGTGGAACCTGCTCGTGGTCGCGCCGCCGCTCGTCGTCACCGAGGACGAGCTGCGCACCGGTCTCGCCGCGATGGACGAGGCGCTCGCGATCGCGGACAAGTACGCGGCGACGGGGGAGCTCTAAGCCCGAGTCACCACACCGTCACTGGGCGAACGTGCCGGTGCGCGCGCCGCTCTTCCAGCGCGCGCCCGTCGCGAAGAGATCCTCATCGCGCGCGGTAGTCATCGCGACGCCGGCCAGCTTGCCTTTGAGCGCGTGCGGCCCGCCTGCGGGAATTAGCCGCGCGACGGTCCGGCCCCGCTTAGTGGTCACACGGTCATGCTAGTGGTCAGGGCCTAGAGCACGCGCTCCAGGAAGTCGGCCAGGATCGTGTAGCTCCGCGTCTTCTGCTCCGGGTCGGCGCTGCCGTGGCCCTCGTCCCCGTACTCGACGTACTCGAAGTCGGTGCCCTCGCGCTTGCCGAGCGTGAGGAGCTTGTCGCGGAAGAGGCGGGACTGGCTCACGGGGCAGCGCGGGTCGTTGACGCCGTGGATCATGAGCATCTTCGCCCTCAGCTGATGCGCGAACTCGATGGCGCTGCGGTCACGCCAGAGGGCCCGGTCCTTCTCCGGGTCGCCCATCTGGTCGCGCAGGAAGTAGCGGAAGTGCTCGCGGCTCTCGTCCCACATCTGGTGAAGGTCG
>MGON01000091.1:0-9938 GCA_001795345.1 Chloroflexi bacterium RIFCSPLOWO2_02_FULL_71_16 | reverse complement strand
ACCCGCCGTAGCTCCCGCCGAAGACCGCGATGCGCTTGGGGTCTACGAACGGCAGTGACCCGAGGTATTTGGCGCCGGCGGCGACGTCCTCGAGGTCCGCGCCGCCCCAGTCCATGCGCGCCGAGTCCCGGAACTTCACGCCGTAGCCAGTGCTGCCGCGGATGTTCGGCTCCAGGACGACGAAGCCGCGGTCCGCGAGGAACTGCGCGTATGGGTCGAATGCCCGGAACCACTGTCCGGTCGGGCCGCCGTGCACCGCGACGATCGCCGGCAGCCGCTCGCCCGCGGGAACGTCGCTCGGCTTGTAAAGGATGGCCGGCACCTTCATGCCGTCGAAGCTCGTGTACCAGACGTGCTCGCTCCGGACGAAGATGCTCGGGTCGATGGAGCCGTACTCCGGAGCGATGAGCGTCTCGTACGTCTCGGTCTCGAGGTCGTAGCCGAGCAGCGCCGTGCGCTGCGTGTCGGTGGCGTAGTTGATCAGGAGCCGCCGGTCGCCGTCGTAGAAGAGCCCGCCGTAGCCGAACCCGGGCGGCAGATCGAGCTCGCGCCGGGTGCCGGTCTCGACTTCGTAAAGGACGGGCCTCACCTGGGAGTCCTGGTTCGCGTAGCAGGCGAGCCACTTCCCATCCTCGGAGAAGCGCAGGGACTGCTCCTCGACCTTACCGGTGCCGAGCCACCGGACCGACCCGGTCTCCACGTCGAGTATGCCGGCGCGGAACAGGCCGCTCTCGTCGCTGTTCACGGCCAGCCGCTTCCCGTCCGGGTGCCACCAGACGACGTGGTCCTTGGAGCCGACCCCCGTCCGGAAGACGCGGCGCAGGCCCGACCCGTCGGGCCGCACGACGTAGCCGTCCATGTTCCTGAGGTCGCCCATCTCCTCGTTGGCGGTGAAGGCGATCGAGCTGCCGTCGGGGCTCCACTGGGCGCCCGCCCAGGTGGGTGAGGGAAGGTCGGTGATCGGCCGGAGGTCGGTCCCGTCCGGGCGGATCCGCCAGAGGTTCAGCTGTCCCGGCTTGTCCGGACGGTCGGGATGCGGCCGGTTCGACGCGACGAGCAGCCACTCGTCGTCGGGGCTCATCTCGAGCGCGTGGTGCTCGGCGATCCCGCCGCTCGTCAGCTGTCGCACCTCGCTCGTGGCGACGTCGATGACGTAGAGGTCGTGCTGCTCGCTGCCGCCCTCGTCGCGGCCGAAGAAGATGCGGCGGTCGGCGCGGTCCCACGTGAACGCGGTCCGGAGGGCCCGCGGCACCTCGCCGTGGCTGACCTGCTTCGTCGCCTTCGTCGCCAGGTCCATGACGTAGAGCTCGATGCGTCCGGTGCGCTCCGAGTAGAACGCGACGCGATCTCGCTGGTACGACAGCGCTGGGAAATAGAAGCTCGGCAGGCGCGCCAGCTCCGCGAGGTCGATGCGTCCGCGCGTCGGGCGGCGTTCGGTCATGGTCATGGCACTCTCCCCATGGCGTTGGCTGAGCGGTCGATGCTATTCCCCGGCGCCGCTCCACTCGAGCCGCCGCTCGACCGTCACGCGGATCACCGGAGCGTCGCCCAACGGGATGTTGGCGTACTGCGGGTACTTCGCTTCCAGCAGTGTGATCGAGCGATCTCGCTCATCACCTACCTCGAGGACGTCGGCGGTGCCTTCGAGCAGCACGTAGCGGAGCTTCGACCAGTCCTCGTCCCACACGTCGATCACCACGCTGGCGCGCCCGTTCGTGACGACGTTCTGCACGCGGCGGAGGCGGCGCCAGTCGTCGGACCGCTTCGGCTTGCGGTCGATCGGGCTGTACAGGTGGGGGTGCTCGTACACGAAAACGATCGGCACCACGTGTGGCCGGGCGTACTGGTCCGAGGTCGCGAGGCGCGCGACGCGCGCGGTCGCGACGAGATCGTCCTTCACTAGCCGCCCGCGACGGGGTAAAGGTCGCGCAGGCGGGGCAGGACGTCGCGTCCGACGAGCTCGATGGAGCGACGCTGATCGCGGCCCGGCAGGTGGAAGACGAGGTGGGTGAAGCCGAGCTCGAGATACGGACGGATGCGCTCGACCACCTCGGCCGGGTCGCTCGACACGATGAACCTCGTGTGCGCGTTGTCCGCGCCCTCGCGCGAGCGGCGCTCCATCTCGCGCGGATCCTGCACGCCTCGCTTCGCCTCCTCCGGGAGCGCGAGCGCCGCCCACTCGCGCGTGTCCGCGAGCGCGCGGGCGCGGTCGGTGTCGTACGAGACCTTCATCTCGATCATCCGCTCGAGCCGTGCGGGATCCTTGCCGGCCTCGCGCGCGCCGCGCTCCAGACCCGGGACGAGCTCGTCGCGATAGAGCTCAGGCTTCTTGCCGCTGGTCACGATGATCCCGTCCCCGAGCTCGCCGGCCATCCGTGCCGCCTTCGGGCCTCCGGCCGCGACCAGGATCGGCACGGGCTCCGTCGGCTTGTCGAAGATCTTCGCCTCGCGCGTGCGGAAGTGCTCGCCCTCGTGCGTCACGTAGTCGTCGCTCCAGAGCTTTCGGATGAGCACGATGGCCTCGCGCAGGCGGAGTTGCCGCTCGCGCGGCGCGGGCCACTCGGCCACGGTCACCGGCACCTCGTTCATGGCCTCGCCCGAGCCGACGCCGAGGAAGACCCGGCCCGGCGTCAGCACCGCCAGCGTCGCGACGGCCTGCGCCACGATCGCCGGGTGGTAGCGGAACCCCGGGCTGACGACGCTCGTCCCGAGCCTCGCCCGCCGGGTGCGCTGGCCGATCGCCGCGAGCCACGCGAACGAGAAGGGCGCGTGGCCGTCGGTGTCGCGCCACGGGTGGAAGTGGTCGCTGACGACGATCGAGCCGAAGCCGGCCTCCTCCGCGGCGATGCCCAGCTCGAGGAGGTCGCGCGGGCCGAACTGCTCCGCGGAGGCCTTCCAGCCGAGGGTCAGCACGCCTCGCATCCTAGGCGGCGACCGCGCGCAGCGCGGGTCCACGGGTGCCACACTCGCCGCATCGGACCCCTGACCGTCTGGCCGGTCACCGGCCTTCCCGAAGTGCGCGCCGGTGACGACCTCGCCGGACTCATCGCGCGCGCCCTCGGCGCCGATCCGTTGCGCGATCGTGACGTGGTCGTCGTGGCGCAGAAGATCGTCTCGAAGGCGGAGGGCCGCGTCATCGCCCTCTCCTCGGTCGAGCCCAGCGCGCGCGCGCGCCAGATGGCCGAGGAAGCGGGACGGGACCCGCGGGTGATGGAGCTCGTGCTCCGCGAGTCACGCTCGATCGTGCGCTTCGAGCGGGGGGTCCTGATCGCGGAGACGCATCACGGCTTCGTGTGCGCGAACGCCGGCGTCGATCGGTCGAACGCGGGGGCGCCGGACGCCGTCGTTCTCCTGCCGCTCGATCCGGATGCCTCCGCCGCACGTCTGCGCGCTGAGCTCGGTGATCGCTCCGGCGCCGACGTCGCCGTCGTCGTCACGGACACCTTCGGGCGCGCGTGGCGCGAGGGCCACGTGAACGTGGCCATCGGCGTGGCGGGGATGCTCGCCCTCAAGCGCTACGCCGGGCAGTTCGACCCGGATGGGTACGAGCTGCGCGTCACCGAGATCGCCCTCGCGGACGAGGTCGCCGCGGCGGCCGAGCTGGTGATGGGGAAGCTGGACCGCTGCCCCGTCGCCGTGGTGCGCGGTCTCGAGCTCCCGGGGTCGGATGAGACCGCCCAGACCTATGTCCGTCCGAAGGAGAAGGACCTCTTCCGGTGAGTATCCTGAGCCGCGCGCACCGCCGCCTCGCGGCGTCTCGCGGCCGATGAGGAGAGGAAGATGAAGATCCGCGCCGCGCTCGTCCAGACCGCCTGGACCGGCGACAAGGACTCGATGATCGCGACGCACGTGCGGTACATCGAGGAGGCCGCCAAGGGCGGTGCGCAGGTGATGTGCCTGCAGGAGCTCTTCTACGGCCCGTACTTCTGCCAGGTGCAGGACACCAAGTACTACGGCTACACGGAGAAGATCCCCGACGGCCCCACGACGAAGCTGATGCAGGAGACGGCGAGGAAGCACGGCATCGTCCTGATCGTCCCCATGTACGAGGAGGACGGCCCGGGGATCTACTACAACACCGCGGCGGTCATCGACGCCGACGGCCGCTACCTTGGCAAGTACCGCAAGACGCACATCCCGCACGTGAACGGGTTCTGGGAGAAGTTCTACTTCCGTCCCGGGAACCTCGGCTATCCCGTGTTCGACACCGCCGTCGGCAAGGTCGGCGTCTACATCTGCTACGACCGCCACTTCCCGGAGGGCGCGCGGGCGCTCGGCCTGAACGGCGCGGAGATGGTCTTCATCCCTTCGGCGACGTCGCGCGGCCTCTCCATGCACCTCTGGGGCATCGAGCAGACGGCGCACGCCATCGCCAACGGCTACTGGGTAGGCACCATCAACCGGGTGGGGAAGGAGACCGAGTTCGGGCCCAACGACTACTACGGCTCGAGCTACTTCGCCGACCCGCGCGGGAAGATCGTCGCGCAGGCCTCGGACAAGGACGAGCAGCTGCTCTGCGCCGACCTCGACATGGACCTCGTCCGCGAAGTGCGCAACACGTGGCAGTTCTACCGTGACCGCCGCCCGGACATGTACGAGCCGCTGGTGAAGCCATAGCGATCGTCGATCTCGACGAGGCGCCCGTCTCCCGCCGGCGTGAGGGGCGGGTGCCGGTCGCGACCGGCGCCGTCGCGGTCCTCGTTCTGGGCCTCGGCGTCGCCGCGCTCGCTCAGGTCTCGCCGCAGCCGCGACAGGCACCGCCCCTCGTCACCCGTTCCGAGGCGCCGGCCGCGGCCGCGTCGCCGGACCGTCCGAGGGTGGTCCCGGCCGCCGCGACGGCGGCGACCCCGCTCGCCGGCCCGACCGCGCTGGCCATCCTCGCGCTCCCGGCCGGGACGAGCGGCGCCCGGCTCTCGGCGATCCCCGACCGCTACCTCAACGACCCGCCCGCGGCTCGGTTCCGAGTGCCCGTGCCGGTCCGCGACACGGTCGGCCTCGCGGTCACCGATGGACCCCCGGTGATCGCCTGGTCCGAGGGCGGCGTCTGGTACGAGCTCTCATCGGTGCGCTTGACCATTCCGCAGCTGGTCCATCTCGCGAGCGCGCTCGAGTAGCGCTTATAAGGAGGGCGAGCGAGGGTCCGGCTCCGCCGCGCTACGCGCACAGGGGCCCCTGCCCCTGCAAGCGAGACGACAAGCAGCGGATGCGCCCTCGCCGGCAAGGCGAGGGAAGAGCAGGAAAGGGGTACAACGGTGTTCGACCACGTGAACTGGATCGCGGTCATCGGCGCGGCGCTCGCGGCGTTCATCGTCGGCTGGCTCTGGTACGGCCCGCTCTTTGGGAAGCGCTGGATGGCGCTGACCGGGAAGCGCCCGGGTGAAGGCATGGAAGGGAGCTGGCTGCCCATCGCCGTCAGCGGGCTCATGTCGGTCGTGGCCGCGACGGCGCTCGCGGTCCTGACGACCGCGTTCTCCGCCGACATCGTGACGGCGGCCTTCATCGGCCTGCTCGTCTGGACCGCGTCCGGCCTCGTGCTGAAGCTGAACGACATGATGTTCGGCGGCCAGCCTGCCGGCCTCTTCTATCTGGACTCGATGCAGCACCTCGTCACGCTCGTGCTCATGGCGGTCATCGTCAGCGTGTTCCGCGCCTAGCAGCGCGCGCGGGGAGGGCCAGATGGCGAAGACGCTCATCGAGGGTGGCACCGTCGTCACCGCGTCCGACACGTTCAAGGCTGACGTGCTCGTCGAGGACGACAAGGTCGCTGCCCTCGGCAAGGATCTGAAGGCGAGCGGGGCGAAGCGCATCGACGCCTCGCGCAAGTACGTCATCCCCGGCGGCATCGACGTCCATACCCACATGGAGCTGCCGTTCGGCGGGACGATGGCCTCGGACGACTTCCAGACCGGCACCGTGGCCGCCGCTTTCGGAGGCACCACGAGCATCGTCGACTTCGCGGTACAGGGCTTCGGCGAGCCGCTCGAGAAGGCGCGCGACGCCTGGATGGACAAGGCCCGCGGCAAGGCGGTCGTCGACTACGGGCTGCACATGATCGTGCGCGACGTCAGCGACAAGGTCCTCCGCGAGATGGAGGCGATGGTCAAGGACGGCGTGTCCAGCTTCAAGCTCTTCATGGCCTATCCCGGCGTGTTCATGGTCGACGACGGCGCCATCTTCAAGGCCCTGGTGCGTTCCGCGGAGGTCGGCGGTCTCATCTGCATGCACGCGGAGAACGGCGGCGTCATCGACGTGCTCGTCAAGAAGGCGCTGCGCGAGAAGAAGACGGAGCCGAAGTGGCACGCGCTCACCCGTCCGCCGGAGGCAGAGGGCGAGGCCACCCACCGCGCCTACAAGCTCGCCGAGATGGCCGGCGGGGTCCCGCTGTACGTCGTCCACCTCTCCGCCTCGCAGGCCCTGGAGCAGGTGAAGCTGTTCCGCGACCGCGGCCTCCCCGCGTACGCCGAGACCTGCCCGCAGTACCTGTTCCTCTCGTACGACAACTACGAGGAGCCCGGGTTCGACGGCGCGAAGTACGTGATGTCCCCGCCGCTCCGACCCAAGTGGCACCAGGACGAGCTCTGGAAGGGCCTCGCGCGGGACGACCTGCAGGTCGTCTCGACCGACCACTGCCCGTTCTGCATGAAGGAGGGCTTTCAGGGGCTGCCCAAGCAGAAGGAGCTCGGGAAGGGCGACTTCTCCAAGATCCCGAACGGGGCGCCCGGTGTCGAGACGCGCATGGTCCTGCTCTATGACGGCGGCGTGGTCGGCGGACGCATCACGCTCAACCGCTGGATCGAGCTCTGCTCGACGACGCCGGCGAAGATCATGGGCATGTTCCCGCGAAAGGGGACCATCGCGGTCGGGAGCGACGCCGACATCGTCGTCTGGGACCCCAAGGCGACCCAGACGCTCTCGGCCAAGAGCCATCACATGCGCGTCGACTACAACCCCTACGAGGGGCGCAAGGTGAAGGGCAAGGCCACGACCGTTCTCTCGCGCGGCGAGGTCATCGTCGACAGGGACAAGTTCGTCGGCAAGAAGGGCCGCGGGAGGTTCATCAAGCGGGGCTCGCCGATCCTGCAGACGTGACCCGGCGGCGGTCCGGGTGCTGATCCTGTCGCGGGCCGACGTCGAGGCCCTCATCGACCGCGACCGGCTCCTGGACGCGGTCGCCCGGGCGATGAGCGACCTGAGCGCCGGGAAGGCGTCGATGCCGGGGCGCAACGCGGCGATGGTCCCCGAGCGCGACGCGCTCCTGGCCGCGATGCCCGCGTACCTGCCCTCGGCCGGCGCGCTCACGACGAAGCTCGTGACGGTCTTCCCGCACAACACCGGTGTGCCGAGCCATCAGGCGGTCATCGCCGTCTTCGATCCCGAGAGCGGGACGCCCATCGCGCTAATGGACGGCACGGTCATCACCGCGGAGCGCACCGCGGCCGGGTCGGCACTGGCGACGCGCCATCTGGCTCGCGAGGACGCCCGCGTCCTCGCCGTGCTCGGGACCGGCGTGCAGGCGCGGTCGCACCTCCGGGCGGTGGTGCGCGTGCGCAAGTTCGATGAGGTGCGCGTCGCCGGGCGCGACGTCGCGAAGGCGCGGGCGCTCGCGGCGGAGATCTCGAAGGAGCTCGGCCTCGAGATCCGGGCGGCGCCTTCGTTCGAAGCCGCGATGGCGGGCGCGGACGTCATATGCGGAGCGACGCACCCGCACGAGCCCGTCATCCGCCGGGAGCGGATCCGGCCGGGCACGCACGTGAACTCGGTCGGCTTCAGCCTCGACGGGCGCGAGGTCGACGCGGCGACGATCCGCGACGCGCTGGTCGTCGTGGATCAGCGCGACGCGGCGCTCGCGCCACCGCCTCGCGGATCGAACGATCTCGTGTGGGCCATCCGCGACGGCGCCATCACCCCCGACGACGTCTACGCGGAGATCGGAGAGCTGGTCGCCGGGACGAAGCCCGGACGCACGCGAGCCGAGCAGATCACGCTCTACAAGTCGGTCGGGGTCGCGGTCCAGGACGCCGCCGCGGCCGCGCTCGTCCTCGCCGCCGCGCGCGAGCGCGGGCTGGGGACCGAGGTCGATATCGGACCCTCCGCCTAGGCAAGCGAAGACCCGGCCGACGGGGGGCCGGGTCTTCCGCAGGAGGGGGGCTAGTGGTGCGCTATGGCTTGCCGGGCTTGCCCTTTCCGGCAGGGCGGTTACCCGGACCGTCATCGTCGTCCTCGTCGGCTTCCTCGTCCTCGGAGTCCTCATCCTCCTCAGCGGAGGCGTCCTCGTCGTCCTCGGCCTGCTGACGGATCTTGTCCATCGCGTTCTCGAGCCCGTGCCGGCGCTCCAGCACCCTCTCGAGGGCTTCGCGCGCGTTCTCGTTCTCGAGCTTGTCGAGGACGCTCTCGAGGTGGGTCCGGTGGCGCTCGAGGTTCGCCTCGAGGCGCTCCAGGACCTGCTCGTGCGCGGCCTCCTTGCCCGAGGCCTCCTCGCTGTCCTCGTCGTCTTCGTCATCTTCGTCGTCGTCGTTCTTCGCGGCGATCTTCTCGAGCGCCTTGCTGAGCTTGTCCGCCGCCTTGGCCAGGGCGTCCTGCATCTGCTCGATCATGTCGGCCGCGACGTCCTCGTTGCCCTCGGCGAGCATCTCCGCCGCCTCGGCCAGGCGGTTGTCGGCGATCTTCGCGAGCACCTCGGCCTTGGTGACGTCGTCGAGCGCGAGCAGCTCCTCCCAGCCGTCCAGCACGTGCTGGAGCGCGAAGAGGGGAGAGTCCGGTGGGAAGACTGATGTGGAAGAGAGCTCCTCGTCGGACTGGGCGAACGCGGCGCTCGTCATCCCGAGCGAAAGTGCTGCCGTCAGCAGCAGGGTGAGCACACGCCTCATGTGTCGATCCTCCTTAGGCGGTCGGTAGGCCGCTCGCAGAGGTAACGGCACCGGTGAGCCGGACGTTGACCCCAGCAGTGTCACTACGGTATCCAGCACCTGTGGACTCTGAGCAGCTGGCCACGGCGGCCGACCCCAACACCGCGGCCTCTTCCGGCGTTCCCCTCATAGATGCGGAGCGCGAGGACGCCGAGCTGGCCCGCAGCGCCGCCGCGGGAGACGCCGCGGCGTTCGGTGTCCTGTACGACCGTCACTTCTCGACGGTCTATCGCTACGCGTTCGTGCGGGTCAGAGATCGGATGGAGGCGGAAGACGTGACGAGCGAGACCTTCATGCGCGCGCTCCGTTCCCTCGATCGGTACGAGCCGCGCGCTCCGTTCGCGGCGTGGCTCTTCCGCATCGCGCGGAACGCGATCGTCGATCGCTCCCGCCGCACCACGCGGCGCGAAGCGCGCGAGCGCGCGGTCGCGACCTCCGCCTGGGTCGACCCCGAGCGCGAGGCGGTCGCGCGCGGCGAGGCGCGCGAGATCCGCAGCGCGCTCGAGCGGCTCAGCGATCTGCAGCGCGACGTGCTCCTCCTGCGCTTCTTCGGCGGCCTCTCCACCGACGAGATCTGCGCGGCCCTCGGGAAGGGCGCGAGCACGGTCCGGGGGATCCAGCACCGCGCTCTGGCGGCGCTTCGCCGCGAGCTGGCGGCCGGCGCATGAGGACGCCCGAGGACATGGACGAGCGCGAGGCACGCGAGCTCTTCGCGCGCATCCGGGTCGATGAGCGGCCCGGGTTCCGCGACGACCTTCGCGCCCGCCTGCTCGCGCAGGTCGGTCCCGCGGCGAGCGCGCGGCGGTCGTCGCCCTGGTGGGTGCTGCGGCTGCCGCGCGTGGCCGTCGGAGCGGTCGCGGTCTTCGCGATGCTCCTCGGGGGCAGCGGTCTCGCCGCCGG
This sequence comes from Chloroflexi bacterium RIFCSPLOWO2_02_FULL_71_16, assembly GCA_001795345.1. Lineage (GTDB taxonomy): Bacteria > Chloroflexota > Limnocylindria > P2-11E > P2-11E > GWC2-70-10. Next base: position 132 of record MGON01000091.1, on the reverse strand, counting down.
CGCAAGCCTCCCCGGAGACGCTCTCTTCGGCGTGAAGCGCGCGGCGGAGGAGCTCGTCCTGGCCCTTGCGCCAGACCCGTCGGCGCGCGCGGGCCGCCTCTCCGACCAGGCCGAGGCACGGCTCGCGGAGCT
>MGON01000090.1:9540-10308 GCA_001795345.1 Chloroflexi bacterium RIFCSPLOWO2_02_FULL_71_16 | reverse complement strand
GAGCTGCGCCGCTTGGGACGTACCCCGCTGGTCATCGTCGACGAGGTCGGCTACGTACCCTTCGACCCCGAGGCCGCCAAGCTGATGTTCCACCTGGTCTCGGGTCGCTACGAGCGAGCCTCGCTCATCGTCACCAGCAACAAGCCCTTCAGCGTCTGGGGCGAGGTCTTCGGCGATGACGACGTCGCCACGGCGATGATCGATCGTCTCGTGCACCACGCTGAGATCCTCTCGCTCAAGGGCGAGAGCTACCGGCTGCGCGGCAAGGACCTCTCGCCTGGCCGGCGAGCCAAGATCGAGGACTGAGGGGGCCACTTTTCGGCCGTTGGAGAGGGGTCAGTTTTCAGGCGTTGACGACACTACCGCCTAGCTTCTTGAGCATCCGCCTTCGCCGCGTCATCCACGGTGCGCCGCCTTGTCCCTCAGCGGAGAATGGGTCCATGGGAGTTTCCACGGCTGAGCGGGTCACGACGCCGGTGGAGCGTCGGGAGACGATGATCATCGGGAACGAGCGCGTTCCAGCGGCGGACGGCCGCACCTTCTACGTGGAGACGCCCGCGCGGCGCGGCGAGATCATCGCGGAGGTCCCGCGTGCCGGCGCGGCCGACGTCGACCGCGCGGTCCGCGCGGCGGCGACCGCGTTCGAGACGTGGCGCGCGACCCACTGGAAGGAGCGCTCGCGGGCGCTCTACAAGATCGCCGACGCGGTCGAGGCGCGCACCGAGGAGCTCGCCCGCACCGTGTCGATGGAGACCGGGAACGCCATCC
>MGON01000090.1:9317-9437 GCA_001795345.1 Chloroflexi bacterium RIFCSPLOWO2_02_FULL_71_16 | reverse complement strand
AGTGCTGAGCTACACGCTGCGCGAGCCGTACGGCGTGGTCGGCGCCATCGTGCCGTGGAACGTCCCGCTCACGATCTCGGCCTGGAAGATCGCCCCCGCGGTCGCGACGGGCAACACCAT
>MGON01000090.1:8945-9218 GCA_001795345.1 Chloroflexi bacterium RIFCSPLOWO2_02_FULL_71_16 | reverse complement strand
GATGGGGGAAGAGTGCGGCGCGGCCCTCGCGGAGCACCCGCTCGTGCGCAAGCTCTCGTTCACCGGCCACACCGAGACCGGGAAGACGGTCATGCGCGCGGCCGCCGACCGCATCGTGCCGGTCTCGCTCGAGCTCGGCGGGAAGAGCCCGCAGATCGTCTTCGCGGACTCGAACGACGAGCGCACCGTGGACGGCGTCATCGCCGGGATGCGCTTCACGCGGCAGGGCCAGTCGTGCACCGCGGGCTCGCGCCTGTTCCTCCACGAGAGCAT
>MGON01000090.1:8516-8878 GCA_001795345.1 Chloroflexi bacterium RIFCSPLOWO2_02_FULL_71_16 | reverse complement strand
GAAGCCACCGACATGGGCGCGATCGTCAACGAGCGGCAGTACGAGAAGGTCTGCGGCTACATCGCCGAGGGCGCCAAGGAGCGCGGCGCGAAGGTGGTCGCCGGCGGGCTGCCGCCATCCGCGGGACCGCTGGCCGAGGGCTACTTCGTGCAGCCGACGGTCATCGCGCAGGTCGCGAACGACTGGCGCATCGCGCGCGAGGAGGTGTTCGGGCCCGTGATGGTGGCCATCCCGTGGCGCGACGAGGCCGACGCCATCCGCATGGCCAACGACACCCACTACGGGCTCGCCGCGTACGTGTGGTGTCGCGACATCGGGAAGGCGATCCGTACGGCGCACGCCCTCGAGGCGGGATTCGTCCA
>MGON01000090.1:8361-8494 GCA_001795345.1 Chloroflexi bacterium RIFCSPLOWO2_02_FULL_71_16 | reverse complement strand
CTCCCAGGGCAGTCGTACGGTGGCCACAAGCAGAGCGGGATCGGCCGCGAGGTCTCGCTCGAGGGGATGCTCGAGAGCTACACCCAGCGCAAGAGCGTGACGATCAACATCGGTACGTAGCGGGCCAGCCGAG
>MGON01000090.1:7842-8286 GCA_001795345.1 Chloroflexi bacterium RIFCSPLOWO2_02_FULL_71_16 | reverse complement strand
GTGCTTCGGTGGTCGATGAATTCATCACGGTCGCGCAGCTACGCGCCGAAATGGCGACGATCATCGCCCGGCTCGGCAAAGCGCGCGGGCACATATATCTGACGCAACGCGGCCAGCCGCGCGCGGTCCTTGTCGACATCAAGGAATTCGAAGCCCTGATCGAGCAGCTCGAGTACCTTGACGACTCGATCGAGGTATTGCTCGCGCGTGAGCGGCGGACGCGAGGCGAAAGGGCTCGTCCGCTCGAAGATGTGGTACGCGACCGCATGGCGCGCGAGACGAGGCGGGTCAAGCCCGCGCCGAAACGTCGTGCCCGTGACCGCGTATCGCGTTGAGGTCGAGCCGGCCGCACAGCGCGATCTCCACCGCCTCGCGACGACGCTCTACGAGCGTGTGACCGGTCGGCTCGCAAAGCTCGCTGAGGAGCCGCGGCCGCACGGCGTG
>MGON01000090.1:7532-7653 GCA_001795345.1 Chloroflexi bacterium RIFCSPLOWO2_02_FULL_71_16 | reverse complement strand
CCCCTCAGCTCGCGCCGCGAGCGCTTCAGTGAACGTCGCGGGTACCGGGGTGCCGCCGAAGATCCCCTGTGTCATCTCGGCGACGCGCTGCGGTTCGAGGGGCCGGAGCGCGATCTCGTCG
>MGON01000090.1:5941-7482 GCA_001795345.1 Chloroflexi bacterium RIFCSPLOWO2_02_FULL_71_16 | reverse complement strand
CTCGCCAGGAGCGGGATCACCTCGAGCGTGGACTCGTCCGCCCAGTGCAGGTCGTCGATGCCAAGGACCAGCGGCGCGTCTCGCGCGAGCGTGCGCATGAACGCGACGAATGCTTCGGAGTTGGCTCCGGTCTGCGCCCGCTCGGATGCGCCGGCGAGCGCCGGGAGGAGGCTTCCCAGGGATCGCGTGACCGTCGGCATTTGCCGGGCAACGGCAGGCCATCGCTCGAGGGCCTCCTCGGCGATCCGCACGAGCGAACCGAATGGGCGCCGCGCGCCGATCGGTGAGCACTCGGCGACAAGCACGCGCGCGCCACTTCGGCGCGCGCGTGCGGCGAACACGCGCAGCAGAGCGGTCTTGCCGATCCCGGCTTCACCCGTGATCAGCGCCGCCGTCCCTGACGAGCTCCTCGCTGCGTCGAACAGCGCCTTCAGCCGGCCGAGCTCCGCATCACGCCCGACCAGCTCGCGCGCCAGCAGCCTCCGCGGCGATCGAGACCCGGTGCTCGGGGCGGCCATCTCTGGCCGCGAGACTACTTGCCGGACCTAGTAGCAGGCAGGCAGGCAGACTCCCTAGACCCGCGTCTCCTCCGGCGTCTCCTCCTTCACCTCGCGGCCGAGACGCGACGAGCCGTACTCCTCACCCAGCAGCTGGTGGTACGGCACGCCGGTGAAGAAGTGGTGGCTCTTCGTCGGTAGGTCGGCCTCGGCCCACTCCTCGCGCTGCAGCGCCACGTACGCGTCGTTGCCGCGCTCGCGCAGGCCGCGGAACAGGCGCGCGATCCCGAGCGACGCGGAGTGCTGCGCGGCGAGCGTGATGAAGATGAACCGGTAGCCCATCTCGCCCAGCTCGTCGAACGAGATCGGGTCGGGGTCCTTGTCCCAGCGGAACGAGCTCGAGTAGTTGAAGGCGAGGTGCGCCTCCGGGAAGCGCCGCCGGACCTCGGTCGCGAAGCGCTCGATCGGCGCCCGCGCGCTGGTCGGCGTCTCGCACCAGACCAGGTCGGGGACGCCGCTGTCGAGGTAGCGGAGCGCGCGCTCGATCGCGAGATCCAGGCCGCGCGTCGTCTCGGGCGCGTCGACCGCGGACATGCCGTCGGTGCGCGCGATGATGGCCATATCGCTTCCGAGGTCGTCGGCGACTGCGCGCGCCATGCGCAGCTTGCCGACCATCTCGTCCGCGGCGACGAGCGCCTTGCCGGCGATGTGGCCGCACCGCTTCGGGGTCACCTGGTCCTCGAGGTGCGCCGCCGCGACGCCCGCGTTGACGTAGAGCTCGGCCGTGCGCTGGACGTTGAACACGTTGCCGTAGCCGGCGTCCATGTCGACGACGACGGGCGGGATCTCGAGGTGGGTGGGCGGGATGCCGGCGCCCGGATCGCCCACCGCCATGGTGAGCTGGAACTTGCGGAGCGCCTGCACCGTCCGGCGCGCGCCGTCGGCGATCTCCACGCTCGAGTAGAGGTCCATGTCCGTCGTCCCCAGGTAGCCGACGGCGAACGAGTAGCCGCTGAAGTAGATGGCGTCGAAGCGGTGGTACAT
>MGON01000090.1:3173-5848 GCA_001795345.1 Chloroflexi bacterium RIFCSPLOWO2_02_FULL_71_16 | reverse complement strand
CGGCCGCGATGCCGGCACCCGGTGTCCGTCGGGCACCAGCGCGCTGGCACGGAGAGCAGCAGCCATCAGGGGACCTCCTCCTACTCGTACTCGTGGTCGCGGATGCAGAGCTCGGGGCAGTTGCAGGGGGCCACCTCGGCCTCGCTGACCGTGCGGCGGTGACCGACGTGCTCTTCGAGGATCTCGGGCTCGTCGAGGACGGTGTGCGATCGATCCAACATGGGCGGCACCATCGCAGGCCCCGTGCCAGATATCAAGCGTATGGATAACATCTATCGGCATCATCGGGATCGCCTATGGGAGGGTGCGTGAAGATCGAGCGGCTCAGCGCGTTCGTGGAGGTCGCGCGCACCGGGAACCTGACGCGGGCCGCGCGCGTGCTCGAAGTGACCCAGCCCGCGCTCAGCGAGCGGCTTCAGGGTCTCGAGCGCGAGCTCGGCGTCGATCTCTTCGTGCGCACGCCGCGGGGCGTCCGGCTCACCGAGGCCGGCCGCGCCCTCGTGCCGCATGCCGAGCGCGCCATGAGCGCGATCGCGGACGGCCGCAGGGTCGTGGACGAGCTCCGCCGCGGCGCGGGTGGCCGGCTCGCCGTCGGCGCCGCTCCGGCCGTCAGCACGTACGTCCTACCGCTCGTGCTCCACCGCTTCAACGTGGAGCACCCGGCCGTCGAGCTCAGCGTGCGCACCGGCCACTCCGAAGAGGTCCTCGAGATGGTCCTGCGCGAGGACGTGCAGGTCGGGGTGGTGCGCGAGCTTCGGCATCCCGAGGTGCAGACGACCTCTCTGTACGAGGACGAGCTCGTGCTCGTGGTACATCAGGGCCACCGTTTCGCCGAGCGTGCGCGCATCCCGATCTCCGAGCTCGCGCGCGAGCATCTCGTCACGTTCGACCGCGCGTCGAGCTACAACGAGCTGACCCAGGCGCTCTTCCGGGAGGCCGGCATCGTCCCGCGCGGGACGATCGAGCTCGACAACATCGACGCGGCGAAGAAGTGCGTCGCGCAGGGGCTCGGGGTGGCGCTTCTCCCGCGTCAGGCGGTCCGCGAGGAGCTGGCCAGCCGTGTGGTGCGGCAGGTCGCGCTGGCGGGCGCTCGGCCGATCCGCCGCCGCATCGTGGCCGTCCGGCGGCGCGACGCGGGGCCGGTGGTGCCGATCGTCGCGGCGTTCCTGGGTCTCATCCGGGCCGCGCAGGCCGACCCGCAGCCGCCTGCGCGGGCGATCTGACCCGACTCTTAGGTCGCTTTCACGCGCGGGGACGCGCCTGGGGGGACCATGGGTGCATCACCGCGTGGAGGTCCCGATGGAACGGCATGACATGAGCACGGATCCCGCTCAGCGGACACCGGATCCGAATGAAGAGATCCTGTATTCGCGGAGCGCGGCACCGTCGCCCGAGCCGATCGTGACCGCACCGGTGGCGCCGCGCCCGCGGCGGAGCCTCGCCGGTCCGCTCCTCGCGGTGACGCTCGTCGCGAGCACGGTCGCCGGCGGGCTCGTCGGCGGCCTCGCCGCCTCGCAGTGGCTCGCGCCCTCCGGTACGTCGAAGCCGGCGATCGCGACCGAGGCGCCGGCGACGTCGCCGAGCTCGCCGTCGGAGGTCGCCGCGACCACCGGTGCCGGAGCGACGGTCGCCTCCAGTGTCTATGCGCGCGTGAACGGGTCGGTCGTCCACCTCGCGGTCTCGGGATCGGCAAGCGGGCGCGGCAACGGCTCGGGGTTCGTCGTCTCCGACCGCGGGTACATCCTCACCAACCAGCACGTCGTCGCGGGCGCGCGCACCATCCTGGCCCGCTTCAGCACGGGCGAGACGCGCCCGGCCACGGTCGTAGGCACCGACCGCGGGAACGACCTCGCGCTCCTGCAGGTCGAGCTTCCCGCGGGCGTCGCCGCGGTCACCCTCGGCGACTCGGATGAGGTCGAGCCCGGCGAGCTCGCGATCGCCATCGGCAGCCCCTTCGGCCTCGATCAGACGGTGACGCAGGGGATCATCAGCGCCGTCGGGCGCACCTGGCAGCCGAGCGGCCAGCCGATGCGCCGTGACCTCATCCAGACGGACGCGCCGATCAATCCGGGCAACTCCGGCGGGCCGCTCCTCAACGCGGACGGCGAGGTCATCGGCGTCAACTCGATGATCGAGAGCCCGGTCGAGGGATCGGTCGGGATCGGCTTCGCGGTGGCCATCAACGTGGCGAAGGACCTCCTTCCCGAGCTCCAAACGGGAGCGCAGAACGAGCCCGTCTGGCTCGGGATCTCGGGGATCGCGATCGATCAGGACATCGCGGACGACCTGGGCCTCGGCGTCTCGAGCGGCGTGCTCGTCGCGAGCGTCATCGAGAACGGCCCGGCCGCCAAGGCCGGCGTGCGCGGCGGCGATCCCGAGTCCGGGGACATTCCGCGCGGCGGCGACGTCATCGTCGCGCTCGACGGTGTCGCGGTCGCGTCCGTGCCGGACATCTCCTCGCGCCTCCGTGGCCGGAAGCCCGGCGACACCGTGACGCTCACGATCCTGCGCGACGGTGAGCGGATCGACCTGCGCGTGACCCTCGAGGTCTGGCCCGCCGAGACGAATTAGCGTCGCGGGATCACGGCGGCCGCCGCGAGTCTTACGCGAACTCCACCGAGCGCTTCGAGTTCGCCATCCAGAAGCCCTCGATGGCGGTCTTGGGCGCGGCGTCG
>MGON01000090.1:0-3126 GCA_001795345.1 Chloroflexi bacterium RIFCSPLOWO2_02_FULL_71_16 | reverse complement strand
GTCGACGAGCGTGTCTATATCGCGTCGCGCGAGCGCCTCCGCGGCCCAGCGGTCGAACTCCACGACCGCGTGCGGCTGCGGACGCCCGGACATGACGTCCCGGATCGCCTCGAAGCTGTGCGTCATGAAGCCACTGCCCATGATGAGGACGCCCTCGTCCCGGAGTGGCGCGAGACGGCGTCCCATCTCCATGAGAGCGACCGGATCTTCGCTCGGCATGGATACCTGGAGTACCGGCACGTCTGCCTTCGGGTACATGAAGAGGAGCGGCATGTACGCGCCGTGGTCAAGGCCGCGGGACGGGTCCTCGCGCACCGAAGTGAGATCGCCGAGCATCTTCTTCACGCGCTCGGCGACGTGGGGCGCGCCAGGCGCGGGATAGGTGATGCCGTAGTACCGCTGGGGGAAGCCGTAGAAGTCGTAAACGAGCGGGACCGTGCGCGTCGCGCCGACGGTGACCGGCGCCGACTCCCAGTGCGCGGAGACGACGAGGATCGCCTTTGGACGGGGCATGCCCGCCGCCCACTCCGCGAGCTGGCGGGGCCACAGCTCGTCGTCGACGAGTGGCGGCGCGCCGTGGCCGAGATAGATCGCCGGGGCCCGCTTCGACGACGCCTCGTTCATCAGCTCTTGGCTCACATCGCATCTCAACGCACGGCGTGGGCGTCACATTCCTCGGGCCGCGTCTGGCGTCTGCCCTAGACTGCCAGACGAGATGACGCCTGCTGGCTTGTTCGTTCAGGGTGCGGCGCTGACGTCGAGCCTGCTCGGCTACGTGCTCATCATTCGCGCCGGCGCGTTCGGCAGCGGGCAGACCATCTCGTTAGGAGAGGGCTTTGCGGTGCTGTCGATCGCGGCGGTATTCGGATACTGGCTCGCCCCGATCTTCGCGCTGCCCACGTCCCCACGGGGCGCGCTCCTCGCGCTCGTCATCGTCGACGTGCTCTGGGTCGTCCTGGCGCAGGGCCTCACCGGCTTCGCCTTCTGCGCGATCCCGATCTGCCCGGACTTCGCGCCGTTCGGCGACCTCGCCCGCTACGGGAGCGTCATCGTGGGCGTCGCCGCGGCCTGGGCCGCGTGGCGCGCATACCGCGCGGCCTCGGGTCCGGTCTGGTGGGGCCCGGTCGTGACCATGACCGGTCTGATCGTGCTCTCGTTCATCCTGCAGTCCGTGAACGCGACCTTCCCGGCGTCCTGAATACACCGCACGTCCGCTGACGCTCGCGCAGGACCAGCTGAGCGATCAGCGGCGCTTCGCCGCCGTTAGCCCTTCGCGCCCGCCGTCAGGTGCTCCTCCGCCGCGCTGACGTAGATGAGCGGGCAGGCCGTCTTGCTCATTGAGCCAACGAACTGCCGCGCTATCAGCGGCCTAGACCCACTCCAGCACGACGACCGGGATCACCCGGCTGGTCTTCTTCACGTATCCGCGGAATCCGGGCATCACCGTGGCGTGAGCCTCGTAGAGCCGGTCTCGCTCCGGGCCCTTCGCGATCGGTGTCGCGCGGACCTCGATCCTCTCGGTCCCGACCTCGATCGTCGCCTCACGGTGCTTCACGAGGTTGTGGTACCAGGCCGGGTGGGTCGGCGCGCCGCCCTTCGATCCGGCGACCACGTAGCGGTCGCCGTCGCGGTGGTACGCGAGCGGCACCGTCCTCGGCTGGCCGGACTTCGCGCCGCGGACCGTCAGTAGCAGGAGGCGGTCGCCGAAGCCGGTGACGCCCTTGCCGCCCTTCGCGTGGAACTCGTCGATGATCCCCTTGTTCCAGTCACTCATCACTGGTCTCAACAGCACGCGCAGCCCGTGTGTTCCCGGAGCGGTTCGAACGCCGTGAGGGTCAGCCCGGTAAAGAGCGGCATGGGCGGGGAAGGAGCACCACGTTAGAAGGATGGCCGGGCTCTTGGCCTTGGCGTTCGCGGTCGTGGCTTGCGGAGGCCCGGGTAGCGTGACCACGAGCTCGACCCCGGGTGCGTCGCCCGTCGGGACCCAGCCGCCGACGGCGAACATCGTCATCCGTTACGAGAGGCACCGTTTAGCTCGGTGAAGAATGTCTTGGCCGCGCTGTCTGCGGTCTTCATCACTATGGTCTCGCCCCCCATCCCTCCTAGCCCGCTGAACCTGCCGCTGCCACTATAATGACCATATGACCATAAAGATGACCGCTACGGAAGCAAAGGCAAAGATCCTGTCACTGCTCGACGACGTCGCCGCCGGGCAGGAGGTGGAGATCACGAAGCATGGACGGACCGTCGCCAGACTCGTGCCGGCGAGCGGGCCGCATGCCCTCAAGGGGATCCTCGCCGGCATGGCCATGACCACGGCCAAGGAGGATGAGATCTTCATGACCGGAGCGAGCTGGAAGCTGCGTTGAGCGCGGTCGTCCTTGACAGCCACGTGCTCCACTGGTGGTCGGCGGAACCGGAACGGATCAGCGCGGCGGCGGCCAAGGCGATCGGCGAGGCTGACGAGCTCGCGGTCGCTGACATCTCCTGGTTCGAGTTGGCGTGGCTTGCCCGGCACGAGCGGATCGTGCTCACGATCCCGATCGCCTCCTGGCTCGACCAACTCGCCCGCCAGGTGAGGACGATCACCGTGACACCGGCGATCGCCGCTACGGCCGTCGCGCTGCCGTCGTCCTTTCCGGGCGACCCTGCGGATCGTTTGATCTACGCCACCGCGGCAGAGAACGGTTGGCGCCTGATCACAAAGGATCGGCGACTGCGCGACCACCGTGCTCCTCAGCCGGTCACGCTCTGGTAGCGCCCGCGGACGCCGAGCGGCGGGCCGTGAAGCGCCTGGTGCGCAAGGCGTTCAGGATGGGTCGGTGATCCCTCGAGCGCCGTTCGGGCGGACCGGGCACGAGAGCCCTCGCACCCTATTCGGGGCGGCCGCGCTCGCGCGCGCGACGCAGGACGAGGCGGATAGCGCGCTCGAGCTGCTGCTGGCGCACGGTGTCGATCACATCGACACGGCGGCGAGCTACGGCGATTCCGAGCTGCGCATCGCGCCGTGGATCGCTCGGTATGGACGCGACCGCTTCTTCCTCGCGACCAAGAGCGGCAAGCGCACCTACGCGGACGCGCGCGACGAGATCCGCCTCTCGCTGGAGCGCCTCGGTACGGACCATG
>MGON01000089.1:5839-7612 GCA_001795345.1 Chloroflexi bacterium RIFCSPLOWO2_02_FULL_71_16 | reverse complement strand
CCCCCCGGGCCGAGTGGGAGCGGGGCCTGGAGCGCGCGTACGACCTCACGTCGCCGATCGCCGCGACGCCCGAGGCCCTTCAGGCCGGCCGGGCACTGTTCCGCGAGCGCGCGCGATGCACCCAGTGCCACGGCGAGCGAGGCCGCGGCGACGGCCCGCTCGCGGCGACCCTCTCTCCCGCCCCGGCGGACCTCGTGCTCCACGTGCCGCAGCACACGGACGGCGAGCTCTTCTACTTCGTCAGCAGCGGCGTCCCGGGCAGCGCGATGCCCGCGTGGGAGAGCGTGCTGAGCGAGCCGGACCGCTGGAAGCTCGTCCACTACCTGCACGCGCTCGCGGCGGGCGCTCCCTAGGCCTCGGGGATCGGCCACTCCGACCCGAGCAGCTCGGCTCGCTCCTTCTCCGTCACGTTCGCGTCCGCCGCGCGTAGAGCGACCGCCTCCGGCATGGCACCTCGCAGCTCGGCAGCGTCGAAGTGCGACGCGAACGACCGGATGAACGAGTCGATGTGCCTCCGCTCCATCGGCTCCGCGTTCGCCTTGGCGGTGAGCGCGATCGCGATCATCAAGGCCGGGTCGAGCACGCCGGAGCCGGCGGCGGCGTTCGCCCAGTCGATGACCACGGGGCCCGCGGGGCCGACGATCACGTTTCGCGGGTGAAGGTCCAGATGCAGGACGCGGTCACCCTGACCCCGCCGCGGAAGCCAGTCCGGTGCCTCGAGCGCATGCAGGCGGTGGTGCAGCTCCGCGAGAACAGCGGCGTGCTCTCCGATGAGCCCCAGATCGGCCATGAGCGCGTCCTGCATCGTCGGACCATCGACCTTCTCGAGCGTCAGGTCGGCGCCGCTCACCGAGACGACGCGCGGGACCGGATAGCCGCGCGCGTGGACGTACCGCATGATCTCGACCTCGCGCGCTGGGACGTCCCGACGGCGGTACCGGCGCAGGACCGTGCCATCACCGAGATCGAAGACGTCGGCGTCGCGACCCGCGGCGAGAAGAGGCAGCTCGGCTACGGCATCAGCGTAGGGGGCGGGGTCGCCCGATCGCGCACCGCGTCGCGGCGGTAGGCTTCGGTCAGTGGCCGCCCGACCGCGTTCGACCACCGAGCTCCTGCGGACCGTCCGGCAGATACGGCAGTACACCCCTGAGCCGGTCGCGGACGAAGCGCTCCAGCAGCTCCTCGAGGTCGCGCGCTGGACCGGGAGCTCCAGGAACCTGCAGCCGTGGCACTTCATCGTCGTCCGCGACAAGGAGCAGCTTCGCCGCCTCAGCCGGATCCGCACGCCGATCGAATGGGTGGCGACGGCCCCGGCAGGGATCTCGATCGTGCTCGACGGGAAGGCGAACACGGGCGAGGCGTACGACGAGGGCCGCGTGTCGGAGCGGCTGCTCATCGCCGCGCACGGCCTCGGGCTGGGCGGCGGTGTCGCCTGGTACGGCACGGCGGAGCAGCAGGCCGAGGCCAAGCGGATCCTGGGCATCCCGGAGGAGCGCACGGCCCGCTCGATCGTGATGATCGGCCATCCGGTCTCGAGCACCGATCCGCGGCCCACGCGCGCGACGGGCGGCCGCAAGGCGCTCTCCGAGGTCGTCAGCTACGACCGCCTTGGAGGCGCGAAGGCCTAGACCGGGCTACCTCGGCCGCGCCGCGTCCACCGCCTCACGCGCGTTCTCGATGAGCCGCTGCGCGCCGCCCAGGGCGCGCGGGACGTCGAAGCGGTGGTCGAAGCTGCCCAGGTTCTCGGCGGCCTCGAGCGCCTCCTCGAGGGCC